>NZ_JBHWUE010000101.1:0-32270 GCF_042738615.1 Rhodococcus sp. NPDC059968
CCGGTGGCGCCTTTACGTTTCCCGGACCGGGCATCGGACCAGTTCGACAGGGCGGCAGCGCAGTTCGCGATCCCGGAACTGTATGCCTCTTTCGAGTTCTCCGGCCACCACGGCTGCCCGGACTCGGGGTTGACGGCGACGGCGTTCGTGACGGTGTTCCAGTGTTTGCGCAGGCCGTACGCGGACCAGCACACCGGCGGCGTCAGCTCCGCGTCCGGGATCTCGTAGGACCGTTCCGCTGCGCGTTGGTCGAGGTTCGCCTTGACCTGCGACAGTGCCCAGTTGTAGGCGAACCGCTGCGCCCCGCAGTGCGAACGGATCACCGACTCCTGCTCCGGGGTGGGGTCGAGGACGTACACGAACGCACGGATCACCGTCCGACACGGGTTCGGCGCAGCGATGTCGGCAGTCCGATCCGCGAGTACCGCAGCGGCCGTCATGGGCGGTCCGTCGCGGCGGTCACGGCAGCGGCCGCCCGGCGACGGGCACTGCGCTGCCCATACCGGCGGGTACTCATCATCACCACCTCGTCGTAGTTCAGCGCCTGTTCCGCCATGGCGCCGACGGCCTCGTCCAGCGGCCCGAGCAGTCGCGAGATCTGTTCGCCGATCGCACCCGAGTGGCGGCGCGCGGAGTCTTCGCTGACTGCGCCGAGCGACTGCCGGAGGAGGGCCTCGTTCTCGCGCAGCGCGGCGAGCTGTGCCTCCGCTCGCGCCGCCCGAGCACCGCTCCGTGCCGCGTGCAGGAGCCACCCGAGGGCGGTGCCCGCGGCCAGCGCCAGGAGCATTCCGAGTGCAGCGAGTGCATTCATGTGGCTCATGGTGCACCGCCCCACCGACACGTCGAATCGGTCGGACGCCACGCGGCCGAGGTGTTCGAGGTTGTCGGCAGGGTGCTCTACGGTCTCGGGACATGAGGATCCTGCACACTTCGGACTGGCACATCGGACGCACGTTCCACGGGGTGGACCTGCTCACCGACCAGGCCCGTGTGCTCGACGCGATCGCCGCCCTCGTCGCCGAGCATGGTGTGGACGTCGTCGTCGTTCCCGGAGACGTCTATGACCGGTCGATCCCCAGCGCGGACGCCGTCACCGTGTGCAACCGCGGATTCGAAGCCATCCGGGACGCCGGCGCGGTCATCGCCGCCACGTCCGGCAATCACGACTCCGCTGCGCGGCTCGGGGCGGGTGCCGCGTTCTCCCGTGCGGGCGGGCTGCACCTCATGACGACGGTTGCCGGGATCGGCTCGCCCGTCGTGCTCGAGGACGCGCACGGTCCCGTCGCTTTCTACGGCATTCCCTATCTCGAGCCCGAGATCAGCCGTTCGCAACTGGACGTGCCGACCGCCCGCTCGCACGCCGAGATCCTCGACGCCGCGATGGACCGTGTCCGCACCGACCTCGAGGGGCGGAACGAAACCGGTCCGCACACCAGGTCCGTGGTGCTGGCTCATGCGTTCGTCGTGGGAGCGGAGGCCACGGGATCGGAGAGGTCCATCTCCGTCGGCGGCGTCGAGACGGTGTCGGCTTCGGCCTTCGGCGGGGTGGACTACGTCGCGCTCGGCCATCTCCACTCGCCGCAGACCCTCGCCGAGAACATCCGGTACTCGGGCTCGCCGCTGCCGTACTCCTTCGGTGAGCGCACCCACAGCAAGGCGGTCTACCTCGTGGATCTCGACGCCGACGGCCTGCGGGCCGTCGAGCGAGTCGACCTGCCGGTGGTCCGCGGGCTCCGGCAACTGACGGGGACGGTGCAGGAGTTGCTCGAGGACGATGCGTTCCGCGGCGCCGAGGACTGCTATGTGTCGGCGGTGCTCACCGACCCGGAACGCCCGGTCGACGCCATGCGCTCGCTCCAGACGCGATTCCCGTTCGCCGTTCACCTCGAGTGGCAACGCCCGGAGGGCGGCGACGATCTGCGCTACCGCGACAAGGTGCACGGGCGCAGCGATTTACAGATCACGCGCAGCTTCCTCACCGATGTGCGCAGCGAACCGTCGACCGGCGAGATCCGGCTTGTGGAAGCTGCACTCGGCTTCGCCGACCGGGCCGGCGAGGACACTGCCGAGGTCGTCGCGCTGGAACAGACGGCATGAGGCTGCATCGACTCGAAGTCGAAGCCTTCGGGCCGTTCGCAGGATCCGTGGAAGTCGACTTCGATCGGCTCGGCGCGGACGGGCTCTTTCTGCTGCACGGTCATACCGGCGCCGGTAAGACGACGGTCCTCGACGCGGTGGCGTTCGCGCTGTACGGCACGGTGTCCGGGGCACGGAAGGACGGCAAGCGCCTGCTGTCCGACCACGCGCCCGCCGGTTCCGTTCCGACGGTGACGCTCGAGGCGACGATCGCGGGCCGGCATCTGCGGCTCGTCCGCAGTCCGGAGTTCGAGCGTCCCAAGCGCCGTGGGTCGGGGACCCTCAAGGAGAACGCGAAGGCCACGCTCACCTGGCTCGACGGTCGCGGGGAGAACCTGTCCCGGATCCCCGACATCGCCGAGGAGGTCGGGCGGCTGATGGGCATGAGCGCCGACCAATTCTTTCAAGTGGTCCTGCTGCCGCAGGGGGAGTTCGCGAAGTTCCTGCGCGCCGACAACGAGGAACGCGGTCAGCTTCTGGAGAGGCTGTTCGACACCACCCGATTCGGAACGGTGGAGGAGTGGTTCCTGGACCGCAGGCGTACCAGCGCCCACGACCTGGACGAGCATCAACGGGCCATCGACGTGCTGCTGGCACGGGTCGCGACGGCCGCAGGCATCGAGGGGGGTGCCGACGCTGATCCGGCGACCTGGGCCCACAAGCTCGAGGACGAGGCCCGCGAGACTCGTGACCTGGCCGCGGACGAACTGCAGAAAACCAAGAGTCAGGCGAAGGTGGCCCGCGACGCGCTCACGGAGGCGCGCCGCGTCCTCGAACTGCAGAACCGTAGGCGGCGAGCCGAGGCGGAACTCGAGGCCCACGCAGCGGGGGCAGGCCGGCGGGCGGACCTCGTCGCCGAATTGGCGGATGCGCGCCGGGCCGAACCGGTCGCGACCGTGGCGCGCGACGCCGATGCTGCCCGGGCCAAGGCCGCGGCCGCCGCGCGACACGTCGAGGCGATCACGGACGGATTGCGTTCGACGGTGGGTGGCGCCGATCTCGTGGCGGAGTTGTCCTGGCCTCCGACCGCTGACGAACGGGAGTACATCCGATCGAGTATCCGTGTTTGGCGTGACGAGATCGTGCGCCTCGACGGGGCACTCGCCGAATCCGTCGCCGCCGACCGGCTCGCTGTCGAAGTGGGGAGGCTGCGCGCCCGGCAGGTCGAACTCGCCGAGGCCGGTGACGCGCTGTCCCGGGAGCGGGAACAATTGCCGCTCGCTCTACGGGAAGTGGAGAAGGCGCTCGACTCGGCGCAGAAGGCCCGCGCCGCACTGCCCGCCCTCGTCGATGCGCGGGACCGGGCAGCGGACGCTGCCTCGGCGGCGGCGGATCTCCGCACCCGACGGGCCGAGCGTGATCGGCTCGAGCGGGGCGTGCTCGATGCCCGGCAAAAGCATCAGGACGCGCGGGAATACTGGCTCGACTTGCTGCAACGTCGGATCGCGGGCATGGCCGCGGAACTGGCGGGCACGCTCGAGGACGGTGTCGCGTGCCAGGTGTGCGGTTCACCCGAGCACCCGCACCCTGCCGAACCGTCCGAGCTGTCGGTCACGAAGGCCGACGAGGACAAGGCCCTTGCGGCGGAGCAGAAGGCCGCGGCGGTGCTGACGACCGCGACCGAGAAGCTGGGCGCGGTGGAGCGCGCGATCGACGTGCTCGTGCAGCGCGGCGGCGACGGTGACGCGGACGCACTCGCGCAGGCCCTCACCGCTGCAGAAACGGCGGTGGGGGAGGCGACTGCACTGGGCGACGAGATCGAGCGTCGGTCCGCATCGCTCACCGAACTGCGGGACCGCGAGAGTTACCTGCAGGAACGGGCGCGGGACGTGGGCGTCGACGCCGCCATCGTGGCCGAGAGGATCACTACGAGTACGACACAGCTCGGGGAGATCCGGGCCCGGGTGAGCGAGGCTGCAGGCGACGCCCCGAGCGTGGAGGCTCGTCGCGCACGACTCGACGCCCTCGCCGAGTCCGCATCCGAGTTGCTCGACGCGCGGGACGCCGGTGCCGGAGCCGAGTCGGCGGCCCGTGAACTCGTGGCCAAATCCGAAACACTCGCCGGGGACGCCGGTTTCGACAGCACTGCCGACGCCGTGGCGGCGGTCCGGACGGCCGCCCGCCAGGGTGAGATCGAGGCTGTCCTCACGGCGGCCCGGGACGCCGAGGTCGGGGCGCGCAGCGTGCTCGACGACCCCGAGGTCGTTGCCGTCGCCGAGGCGGAGCCCGTGGAATTGGCGTCCGTCCAGCACGCGCACGACGTGGCCGCGGAGGTCGTGAACGTCGCCGTCGCGGCGGCGTCCGACGCCGAGCGCCGACTGCTCGATCTGGAACGGTTCGTCGGCCAGCTCGACAAGGCCGCCGAGGCGATTGCGCCGATGCAGACCGCGCACGAGGAGCTGGCCGCGCTCGCCGAGGTGATTGCGGGCCGTGGCCAGAACGCCAGGAAGATGTCGCTGCGGTCGTATGTGCTGGCGGCCCGGCTGGAAGAGGTGGCGGTCTCGGCATCCGCGCGGCTCGGCCGGATGTCGGCGGGACGGTACGAGTTCGTCCACAGCGACGAGGCCGGTCCGCGAGGCCGCCGCGGTGGTCTGGGGCTGGACATCCGCGACGACTACACCGGGGTGGTGCGTTCGGCCAAGACACTGTCCGGCGGTGAGTCGTTCCTGGCGTCACTGTCGCTGGCGCTCGGTCTCGCCGATGTGGTCGCGGCGGAGTCGGGAGGCGTCGTGCTCGACACGATGTTCATCGACGAGGGATTCGGCACCCTCGACGCGGACACCCTCGACTCGGTGATGGGCGTCCTCGACGAGCTTCGCGACGGCGGCCGGGTGGTCGGGATCGTCAGTCACGTCGACGAGATGCGTCAGCGAATTCCGAGCCGGCTGCACGTGATTCGCGGACGCACCGGCTCCACCGTGGAGGTGGTCGCCGGCTGACCGCCGGTCAATCCGCCTTGGGCGCGACGGCGGCCTGGTCGATCGTGACGCCCTCCCGTTCGGCGTCGTCGAGGTCCTCGTTTGCGGCGACGGCATCGGCGATGTTGCTTTCGGCGCTGTGCTCGTCGATCTGCTCATCGATGTATCGCACCACCACGGCGGCGACGGCGGCGGCGGGCACCGCGAGGAAGGCGCCGACGATCCCGAACACGGAGGCACCGGCCGTGACGGCGAGCAGAACCACGACGGCGTGCAGTTTCATGCTCTTGCTCTGGAGAACGGGCTGCAGCACGTTGCCCTCGATCTGCTGCACCACGAGGATGATGATGAGCACGATCACCGCGGTGGTGAGACCGTTGGCCACCAACGCGACGAGCACGGCGAGAGCGCCGGCGACGAACGCACCGACGATCGGGATGAAGCCACCGATGAACGTCAGGATCGCGAGGACCGGTGCGAGTGGCACGCCGAGAATCAGCAGTCCGGCGCCGATGAAGACGGCGTCGATGAGGCTGACCAGCGCCTGCGTCCGGATGAACCCGCCGAGCGTGTCCCACATGCGGCCGAGCACCACTTCGAGGTGACGGCCCGCGCGGCCGCCGCTGACGGAGTGCAGCCACGGGATGAACCGGGGGCCGTCCTTGATGAAGAAGAACGACAGCACCAGCACGAGGCCGAGCGTGATCAGCAGGGAGCTGGCGGTGCTGACGCCGGTGAACACACCGGACGCGATGACCGTCCCACTCTCCTGCACCTTCACGATGATGGTGTGGATGCCCTGGTCGATCTGATCGTCCTGCAGGTTGATCGGCGGACCCTTCAGCCAGTCCTGCACCTGGTTGATGCCCTGGGTGGCCTTGTTGGCCAGCTCGGGGGCCTGGCTGACGATCGACGGCACGATGCCGGCGATGATCCCGGCCACGACGGCGACGAACATGACGAGCGTCGTCGCTGCCGCCGCCGCCGGGGGGATACGCCGTCTCGTCATCGCCCGCGTCGGCGGCCACAGCACCGTGCACACCACGACGGCCAGGAGCACGGGGAGGACGATCACCCACAGCTTTTCGATGATCCACCCGAACAACAACGCGCCCAGCGAGATGGCCACGAGGACCAGCGACCACTTGGCCAGCCACATCGCACCCACCCCGATGAGATGCCCGCGGTCCGGTTTCGTGACTGCGCTCCCGGACGGCGCCGGGGCTTCCTTCTCCGTCACAGATGGTCCTCCCTCACCGTGTCTGCTCAGCAATCAGTACTGACAGTACTGGGGGACGCCGTCACGGGTCGGTGACGTCAGCAGCAGCGGGCACCCGGGTTCGCGTCGGCGTCCGCGTAGCGCGCCTTCCAGTACTCGCGCTCGGTCGGCACCTCGGCGTCCGGATGGTTCCGGCGAAGGTGTTCGACGTACCTGCTGTAGTCGTGGTCGCCCATCAGCGACCCCGTCCACCACCAAGCGGTCCGGACGGCCCCGACGACCCTATTCATCATGGTGATGTGCCCTGTCCGTGTGGGTGTGCGCAGCACCGGGTGCGCGCACGACGCCCGACGCGATGAGTTCGTTCCATTCCTTGTCGAGTTCCTTCTCGGCAGCGGTGGGGACGAACCCGGCGGGCGCGAAGATCTTCGACGGTTGCTCGGGCGACTCGGTGGTCGGCAGTCCACCCGCCCGGAACGCCTTGATGCAGACGAGCGCTCCGGCCACCACGACGACGAGGACGAGGCCGGCGAACACGATCGACAGGGTGCCCTGGATGAACGTGTTGCGGATGACGGCGTCGATGGCCTCGGGGGTCTTGGCGGAACCGAAGCTGGTCTTGCCGGCTTCCTTCGCCTCCTTGAACGCGGCGTGCTGGGACCAGTAGCCGACGGCGGTGTTGCCGGAGAAGATCTTCTGCCAGGACGCCGTCATGGTCACGATCAGGTCCCAGACGAGCGGAACGCCGGGAATCCATGCCCACTTGAAGAGGCCCCTCTTCATGACGATGGCGAGGACCACCGTCAGGGCTATCGCGGCTAGCAGCTGGTTCGCGATGCCGAAGAGCGGGAACAGGGTGTTGATTCCGCCGAGCGGGTCGGTGACGCCCATGAGGAGGATGGCGCCCCACAGCCCGACGACGGCCAGCGAGCACACCCAGGCTCCGACGCGCCACGACGGATCCTTGAACTTGCGGGCGGGTCCGCCGAAGTTGCCGAGCGAGTCGGACAGCATGAACCGGGCGACACGGGTGCCGGCGTCGACGGTGGTGAGGATGAACAGCGCCTCGAACATGATCGCGAAGTGATACCAGAACGATTTGAGGGCGGCGCCGCCGAGGAACTGGCTGAGCACTTCCGACATGCCGAACGCGAGCGTCGGGGCACCGCCGGTGCGCGAGATGATCGACTCCTCGCCCACATTCTCCGCGGCCTGCGAGAGGGTGTCGGGGCTGATGTTCGGGCTGGACAGTCCGAGGCCGTTCACGTACGCGGCGGCCGTCTCCGGGGTTCCGCCGGTGAGGGTGGCCGGCGCGTTGAGCGCGAAGTACAGGTGCTGGTCGATGATGCACGCGGTGACGAGCGCCATGATCGCGACGAACGACTCGGTGAGCATGCCCCCGTATCCGATCAGCCGCATCTGCTTTTCCTTCGCCAGCAGCTTGGGCGTGGTGCCGGAGGAGATGAGGGCGTGGAAGCCGGACAGCGCGCCGCACGCGATCGTGATGAACAGGAACGGGAACAGCGAGCCCGCGAAGGCGGGGCCGTTGCCCTGGATGGCGAACGTCGTGACGTCGGGCATCTTGATGGTGGGCTGCGCGACCAGGATGCCGATGGCCAGCAGGATGATCGTGCCGATCTTCATGAACGTCGACAGGTAGTCGCGCGGGGCCAGCAGCAGCCACACGGGCAGCACGGATGCGGCGAAACCGTAGGCGATCATCAGCCAGGCGAGGGTCACCTTGGAGAGCGTGAACCAGTCGGCGCCCCAGCCGGTGTCGGCCACCCAGCCGCCGGACACGATGGCGAGGAGCAGCAGCACGACGCCGATCAGCGACACTTCCGCGACCTTGCCCGGGCGCAGGTACCGAAGGTAGACGCCCATGAACAGGGCGATCGGGATGGTCATGGCGATGGAGAAGACACCCCACGGGCTTTCCGCGAGCGCGTTGACGACGACGAGGGCGAGTACCGCGATGAGGATGATCATGATGACGAAGACCCCGATCATGGCGGCGACACCGCCGACGAGGCCGAGTTCGTCGCGGGCCATCTGACCGAGGCTGCGTCCGCGGCGTTTCGTCGAGATCCACAGGACGAGGAAGTCCTGGACGGCTCCGGCGAAGACGACGCCGATGATGATCCACAGCGTGCCGGGCAGGTAGCCCATCTGCGCGGCGAGGACGGGGCCGACGAGGGGGCCTGCGCCGGCGATGGCGGCGAAGTGGTGCCCGAACAGCACCCGCCGGTCCGTCGGCATGTAGTCCTTGCCGTTCTCCAGGATCTCGGCGGGGGTGGCCCGGTCGTCGCGGGGCTGGACGAGTTTGCGCTCGATCAGCCGCGCGTAGAAGCGGTAGGCGATGAGGTACGTGCAGACGGCGGCCACCACGAACCAGACGGCGTTGATGTTCTCGCCGCGAACGAACGCGATCATCACCCAGGCGATGCCGCCGAGAAGGCCGAGGACGGCGAATGTGATCCTCGCCGCCGGTGAGATGGGGGTGCGGTCCACGACGCCGACCGCTGGTAGATCCGGATCCGTATTCAGGTACTCGATCTCGGACTCGGGGGCGGCTCTCAGGGCCATCGCGAACTCCTTCCCAGCGCCCCCGTCGTCATTGTGTGCCAGGGGTGACGCCGTCGACAGATGCCACATCTTTTGTGGCCCCCGTCACCCTATTGCGCCGACGTTCGGTTCGACGAAAAAACGACGTCAGAAGCGAGTCGAATCGGCGTCGATCCAGTCGGTGAGCCAATCCGAGGGCGGATCTTCGAGTAGTTCGCCGGGCATCAGCCACTCGTACAGTTCCGCGTAGGTGCGGGTGGTGACCCCGTCGATCCGGCGGTTGAGCATCGACGGTGTCAGTTGGTCGAAGCTGTCGAGACCCATCGATGCCACCATCTGCTGGGCGCCCGCCACCGTCGACTTCTGGAACCGGAACACCCTGGCCGCCTTGTCGGGGACGTCGAGTGCGCGGGTCCGCGCCGGGTCCTGGGTCGTCACCCCGACGGGGCAGCGGTTGGTGTGACACATCTGCGCCTGGATGCACCCGACGGCGAACATCATCGCGCGGGCGGCCAGGGTGAAGTCGGCGCCCTGGATGATCCGTTTGACGATGTCGGATGCGCTGGCGACCTTCCCTGACGCGCCGATCTTGATCCGGTTCCGCAGTCCGGCGCCGGTGAGCGCGTTGTGCACGAGCATCAGCCCCTCGGTGAGGGGCATGCCCATGTTGTCCTCGAATTCCACTGGACCTGCACCGGTTCCGCCCTCGGAGCCGTCGACGATGACGAAGTCCGGGGTGACGTCCCGTTCGAGCATCGCCTTGCAGATGCCGAGGAACTCGGTCCGCGATCCGACGCACAATTTGAACCCGACGGGTTTGCCGCCGGAGAGCTTTCGCAGGGTGACGATGAAGTCGATCAGCTCGTTCGGGGTGGAGAAGGCCGTGTGTGCGGGCGGGGAGATCACCGTCTGTCCGACCGGCACGCCGCGCGTCCGGGCGATCTCCCGCGACACCTTCGCCCCGGGCAGCACACCGCCGAGTCCGGGTTTCGCGCCCTGCGACAGTTTGATCGAGATCGCCTTTACCTGGTCGAGTGACGCGTGTTCGGCGAACTTGGCGGGGTCGAAGTGGCCGTCGTCCGTTCGGCAGCCGAAGTAGCCGGACGCGATCTCCCAGATCAGGTCGCCGCCGTGCTTGCGGTGGTACGGGCTGATCGCGCCCTCGCCGGTGTCGTGCGCGAACCCGCCGCGCGCGGCCCCGGCGTTGAGGGCTTCGATGGCGTTGGCGGAAAGCGAGCCGAAGCTCATCGCCGACACGTTGAGAAGTGCGATGTCGTAGGGCCGTTCGCAGTCGGGGCCGCCGATGCGGACGGTCGGCGGTTCGGGCGGTGCCATCCGGGCGCGCAGCGAATGGGCCATGAACTCGTAGCCGACGGCGTGCACGTCCCGCTCGGTGCCGAACGGCTCCTCGGCGAGCGTCCCCTTGGCGCGCTCGTAGACGAGGTCGCGGGTCTCGCGGTCGAAGGGCGTTCCATCCGTCGACGATTCGATGAAGTACTGCTGGATCTCGGGGCGGATCTTCTCGAGCAGGAACCGCGCATGCCCCAGCACCGGATAGTTCCGCAGAATGCTGTGCCGCCGTTGCAGCAGATCCCACATGCCCAGGGCCGCCGACACGAGAAGGACGACCGCGGCGAACCACCACCCAGTCGCCACACCGAGGGTCAGGGCGAGGGCGCCCAGTCCGAGAATCCATATCGCGAGGACGATTAACCAGCGGGTCACTCGCTGAGACTAGA
Source organism: Rhodococcus sp. NPDC059968 (assembly GCF_042738615.1). Classification (NCBI taxonomy): domain Bacteria; kingdom Bacillati; phylum Actinomycetota; class Actinomycetes; order Mycobacteriales; family Nocardiaceae; genus Rhodococcus; species Rhodococcus sp. NPDC059968. The sequence goes on from NZ_JBHWUE010000101.1 coordinate 10,578, forward strand.
ACCTCGCGTGAGTGCCGACGCGTACTCCGGCGCACTTTCCCACTCACGGGTGTAACAGGTGGGATAGTGGACGCACGAGGTCAGCTGTCACGACTGGGGGATGTCATGTCGGAGTCACCGAGCAATCCGGAATCGTCGAGCAATCCGGTGCCGCCGAAGCCGGGCGACACGGGTGCGTACGGCTACCAGTACCCGACGCAGCAACAGCCGGCGCCGCAGTCGCAGTCGCAGCCGTACGCGGGCCAGTACGGCCCGCCGCCACTGCCGCCCTCGAACGCCGGGTGGGCGGTGGCCGCCGTCCTCTTCTTCTGGCCGCTTGCGTTCGCAGCGTTCAACCACGTCCACGACGTCTACCCGAAGTGGGCGATGGGCGACTACCAGGGCGCCCAGTACGCCTCCGATCGCGCCAAGGCGCTGGGCAAGATAGCCCTGTGGATCTGGGTGGCGCTGATCGTCGTCTTCGTCATCGGGTACGCCATCCTGATCATCGCCCTCGTCGCGAACAGCGATACCTCCAGCTGGTGAGGCCGATGGTCGTTGATCGGACGCCGACGCCGTAGAATCCAACGACCGTGAGCCTTACCCTCGGAATCGTCGGACTGCCCAACGTCGGCAAGTCCACCTTGTTCAACGCGCTGACCAACAACGACGTGCTGGCCGCGAACTACCCGTTCGCGACCATCGAACCCAACGTCGGCCTGGTCGAACTGCCCGATCCGCGGCTGTCCGAGCTCGCCCGGATCTTCGGTTCCGAGCGCATCCTGCCCGCCACGGTGTCGTTCGTCGACATCGCCGGCATCGTCAAGGGCGCCTCCGAGGGTGCCGGCCTCGGCAACAAGTTTCTTGCCAACATCCGCGAGGCCGACGCCATCTGCCAGGTGGTTCGCGTCTTCAACGACGACGACGTCGTGCACGTCGACGGCCGCGTCGACCCGGCATCCGACATCGAGGTGATCGAGACCGAGCTCGTCATCGCCGACATGCAGACGCTGGAGAAGGCCTTGCCGCGTCTGGAGAAGGAAGCGAAGAAGAACAAGGAGCTCAAGCCCATCCACGAGGAGGCGCTCAAGGCACAGGAAGTCCTCGACGAGGGCAAGACCCTGTTCAGCGTGAAGGACAAGCTGGACTTCTCGCTGCTGCGCGAGCTGAGCCTGCTCACCACCAAGCCGTTCCTGTACGTGTTCAACGCCGACGAGGCCGTGCTCACCGACGAAGCGAAGGTCGCCGAACTGCGCGCCTCCGTCGCCCCCGCGGACGCCGTGTTCCTCGACGCCAAGGTTGAGCAGGAGCTGCTGGAGCTGGACGAAGAGGACCGGCAGGAGATGCTCGACTCGATCGGACAGTCCGAGCCGGGCCTGCACGCACTCGCCCGCACCGGCTTCCACACCCTCGGCCTGCAGACCTACCTCACCGCAGGTCCCAAGGAATCCCGCGCCTGGACCATTCACAAGGGCGACACCGCCCCGCAGGCCGCCGGCGTCATCCACACCGACTTCGAGCGCGGCTTCATCAAGGCCGAGATCGTCTCCTTCGACGACCTCGTCGCCGCCGGATCCATGGCCGCCGCCAAGGCCGCAGGCAAGGTCCGCATGGAGGGCAAGGACTACCTCATGGCCGACGGCGATGTGGTGGAGTTCCGCTTCAACGTCTGACCGCGGTTCCACGCACGAGAACCCCTACGACTCCTGCGCCGACGAGTGAGATCAGCCCTGTGGTGACGGCGGCGTAGTTCCAGCCCGACACCATGCCGTCGACGGTGCCTGCCGGGTCGAGGGCGATGATGCTGACGACGGTGACGCCGATGGACGAGCCGAGGTAGCGGGCGGTGTTGTTGGCACCGCTGCCGAGTCCGCCTTGGTCGGCGGGCACGCTGGCGACGGCTTGGCGGCCGAGGCCGGCGTTGAGCAGTCCGCTGGCGACGCCGGCGAGCAGCAGTCCTGGGACGAGCCGCAGCAGGGACGAGTCGGGGGAGAGGCCCGTCATCGTGAGCATGGCGAGGCCGACGCCGGCGAGTCCGATGACGAGTTGCGGTGACCCGGCGAGCCTTGCCGGGAGTGTGCGGGCGAGCAGTGATGCCACGACACTCGTGCCCGACCACAAGGCGATCACGCCGGCCGCGGCCAGCGTGCTGACGTGCATCGTCTTGACCAGGAACGTGCACGCGAACGACATCAGGCCGATGATGCCCGCCCCGGTTGCGAGGGCCGCGAGAGTGGCGGCCAGGAAGTCGCGTCGGCGGAACAACGCGAGGTCGAGCATCGGGAACGGCCGCCGCCGCTCGACCGCGACGAAGGCGAGCGCGAACACGACCGCACCGACGCCGCAGAGCACGGTGGCGGCGGTGTTCCCCTGCCTGCCCTCGACCAGTGCGACGAGCACCAGGACCATCGCGGCGCACAGCGTGACCGCTCCCGGGACGTCGATCCGCTTCGGGACGGTGGAGCGCGACTCGGCGAGCGCGCGCGTCGCGACCTGTCCGATCACGAGCGACGCGACGGCGAGTGCCCAGTACAGGCCGCGCCACCACCCGGCGAGGTCGAGGAGGCCCGCGAGGACGGGACCGACGGCGATGCCGGCGCCGACGCTTGCGCCCCAGATCGCGCTCGCCGTCGCACGCGCCGCCGGCGTGGTGAAGGCATGTGCGACGGCACCGAGGCTGGCCGCGATCATTGCCGCGCCTGCCACTCCCTGGATCAGTCGTCCGATGATGAACAGGACGGGTTCCTGGCTGACCGCGCCGACCACCGCGCCCAGCGCGAGAAGCCAGGCACCCCAGTGGAACACCCGGCGCCTGCCGTAGTCGTCGGCGAGTGCGCCCGCGGTCAGCAGGACCGCGGCGAGGCCCACGCTCATCGAACTGAGAATCCACGTCTGCGTTGCCGGGCCTGCCGACAGCGCAGCGGCGACGGTGGGCATGTTGCCGAGCGGGGCGCAGAACGCGACCAGGGCGACGAACGTCCCGAGTGACGCGACGGACAGCGTGGTCCCGGGGTGGGGCGAGTGTTCGCGGATCGACGGGGCAACCGCAGTTGGTCTGTTCACAAGACTGAACCTAGATTCTTTTTGGTCTGGTGACAAGACTGAAATGCGCTAGCATGTGGGAGTGGCACTGGGAACCGGGTACTCACAGCAGAACTGCAACCTCGCTCGCGCCCTCGAAGTGGTGGGTGAGCGGTGGACGATGCTCGTGTTGCGCGACTGTTTCTACGGCGTCCGCCGCTTCAGCGATCTGCTCGCCCATCTCGACATCTCGCGCGCCGTCCTGACGGATCGGCTGACCGCTCTCGTCGAAGCCGGCGTGCTCGTCCGAGTCGCCGACGGCGGTCACCCCGAGTACGAACTCACCGAGGCCGGAAAGGCTTTGTGGCCGAGCATCTACGCGCTGTCCCAATGGGGCGAGCAGTACGTGTCGCCCGGCACCTACCCCGGCCGCGTGTTCTCCCACGCGGAGTGCGGAACGCAACTCGATCGTTTCGGGCGATGCCCCGACTGCGGCACGATCCCTGGCCCCGAGGACCTGGTGGTCGCACCCGGGCCGGGGGAGGCCGTCCATCCCCGCAACGACGCCGTCGCCGTGGCCCTGCGTGAGCCGCGCCGGATGCTCACTCCGCTGCATCCGCGCAGCGACGCCTGATCGGCGCGACCCTTACGCCGCGACGCGCAGGGGCGGCTCGAACGTCGCCCTCACCTGCAGCCACTGGGCGAGGATCTGGCATCCGGTGAGCCCGCTCGCATCGAGGGCTTCGCTGGCATACGCGACGTGCCGCCCGCCCCGCGCGTTGACGACGCGCACACCCCGCCAGGCGAGGCGCGGCGGAAGGTAGCCGAGCACCTCGATCGCCGCGGTCCGCAGCCGACGGACGTCGGTGCGCCACTGCCGAGGGCTGACACAGGTCTTGGTCGCGTTCTGGAAGCTGTTGTTGCGGATCAGTTCCCACGTCTGCGCAAGCCACGTCCGCAGCGCGCGAAACGACATCCACCGGGTGAGGTCCGCGATGTCGCGCACGTAGCTGTCTTCGCTGGCATTGCAGATCATGTCGTCCGGGTGCGCGATCCACTGGACCGGGACGGAGTCGGGGATCGGGGCGCCGTCACCCGCGACACCGCGCCCGCGGCAGCCCGGAACCACCCCCGCGGGTTGTTCGGGGTCGGAGACGAGTCCGACCGCGGAGAGGTTGCCGGCGCACAGGGCACCGGTGGCGATCTGCCCGAGCACCTCACGGATCACGGTGCATCCCTGCGAGTATCCGATCAGCATGACCGGTCCCGGAGCGTCCTCCATGGCGTCGATCACGCGGCGGACGCCGACCTCGGTGCTCTGCCGGTAACTGAGCCCGCCCGCGGCGACCGGCCCGTACGACGCCGGATAGCCGACCCACCGCGACGCGAACCGGTCGTCGAGGGCGTCGGTGACGTCACGCAACAGTCCGGAGACGTGGCGTCGGTGGTCATCGGGGTGGGACTCTCCAGTGCCACCGACGGCAAGAACGGTCACCTGGGACATGGCTCCCATCATGCCGACCGCGAGTAAGGATCCATTCGGTCGACCCTGAGAAGTTCCTGGCAATCGAGCGCTGTGAGTTGTCACCCGATCGCCAGCGCGATCAAGGCCACCAGCGGCGGCACGCTCTGTGACAGTGCTCCGACGACGCCGTCGCCTCGCTGTCGGCTGAGCGCCATGCGGTCCGAAACGGCCAGGGCGATGCCCGCCAGGAACATGAAGAGGCAGGTGTAGGCGACGAGGATGCGACCCGGAGTGTCGTGACCCGCCCACCACAGGATGACGCCAGCGATGGCTCCGGAGCCGAGGAACAGATTGTAGAAACCGATGTTGAATGCCCACAGGTGAGCGGCGGGCACGTCGCTGCTCGGAATACGGAAGATGCCTTCGTGCACCGATGGCCTTCGAAACAGGAAGGATTCCCACACGAACGCCAGCAGGTGCACGCTTGCGGCGATCAGGGTGGCGATCTGCGCGACGATGATCATGGCGCACCCGCCCCGGTCGCGAGTTCGACGCCGTAGCGATCGGTGACCCCGTGCAGCAGTCGGGCCACTTGCTCCGGCGAGTGCCGGCCACGGCCGACCGCGTCGAGATCACCGACGAAGCGACTGTTGGCCGCGCCGGCGGAGACGAGGAGGAAGTCGGCGGACTCGGAGAGGACGGTGAACGTATTCATCGTTCCCGCCTCGATGACGATGGTTTCCCCCGCCGCGAGCTCGAACCCGGTGTGTCCGGCCTGGACGAGTATCCGGCCGCGCAGTACGTGGTAGGACTTCGACCACGGCTCGGCGTGCAGTGGGCCGTCCGGTGCGGTCCGGGACGCTTCGACGAGGAAGACTTCGTATGCCTCGCCGGTGTGATCGCCGCCGACCAGGACCGTGATGTCGGCGTCCGGCGCGGTGAGGCGCCTGCCGTCGCCTGCTCTGATCACGTGAACGTGGGTGGACATACTGCGACGGTAGGACCGGCGCACCCCGCTGCCCATCCCAGGAATCTGGGATGGTGGTGCGCCTGTGACCAGCGCATACTGTGTTCATGCTGGAGGTCCGGGCTGCGCCGGGAGATGCTCGCGTTCGCGGGATCGGGCGCCGGTGTCACACAGCTGCACGAGCGCGCCATCGAACTGGTCGGTGCGACGGTGCGCAGCGACCTGGCGTGCTGGGCGATGCTCGACCCGGAGACACTCGCGATCAGTTCGATGACCAGCGGGCGAAGCCGGATACCGCAGCAGTACGAACCGCTGCTCGCCGAATCCGAGTACAACGGCGACGATCCGGGCACGTTCGCCGAACTCGCCCGCAGTGGTCGAACCATCGCGCGGGCCTCGGACCTACCCGCGGACGAGGTCGCGCACAGCCTCCGTCAAGGCGCGGTCTGGGCGCCGTTAGGGCTCGGAAGCGAGGTCCGAATCGTGTTCCGCGTCGACGGCGTGTGCTGGGGCGCAGCCCGATTCGTGCGGTCCGGCCCGGATTTCACCGACCGTGAGCTCAAGTTCCTCACGCTCGTGGCTCCCGGCCTGGCGGTCGCGACACGGGCCGCGTCCGTGCACGCCCCGGCGGTCTCCGGCCACGGCGACCAGGGTCCGGCGGTGGTGCTGACCGATGCCGCCGGCGATCCGATTGCGCTCACGGCCGCTGCCCACGGCTGGCAGGACCGCTTCGACGAGGTCGCCCCGGGCAGGCTTTCCGCTGTTGCTCGAAATTCTAGGACTACCTCGTAGTATCTACTACTTTCTGCGGCAGCGGATTGGTCAGGTCGCGAGATATGGGCATGTCGGTGGCGGGGGTGCGTTAGGCGGCGTCGGCGGGTCGGTTGCCGTCTCGGCGTACCGGTGCGGGACACCCGATATTTGATCGCGCGGATCTGGACGTCTACCCGGGCAGGCCCGTGTCGGGGTTCGGTGGTGGTGGCGCCCGGACGGGTGGAGGTGCTGGATAACCGGGTGCCGGGCTCCACAGGGCACGAGTCATCGCTGGAAAACCGGGTGAAGATGGTGCGGGAGAGTGCCGGTGGTGTGGCGCACCCGGTCTCCGAGGACCACGGCTTGTGGACTCCGGGGCAGCGGGCGGGGCGCGGGCGGATGCTCGATGACGCAGCCGAGGGCCGATGCACGGTGGTGCGGGGTGCTGTGGCGAGACCGGGTGGCCGGGTTCGTCGGTGGGGTGGATCGAGCGTTCTCTGTCAGAGGTGGGGGCTACTGTCCGGGTTGCGATCGGGGCGATGAGTTGCTGGTGGAGGAGCTGGTGGATGACTTCAGGGGTGTTGGTGTGTCGCTTCCCGGCGGGTGCTGCCGGCTGCGGTCGAAGCGGGATCAGCGCAGGCGCCGGGGCGATGCCGCAGCACGGTGGGGGTAGGGGTGACCGATGACTGGAATGGGGGAGCACGAGTCTGGGTTGGCGGTGGCGCGCTAGTTCGCGGTGACCACCCGCGCCCATGTGGCGGTCGACGACGCGACCGGTGAGCCGATCGGACTCGATGATGTCGATACCCGGGTGGGGTGGCTGCTGGACCTGATCGCCGCGGCCGGTGACGAGTTGGTGGCACGGCTGTGGCAGCCGGCGACGTTCGATGTGCTCGCCGCCGGGCGTGACCGACAGGACCGCAGGCTGCCCGCGCAGGGGCATGTCGCCGCGGCCCGCCTCGGCTGGAACCCGAGCTATCCGGACGCGGTGTATGTGCCGTCGCGGGTGAGCAGGGTAGTGACGGCGCAGGTGATGGCGACCCTGCGGACCCTGGCCTATCGGGATACCGCGGTCACGGCACTGTCGGCCCGATTCGACCCGGCCACCGGCACTGTGGCGCCGCCGACCGGGCCGGGCGACTCTGTATCGGCGGGCTTCCTCCGGGGCGTGCAACGTCAGCTCATCGCACACTCCCGCCGCACCGACGGGGCATCGGCCGGCCGGTTGCGGATCACCGACCTGCAGGAACCACCCCGGATGGCGGCCATGGCACGGCTGTCGGCCGCCGATCGGCAGCTCGCACAGATCACCGCGACAGGCCGTGAGCTGGTGTTGACGGTGAAACTGCCCACCAGCCCGTTCCCGGCGGGGCGGGCGCAGTGGCGCAGTGTCCGGCTGACCGCCGCCATCCCGGAGCACCTGTACGGCAGGGCGATCACCGATTGGCATCTACCGACCCTGATCCTCGACCGGAAGGGCCTGCTCTGGCGATGCGCCGCGACCGAACTCGTCCCCGCAAACGACCCGAACTCGGCCACCGTCGCGGTGGGGGTCGACTGGTCCCCATCCACTCTCGGTGCCGCCGCCATCGCCGACAACCCTGAAGGGTTGTCCTCGGACTACCGGGGCTGGACCTACGACGACCGCGGCCTCGGGATCAAACTGGCGCGCCTGCAGGCCGAGGGCGAGCTGCTGCACCGGAAGGCGGCCCGGTTGACCCAACTGGCCGCCGCCGCCCCACCCGAGGTCCGCGCCCAGCTGGAGGAGAAGATCGCCGTCCTCGACGCCCACCGCGAGGCGGTGGGTGTCAAGAGAGGGAAGATCAACCGGGAACTCGCCTTCCACTTCGGCCGCCAGGTCACCGACTACGCCGCCGACGCCCACGCGCAGCTGATCGCGGTGGAAGATCTCACCACCCTCGAGACCCGCGGCCACGGACGGGTCAACAACAACCGGGCCGCACAGTCCGCCCGCCGCCAAGCGGCCGCGGCCCTCGCGCACACCGCCGCCGGTGTCGGCATCACGGTGGTCGCGGTGCCCGCCCGAGGATCGTCCGCGTGGTGTCCTGGCTGCGACGAACCACTTGCCCGCCCCGACGGCTATCACACCGCGTGGTGTTCCGGTTGCCGGGTCGGCGGCAACCGGGACCACGTCGCGGGGGTGAACCTGGCCAAACGCGCACTGCTCGGCAGAAACAAAGCCAGGAGGCGGCGTGGGCAGCTGCCCGCGATCCGGGTCGCCGAGCACGCACCGGTACGGCCGTCGCGAGACAAACACGCTCCCACCCCGCGTCGGCCACGGCACCGCCGGGTCCGCCGCAGCCTGCCCACCGCAACACAGCCGTCGGGGGTGAATCCGAAACAGCATGTTCCTGCACCACAAGCGTCGGTGTGGGACACGGTCAAACCCACACCACCGCACGGTGATACGGGTAGCCGTGACACACGTCCATCTCTAACGCCTGCCACACCAGTGGCAGATAGTATGAGATCTACGTAGACGCTGACCGTGGTCTTGCGGCGCGATCCAGCGGATCGGGGATCTTCAAGGCGCGTGTGCGCGACGCGAAGGGCGGCTGGATTCTGGTGCGCGCAACGGCCTTGATCGGCGGCGACGAGCCGCAGACGGTGGTCACCCTCGAACCCGCAGTCGGCGGCGAGATCACAGGACTGCTGCTCGCGGCCTATGCGGTGACCGCACGCGAGCGTGATGTGCGCGCGGACGTAATGGCCGGTTACGCGACGTCCGAGATCGCGGACCGCCGCGGCATCACGGTGAACACCGTCCAGGACCACCTGAAATCGGTGTACGCGAAGGCCGGGGTCCGCAGCCGCGCGGAACTCGCCGCGCGGCTGCGGGCCGGTCGCGGGCAATAGCGGCGGCTCACGAACCGGTTGTGCCGGAACAAGCCTCCTGCGCGGCCGCCCACGTCGAACTGTCCACCCCGGGAGGAGCGCTCGACACGTCCGGAGTTCCACCCTGAGGCGGGGCCGAACCGTCGCCACCCTCCGGCGGTGCCATCTCGCCGCTGGGCGGCGCCATTCCGCCCTGTGCCCCGCCACCGGCCTGGTCGGGCGGTGCGGGTACGCCGTTCTCCTCGAGGCACGCCTGGAGTTCGTCGCTCATCGCCGCAGGCGTGGCGCCGCCCTCCACGGCGGTGCTGCTGGTGTCGGTCGACGAAGTGCCGGACGACGACTCGCCCGAACTACACGCGACGACGGAGCATGCGAGACCGACAGCCAACGCCGCTCCACCGATGCCGCGAACCAATTGTGACGCATGATCGATGCCGTTCCCTTCTGTGTGAGTGAGACACCACTACACCGCGGGAGGCTGGGAAAACGCTGCGTGCACGCTGGAAGGACACTGTCAGCGCGGTTCGGGCCGCTCCTGATAACACTTGAAACTCAGTGCGAGACGGCCACGTCCGTGTGTCATCGAGCGCAGGGCGACCGGATAGTCGGTGACCTCGCTCGTCGGCACCGACGCGATCACGGTGACCTCGCCGTCCCCTGCCGGTTCGGTGCCCTCGATCTGGCCCCGCCGTCGTCCGAGATCCGCCATCACGTCACCCTGAAGCGTCGACGGCACCGTGACCTCGACGTGGTCGACGGGTTCGAGGACGAGGGTGCCCACTTTGTCGATGGCCGCACGGAGGGCGAGCGCCCCCGCCATCCGGAAGCTGAAATCGTCGGAGTCGACCGAGTGATGCTTGCCGTCGAGAACGGTGGCCCGCAGGTCGACGAGCGGAAACCCGTGCCGGCCTCCGCGTCCCATCGATTCGGCGATTCCCTTGCCGACTGCGGGGATGAGGGACTTGGGTATCACTCCACCACGGGTCTCGTCGACGAATTCGTAGCCCTCGTCGCGGGGGAGCGGCTCGAAACGGACGGTCGCCACCCCGAACTGGCCGTGGCCGCCGCTTTGCTTCTTGTGACGACCCTCCGTCTCCACCGGTCCGAGCAGCGTCTCGCGGTAGGCGATCTTGACCGGTTCGGTCTGGAGCGTGATGCCGTAGCGCCGCTTCAACCGGGTCAGCGCCACCTGCACGTGTACGTCGCCGGCGCCCCGGACCACCGTCTGGTGGGTTTCGCTGTCGCGGGTCACCTCCAGCGTCGGGTCGTCGCTGACGAGCTCGGACAGGGCGGTCGCCAGTTTGTCCTCGTCGCCCGCGCTCTCGGCGGCCACGGCGATTCCGTAGACGGGGCGGCGGTGCACGATCGGGGGAACGGTGAGGGACGACCCGATCGGCGCGAGGGTGTCGCCCGTCGAGACGTCGGTGAGCTTGATGGCGCCGACGATGTCGCCCGCCTCCGCGGTGTCGATCGCGGTGTGTTTGCTGCCGAGGACGCGAAGGAGGTTGTGCAGGCGTTCCTTCGCGCCGGTGCGTTGGTTGACGAGGATGTCGTCGGCGTGCACGGTGCCGGAGAGGATCTTCAACAACGCCACCTGCCCGACGTATTCGTCGGTCTGCGTCTTGAAGACGTACGCGAGCGGGTCTCCGGACGGATCGCACCGCACCTCGGCGACCGCGTCACCGTGAACCTCGATGCCCGGGACCTCCGACGGTGCGGGCGCGATCCGGCACACGAAGTCGAGCAACCGGTCGACGGCGATCGCATCGACGGCCGACCCGCACAGCACCGGCCATAGTGAGCCCGCGGCGAAACCCGCGCGGAGCGCGTGCTCGAGTTCGGCCACGGAGATGTCCTCCCCGTCGAGATACTTCGAGAGCAGGTCGTCCTCGATCTCGACCACGTCCTCCACGAGATGCTCGTGCTGTTCGTGCTCGCGGTCGGCGATGTCGGCGGGCAGTTCGTCGCTCGTGTTCGCGGACCCGCTGTCGTAGAGGATGACGTGCTCGGTGAGGAGATCGGCGACCCCGGTGAACGCCGACGCTTCGCCGACGGGCAGGTCGACCGGCTCGACCCCGGACCCGAAATGGTCGCGGATCCCGGCCAGGACGACGTCGAACGTCGCCCGCTCCTTGTCCATCTTGTTCACGAACAGGATGCGAGGGATGGATCGCTCCCCGGCCGCCTGCCACAGCAACTCGTCGTTCACCTGCAGACCGCTGACGCCGTCGATCACGAACACGGCGACGTCCGCGACCCGGAGAGCGGTCATCGCGTCGCCGACGAAATCGGCGTAACCCGGCGGGTCGAGTAGGTTGATCCGGTAATCGCCCCACGAGAACGAGGCCAGGCCGAGCGCCAGCGACTGCGTGCGGTCGTGCTCTTCCGGCTGGGTGTCGAGCACGGTGTTGCCGCTCTCGACACGGCCGGGCCGCGTGACGACACCGGCGCGGTACAGCATCGCCTCCGCGAGTGTCGTCTTCCCGTTACCCTGATGTCCCACCAGAGCGATATTGCGGATCAGATCCGTCTCGGTCGTCACTGCTACCCCCACCACAGCACTGTCGTATGGGTCGCTCCCGACGATACCGCGCGCGCGACCGCCGGCGAGGCGTTATCTTCCACCTGGACAGGTGGGCGCGACCTCGTTCCACCACACCCGATACCGAATGGAGACCGGCATGGCTTCGGACGAGTTCCTCGTCGAACGTTCCACCGTCATCGATGCGAGCCCCGATGTCGTTCAGCCGCTTCTCGACAACTTCCGCCAGTGGCAGTCGTGGTCGCCGTGGGAGGATGTCGATCCCGACCTGAGGCGCACGTACTCCGGCCCGGAGTCGGGTGTCGGCGCCGCCTACGCCTGGGAGGGTAATCGCAAGGCGGGGGCGGGGTCGATGGTGATCACCGAGTCGGTGCCCGGCTCGAAGGTCGTGCTCGACCTGAAATTCCTCAAACCGTTCAAGGCGGACAACGTCACGACGTTCCTCCTCGAGCCGAACAGCGCCGGGACCACTGTCCGCTGGCAGATGACCGGCAAGACGAACCGCTTCTTCAAGATCGTGGGAGTCCTGTTCCCGATGGACAAGATGGTGGGCAAGGACTTCGAGAAGGGCCTCGCACAGCTGAAGGCGGCGGCCGAGCAGCGTCAGTAGTCCTTATTCCGTCGTCAACTCGAGGTCGGTCATGGTCTTGAATCGTGGCGTGCCGCCGCTGTCGTTGTGGGCCTGTTCCATCACGAGGCGGGAGGTCCGTCCGTTCAGGTGGAGCGTCGCGACCTGGTCGCCGAAGAACGGTCCGGCGACCTTCGACCAGTCGATGGGAACGGGTGGCACCCGCGACACCCGGCCGAGGATGAAGCGGACGGTCCGTTCGGTGGCGCGCCGCCACGAGATCCGGAACGTCACCTTCATGGCGGCCGGAACGTAGTTGTGCAGGGGAGAGCACGTCAGCTGATACACCAGTGACTGCAACTGCTCGGTGTAGTGCGCCTGCGCGACGTAGGCGTGGTGGACGTCGCCGGACAGCACCGAGATGGTGGACGGCGCCCGGCCACCCGGCCCGGCCCGGCGGCCCTTGCCGACCTCGGCGAAGAGGCGGGCGAGCCGGTCGAACGAGTCGCGAAACGCCGCCCAGTGCTCCAGGTCCGCCCCCCGCCGGATCTTCTCCGCCAAGGCTGCCACTCGCGGGCCGCGGGATCCGGCTGCGAGGCGTTCGTCCCAGGACTCGAGGTCGTGGAGGGCGCGGGGCAGCAACCACGGCAGGGACGTCCCGACGAGCAGGTGGTCGTAGTCGCCCTCGGTCTGACGTTCGATCCAGGAGAATTCGGGGTCGGACACCATCTCGCGGCGACCGCCGGAGAGGACACGACCGCACCGCGAGTCGATGACGAGCAGCCGCGCGACCCCGAGGTCCCGGCGATACGACCATTGCGTGCCCTTGGCCCCGTCCGCTTCCTCGTCGGCGGCAGATGCGAATTCACGGAGCATCGGCTCGACGTCACCGCCGTGCTTCCGAACCCGTTGATACAGTTCGTTTTCGGCGAGGTGGCTCGGCGCCAGGTTCCCGAGGTGCTGGTACACCCAGTACGACGACAACGCGCCGACGATGCGCTCCTCCCACCACGACGTGGCCTCGAGTTCGTCGCGCCAGGATTCGGAGGTGTTCCAGTCGTCCCGGACGTCGTGGTCGTCGAAGATCATCGACGTCGGCACCGTGGACATCAGCCAGCGCACCTGGGGGTCCGACCACGATTCGGCGTAGAGCCAGGTGTACTCCTCGAAATTGCGCACCTGCGGCCCCGGCGGCTCGTTGATGTCGTGGATCTCGGCGACCCGGGCCTCGGTATCGGGGGAGAGTTCGTCGGCGTACACCTGATCCCCGAGCAGCAGCAGGGCGTCGGGCCACCGATCCGGGGACTGTTCGGCCATCCGCACCGCGTACGCGTCCAGGGCGTCGGCGCCGAGGTGCCGGTTGTCCTCCGTCGTGGACATCGTCGCGAATCGGCACGACCCGAATGTCAGGACGAGCGTGTCGTCGTCCTCCCGGAGGGTGCGGATCATCGACGGGACTGTATTCGGCAACGGCCACACCGGGCGGCCGTCGAGGGTCACCTCGTACGGAGTGGTCGACCCGGGCTCCAGACCCTCCACGACGACGAGTGCGTAGTGGTGGCCCGACACGTTCCACGTGCGTTCCTCGTGGCCGAGGACCCTGACGGTGCACGCCTCCGACGTCTTGACCCACACCGTCGCATCGCACGTGCCGACATGTCTCAGCAGCGGTCCGAGAATCAGCTCCGCCACGACGTCACCCTGCCGGATTCTTCGCGCGTGACAGATACATGCGATCAGCCTACGGACCCCTGCGCGCCCGCGAGGACGCTTCTGCACGTAAGAACAATCAAGTCTACGAACTCGGTATCGTGATCGGCATGGTCCTGATCCTGCGACTCACGGACGAGCAGGAGCGTGCGCTCACGCTCCTCGCCGAGGCGCAGGGTGTCGGCAAGCGCGAGGCCGCAGTGTGCGCGATCATCGAAGCCGCGGCACCGCATATCCATGATGCGCGCGTGCGAGCGCTCGCACGGCACGGCCGCGACCGGTATGCACTTTTGCTGGACCGCCTTGCGAGGTGACGGTGTGCTTGGCTCGCCTGAGCGCCGTCACCCCCGAAGATGCTTGTCGGACAGTATGTGTCGGCGGGTGCCGGTAACCTGTCGCGCATGGCTGAACCAGTGAAGGGTCCCGCGTCCTATTTCCCGTCGATCGAGGAGAAGTACGGTCGGCCGATCAGTGAATGGCAGACGCTCATCCGGTCGTCCGAGCTGACCAAGCACATGGAGTTGGTGAGCTGGCTGAAGTCCGAGCACGGCCTCGGCCACGGTCATGCCAACGCGCTGGTCGCGCACACCCTGAAGGAAGACGCCGCCGGCTGACGGTGTCGGTCCAGGTCGGCGCCGGAGGTGCCTCGCCGGCCTGGCGAGGCGGGATCCGGACCTCGCGCCGCGATGAATCGGGTATTCGGCCGCGGGCTATCATTCCGACGACGAATCTGGTGTCGAGGGTTCTGCTGTCGAAGGGAATCGAAGTGAGCACGAAAATCGAACAACTGGAGTTCCAGGCGGAGACCCGCCAGCTCCTGGACCTGATGATCCACTCGGTGTACTCCAACAAGGACTCGTTCCTGCGGGAGCTCATCTCCAACGCGTCGGATGCGCTGGACAAGTTGCGGCTCGAAGCCTTCCGCAACAAGGAGCTCCACGTAGACACGTCGGATCTGCACATCGAGATCGAGGTGGACGCGGAGCAGCGCACGCTCACCGTCCGCGACAACGGCATCGGCATGTCGCACGAGGAAGTCGTCGACCTCATCGGCACGCTGGCCAAGTCCGGCACCGCAGACCTGCGCCGCAAGTTGAAGGAAGCGAAGGACGCCGCCGCCTCCGAGGAACTGATCGGACAGTTCGGTATCGGTTTCTACTCGACGTTCATGGTCGCCGACAAGGTCACCCTGCTGACGCGGAAGGCCGGCGAGAGCGAGGCGACGCGCTGGGAGTCGAGCGGCGAGGCCACCTACACGATCGAAGCGGTCGACGACGCCCCGCAGGGCAGCTCCGTCACCCTGCACCTCAAGCCCGAGGACGCCGAGGATCACCTGCACGACTACACGTCGGAACGGAAGATCAGGGAACTCGTCAAGCGCTACTCCGACTTCATCGCGTGGCCGATCCGGATGAACGTCGAGCGCACGGTTCCCGCGGAGGGCGACGGCGAGGACGAGGTCACCACGACGTCCGAGACGATCAACTCGATGAAGGCGCTGTGGGCGCGCTCGAAGGACGACGTCTCCGAGGACGAGTACAAAGAGTTCTACAAGCACATCGCCCACGCCTGGGACGATCCGCTCGAGGTCATCCCGATGAAAGCTGAGGGCACGTTCGAGTTCCAGGCACTGCTGTTCATCCCGTCCCACGCCCCGTTCGACCTGTTCATGCGGGACGGGAAGACGGGTGTGCAGCTGTACGTCAAACGCGTCTTCATCATGGACGACTGCGACCAGCTGATGCCGGAGTACCTCCGCTTCGTCAAGGGTGTGGTCGACGCTCAGGACCTGTCCCTCAACGTGTCTCGTGAGATCCTGCAGCAGGACCGGCAGATTCGAGCCATCCGGCGCAGGCTCACCAAGAAGGTCCTCACCACGATCAAGGACCTGAAGGCCGAGCGGCCTGACGACTACCGTACGTTCTGGGCTGAGTTCGGCCGCGCGGTCAAGGAAGGCCTGATGTCGGACACCGACAATCGGGATGTGTTGCTCGGTATCTCGTCGTTCGCGTCGACCCACAGCGAGGAGGAGCTGACCTCGCTGGAAGACTACGTGGCACGGATGAAGGATGGTCAGGAGCAGATCTTCTACGCGACCGGCGAATCCCGGCAGCTGCTCGAGAGCTCACCGCACATGGAGGCCTTCCGCGCGAAGGGCTTCGAGGTGCTGCTGCTCACCGATCCCGTCGACGAGATGTGGGTCGGTGCCGTGCCGGAATTCGACGGCAAGTCGTTCCAGTCGATCGCCAAGGGTGAGGTCGATCTCGACACCGAGGAAGACAAGAAGGCGCACGAATCGGAGCGGGAGGAGCAGGAGAAGGACTTCGCCGGCCTGCTCTCCTGGATGGCCGACGCGCTGAGCGATCAGGTCAAGGAGGTGCGGCTGTCGACGCGGCTGACCACGTCACCGGCGTGCATCGTCGGCGACGCGTTCAGTATGTCGCCGGCACTCGAGCGGATGTACCGGGCGTCCGGGCAGCCCGTCCCCGTCACCAAGCGCATCCTCGAGCTGAACCCTGCCCACCCGCTCGTCACCGGGCTGCGGGAGGCGCACGGCGAACGCAACGAGGATCCGGCGCTGGGGGAGACCGCGGAGCTGCTCTACGGGATGGCGTTGCTGGCCGAGGGTGGCGAACTCGAGGATCCCGCCCGGTTCACCACCATGCTCGCCAACCGCCTCGCCAGGACGGTGTAGTTCACCTTGCTGGTATTGGTCACGGGGGGAACAGGTTTCGTCGGGGCGTGGAGCGCGAAGGCGGCGGTGGACGCCGGTCATCGGGTGCGCTTCCTCGTGCGGGATCCTGCTCGCCTCGTGACCAGTGCCGCGGCGCTCGGACTCGACACGTCCGATCACGTCGTCGGTGACATCACGGACGCCGAGTCCGTGCGCCGCGCGCTGGATGGCTGCGACGCCGTCATCCACGCCGCGGCCGTGGTCGCGGTCGACCCGCGGCGCGCGGAGGAGATGCTGCAGACCAACCTGGCCGGCGCGCAGAACGTGCTGGGAACCGCGGTCGAGCTCGCCCTCGACCCGATCGTCTACGTCTCGAGTATCGCCGCGCTGTTCCAGCCGGGGGCCCGGCTGCTCACTCCCGAACTGCCGGTGTGCGGGCCTCCCGACGCCTACGGCCGGAGCAAGGCCCGGGTGGAGCAGTACGCCCGCGACCTTCAGGCCGACGGCGCACCGATCGCGATCACCTATCCGGGCATGATCGTCGGTCCGGGGAACCAGTTCGGCGAAGCCGCCCAGGCTGTCGAGGCCGCCGTCCACCTGCGGGGTCTGCCCGGGCGGAGCGCCGCGTGGACGATGGTCGACGTCCGGGAGGTGGCGAGCGCGCACGCCGCCCTCCTCGAGCCGGGACGCGGAGCCCGCCGGTACATGCTCGGTGGTCCGCGGATTCCGATTGCGGGGATCGCCGAGATGCTGGGCGTGATCACCGGCAAATGGATGGGGGTGTTCCCGGTTCCGGACGCCGCGTTGCGCCTGGTGGGCAGGCTGGTCGACGCCGTCGACCGGTTCGTCCCCATCGACACCCCGATCTCGGAGGCCGCGATGGAGTACTACACGCGGATGCCGGACACGGACGACCGGCCGAGCGAGGGCGAACTGGGTGTGAAGTATCGCGATTCGGCGGAGACCTTGGCCGACACCGTCGCCGGGCTGACGGAGGCGGGCCGACTGTGAGTACGGAGGCGGGCCGACTGTGAGTACGGAGGCGGGCCGACTGTGAGTACGGAGGCGGGCGGACTGTGAGCTTTACTCGTGCGGAGTTGGAGTCGTTCCGCGACGCGGAGGTTGCGGACCTCCTCGGACCGGGCTGCCGACTGTTGTTCGTCGGTATCAACCCGGGACTGTGGACGGCCGCGACCGGGGCGCATTTCGCGCGCCCGGGCAACCGTTTCTACCCGGCCCTGCTGGCCGCCGGGATCATCGAGCGTCCGATCGATCCGACGGCAGGGATGTCGGACGCGGATCGCGATCACCTGATCGAGCGGGGCGTCGGCATCACCAACCTGGCCCCGCGCGCCACGGCGAAGGCGGACGAGTTGACCGGTGAGGAACTGGCCATCGGCGCCGAGCGCCTGCGCGCCGTGGTCCGCGACACCGCTCCCAGGGTGGTCGCCGTCGCCGGAATCACCGCCTATCGCACGGCTTTCGGGGAGCGTGCCGCGAAGAAGGGCAAGCAGCCGCGCGACCACGAGGGCGCGGAGTTGTGGCTGGTGCCCAATCCCAGCGGGCTCAACGCCCACGAAACCGTCGCCACCCTGGCCGCGTCGTACCGGGAGGCGGCCATCGAGGCGGGAATCGTATCCGGCTGATCGGGCAGGTCGCTAGGCTGCGGAGATGACCGTCGTCTACAACCTCCTGTTCGTCTGCCACCTGCTCGGCATGGCTGCCCTCGTCGGCGGCTATTTCGCGGTGCTCGGAGCGCCGCGGATCTCCGAGGTGATGGTGTGGGGTGCGCGGCTCCAGTTCGTCACGGGACTGATCCTGGTCGGGCTCGGCGAGGCCGCACTGGACAAGGACTACAACCACGTCAAGATCGGCGTCAAGCTTCTGCTCTCACTGGTGGTGGTCGCGCTCGCCGAGATCGTGCGGGGCAAGCAGAAGAAGGGGCAGGAGAATCCGAACCTGGTCCACGTGGTCGGCGGGCTCGGCATCGTCACCGTGCTGGTGGCCGCCCTCTGGACATGACCACCCTCGGGTTTCACTTCTTCGGTGGGGCAAGGATTTTCATCGCCAGTCGCTGTGTGGACTCGGGCATCCGGTCCTTCATCGACATCGCGAACTCGCCGGCCTTCGTGCGCACGGACGTGCCCCTGCCGAACCGCCTGTTGAAGGCGGATCCCTCGGTCGGCTGATCGAAGTGGAGGGGCGGGGCGCCGTCCGCGGCGCCGAGGGCACGCCCGATCACCATCCGCTGAATCTCGCTTGTGCCCTCGAAGATGGTGTAGAGCTTGGCGTCCCGGTACCACTTCTCGACGGGATGGTCGCTGATGTACCCCCACCCGCCCATCGTCTGCAGTGCGCGCTCCGTAGTTTTCACCGCGACCTCCGATGCCGCGAGTTTCGCCATCGAGCCCTCGCCGTGGCGGAACTCCACGCCCGCCGCCGCCATCCACGACGCCCGCCACGTGAGCAGCCGCGCCGCGTCGATCTGGGTCGCGAGGTCGGCCAGCGGAAACGCGATTCCCTGGTTGTCGATGATCGGACCGCCGAATGCCTCCCGGCGGTTCGCGTACTCGGTGGCGTATTCGAGCGCGGCGCGGGCGATGCCCAGCGCCTGGGCGGCGACCATGGGACGTGTCTGCTCGAACGTGCCGAGGGTGGTCGATTTCCGCCGCGGCGCGCCGGTAGCCGCCTCCTCCTGCACCTCACGGGCCTTCCGCATACGGTTCTGCAGCTTGTCGTCGCCGCCGAGCAGATGGTCGGCGGGCACCCGGACCTGATGGAACTTCAGCTCCGCCGTGTGCGACGCGCGGCAGCCCAGCTTGTCGAGCTTGCGGACGAGTTCGATACCCGGACTTCCGCCGGGGACCACGAAGAGCGCCTGCCCGCGATGGCCCAGATCAGGATCGACGGTGGCGTTCACGACGTGCACGTCGGCGATGCCCCCGTTGCCGATCCACATCTTGTGCCCCTCGATCACCCACTCGTCGCCGTCGCGCGTCGCGGTGGTCCGCAAGTTGCGGACATCGCTGCCGCCCTCGGGTTCCGAGATGCACAGTGCGGCGAGTTTCAGGTTGCCTGGCTCGCCGAAGCATTCGGGCGCCCACCGCAGCATCTGCTCCGGCGTCGCGGCCTGCCCGATCGACGACAGCGCCAGCGCGGGCATCACGACGGCCAGCCCGATTCCGGCGCAACCCCAGAACAGCTCCTCCATGAACAGGGGGAGGGACAGACCGGTCGGGTCGCCGATGAGGTCGCGGTAGAACAGCGGACTGTAGAAGCCCTCCTCCGCGGCCTTCTCGAGAACGTCCCACGGAAACGCCTGCGCGCGGTCGTGCTCGGCCGCCACCGGCCGGATCACGTTCTCCGCGAAGGCGTGTGTTCGTTCGACGAGATCCCGCTGAGCCGGGGTGAGAGCGAGGCTGAAGGTCATGGCAGTCCCTCGGTTGCGGCGTTGCTGTGCACCAACGTAACACTCACGGGCTGATGGGACTCGCGATCCCGCTATCCTGATAGGTGAGATGTTTTTCCCATTATCTGGTAGAGGTTGCTAGCGTCGGAGGTATGAACGGCGAGGAGACGGTCTACACCCACGGTCATGACGAATCGGTGCTGCGCAATCACCGATGGCGTACCGCGGAGAACTCCGCCGCGTATCTGCTCCCGCACCTGCGCGAAGGCATGACACTGCTCGATGTCGGATGCGGGCCGGGCACCATCACCGCCGACCTCGCAGGACTCGTCGCACCCGGAGTCGTCACCGCCGTCGAGATGAACGACGAGGCGCTCTCCCTCGCCAGGAACGAGTTCGCGAAGCGCGGAGTCCCGAACGCCCTGACCGTGGTGTCCGACGTCCACGCCCTGGACTTTCCCGACGACAGCTTCGACGTCGTGCACGCGCATCAGGTCCTGCAACACGTCGGTGATCCGGTGCAGGCACTGCGCGAGATGAAGCGGGTGTGCAAGCCAGGCGGGATCGTCGCCGCCCGCGACGCGGACTACGGCACCTTCACGTGGTTTCCGGCGACACCGGAACTCGACGACTGGCTGGCGCTCTACAAGGACATCGCGCGGGCGAACGGTGGCGAACCGGACGCGGGCCGTCGCCTGCGGGCGTGGGCGCACGAGGCGGGCCTCGGCGACGTCGCGAACACCGCGAGCACCTGGTGTTTCTCCTCCGACGAGGATCGCGAGTGGTGGGGCGGGTCCTGGGCCGATCGCTCGCTGCAGTCGAACTACGCGGACCGGGCGCTCGCGCTGGGGCTCGCCACCGAGGCGGACCTGGAACGCATCGCGGCGGGCTGGCGTTCGTGGGTGGGGCAGGACGACGGCTGGTTCGCGCTCCTGCACAGCGAGATCCTCTGCAGGGTGTAGCAGCGCGGAGGGAAATCTCGCGACGAGTGCCCGAGGATGGAACACTCGCCCCATGACGACGTTACGGGTGGGTCGACTGTGGTTGGCGGGATTGATGGTGGCGCTGATCGGGCTGGTACTCGCTCCGGGCGCCTCTGCGGCCCCGGACCGAGCGGTCTTCTCCAGCACCTCGGACCAGGTGATCACCGTCTACGCCCCGTCCGCGGGGGCAGTCGTGGCCGAACTTACCGCCTGGGAACGGAATGCGGACGGCACGTGGCAGGTGTTCGCGGGCCCCGTCCCCGCCGACGTCGGCGCGGAAGGACTCGGTGCGGCGAACGAATTCTCCACCCGCACGCCGACCGGTGTCTTTCCGCTGTCACAGGCGTTCGGCCGACAGCCCGCGCCCGAGTCGGCGATGCCGTACTTCCAGTCCGATCGACGTGACTGGTGGGATTCGAATCCGCTCTCGCCGACGTACAACACGCACGTACGGAAGGACGCGAGCCCCGGTGGTAACAGTGAGAACCTCTACGCGGCCGGACCGCTGTACGACTACGCGGTCGCGATCGGCTACAACGCCGCCCGCATTCCCGGCCTCGGTTCGGCAATGTTCCTACACGTCACGGACGGCACCACCACCGAAGGGTGCGTCGCGATCGACCGCGACACGCTGACCTCACTCCTCGGCCGGCTCGACCCGGCGAAGAATCCGGTGATCGAGATCGCCGTAGGCGCGTAGCGCCCGTGCGCCTTTTTGGTAGCTGGAGCTACCAAAAAGGCTCCGGGGTCGACGCCGCCTACTGGT
>NZ_JBHWUE010000102.1:0-31855 GCF_042738615.1 Rhodococcus sp. NPDC059968
GACGTGTGCCGGGGCACACGTCGCCACTCACCTGGGGTCAGACGCTCGCGACGCCCGGTGCCAGGAACCGCTTGCAGTTGACGGCTTCGGACGTGCCGGTGCGGTCCAGGTACGGCGTGATGCCACCGTTCCAGAAGCCGAACCCGCCGCCCAGGATCAGGCAGAGGTCGATGTCCTCGGCCGCGGCGACGACACCCTCGTCGAGCATGATCTGGATCTCCTCGGCGAACGCGCGACGCGTGCGCTCCAGAACCTCTTCGGACGTGGACGCCTTGTCGCCCTGCTTCCACAGTTCGGCGACCTCGGGGTCGACGACCTGCTTGCCGTCGGCACCGTAGCTCCACACCGCCGACTTCTTGGCCTCGACCAGCGCCTCGAGTCCGGGGGAGTTGTGGAAGCGCTCGGGGTACGCCTCGGCAAGCGTCTCGCCGGTGTGCAGCGCGACCGCCGGCCCGACGAGGGACAGCAGGGTGAACGGGGTCATCGGCATGCCGAGTTCGGCGATGGCGTTGTCGGCCACCTCGAACGGGGTGCCCTCGTCGACCGCGTTCATGACCTCACCGAGGGTGCGGATCAGGAGCCGGTTGAAGACGAACCCGGGCAGGTCGGCGGAACCGACGGCCGACTTCTTGAGCGCCCTGGCGGTGGCGAACGCCGTTGCCAGCGTGGCGTCGTCGGTCTTCTCGCCCTTGATGACCTCGAGCAGGGGAAGCACGGCGACCGGGTTGAAGAAGTGGAAGCCGACCACCCGCTCGGGGTGCTTCAGGTCCGCGGCCATCTTGGTGATCGACAGCGAGGACGTGTTGGTCGCGAGGATGGTCTCCGGGGTGATGTGCTCCTCGAGTTCCGCGAAGATCTTCTTCTTCAGGTCCAGGTTTTCGAACACTGCCTCGATCACGAAGTCGGTCTTCGCGAACGCGGCCTTGTCCAACGAGCCGGACACGAGACCCTTGAGGCGGTTCGCCGCGTCCGGGGACAACCGGCCCTTGCCCTGCAGCTTGTCGATTTCGCCGTGGACGTAGCCGACGCCCTTGTCGATGCGCTCCTGGTCGATGTCGGTGAGGATGACCGGCACCTTGAGCTGGCGAACGAACAGCATCGCGAGCTGGCTGGCCATCAGACCGGCACCGACGATGCCGACGCCGGTGACCTTGCGGGCGAGGGACTTGTCCGGTGCGCCTGCGGGACGCTTGGCGCGCTTGTTCACCAGGTCGAACGCGTACAGGCCTGCGCGGAGCTCGTCGGCGAGCAGCAGGTCGGCGAGCGCCTCGTCCTCGGCGGCGAAGCCCTTGTCGAGCGATGCGGGATCGGTGAGATCGGTGGTCCGGGCCAGTTCGAGGAGTTCGACTGCCTTGACCGGTCCGGGTGCGTTGTTCTTGGTCTTGCCCTCGACGATCGCCTTGGCGCGGGCGATCGCGTCGTCCCAGCCCTTGCCCCGGTCGATCTCGGGGCGTGCGGGGGTGATCTCGCCGGCCAGGACCTGTGCGGCCCAGGCGAACGACTGCTCGAGGAAGTCGGCCGAACCGAACACCGCGTCGACGACGCCGAGTTCGAGGGCCTTCTTCGGGTTGAGCGTCTTGTTCTGGTTCAGCGCGTTCTCGAGGACGACGGTGACGGCGTTCGAGGGACCGATGAGGTTGGGCAGCAACTGCGTTCCACCCCAGCCGGGGACCAGTCCGAGGAACGTCTCGGGCAGACCCAGGGCGCCCGCGCTCTCGGATGCGGTGCGGTAGTGGCTGTGCAGCGCGACCTCGAGCCCGCCGCCGAGCGCGACGCCGTTGACGAACGCGAATGTCGGCACGGACGACTCGCGCAGCCTGCGGAACACCTTGTGCCCGAGCCGGCCGAGTTCGAGCGCCTGGTCACGGTTCGTGATGCTCGGAACACCCTTGAGGTCCGCGCCCGCGGCGAAGATGAAGGGCTTGCCGGTGATCGCGATCGCGACGGGATGGGCGGCGAACGCCTCGTCCAATGCGGCGTCGAGGGCCTTCAGGCCGCCCGGGCCGAACGATGACGGCTTGGTGTGGTCGAAACCGTTGTCGAGGGTGATCAGCGCGACCGGGCCCTCGATGCCGGGTACGGCGACGGTCTTGGTGTACGCGTTTGTCACGACCTCGTCGGCGAATGCCGTTGCAATGTCGGTCATCTACTTGGCTCCATCGAAGTTCGGGTTCTCCCAGATCACGGTTCCGCCCATGCCCAGACCGATGCACATCGTGGTCAGGCCGTAGCGGACGTCGGGGCGCTGAGCGAATTGGCGGGACAGCTGGGTCATCAGGCGGACACCGGAGGACGCGAGGGGGTGGCCGCACGCGATGGCGCCGCCCCACTGGTTGACTCGCGGATCGTCGTCGGCGATGCCGTAGTGCTCGAGGAACGCGAGAACCTGAACGGCGAAGGCCTCGTTGATCTCGAACAGGCCGATGTCCTCGATCTTCAGGCCGGTACGGGCCAGCAGCTTCTCGGTGGCCGGCACCGGGCCGATGCCCATGACGGCGGGGTCGACGCCCTGGAACGCGAATCCGACCATGCGCATGCCGATCGGCAGTCCGAGTTCGAGCGCGGTGTCCTCACCGGCGAGGAGGGCGGCGGTCGCGCCGTCGTTCAGACCGGCCGCGTTACCCGCGGTGATGCGGCCCGCGGGACGGAACGGCGTCTTCAGCTTGGCGAGGTCTTCGAGCGTGGTGCCCGGACGTGGCGGCTCGTCCTCGGTGGCCAGACCCCAGCCCGCGGCGGAGCGGGTGGCGATGGGCACGAGGGTGTCGGCGATGAAGCCGGCCTTGCGGGCGGCCTCGTACTTGTTCTGGCTCGCGACGGCGTACGCGTCGGTCCGGTCCTTGGTGATGGTCGGGAGCCGGTCGTGCAGGTTCTCGGCCGTGTTGCCCATGACGAGCGCGCTGGGGTCGACGAGGCGATCGGCGAGGAATCGGGGGTTCGGGTCTGCACCCTCGCCCATCGGGTGGTGGCCCATGTGCTCGACGCCGCCGGCGATCACCACGTCGTACTGGCCGAAGCCGATGCCCGACGCGGTGGTGGTGACGGACGTCATGGCACCGGCACACATGCGGTCGATGGCGAAACCGGGGACCGTCTCGGGGAGCCCGGCCAGGATCGCGGAGGTGCGGCCGATGGTGAGACCCTGATCGCCCGTCTGCGTGGTCGCGGCGATGGCGACCTCGTCGATGCGCGCGGGGTCGAGCTGCGGATTACGGCGAAGCAGCTCGCGGATTGTCTTGACGACGAGGTCGTCCGCGCGGGTCTCCGCGTAGATGCCCTTGGGGCCGGCCTTGCCGAACGGAGTGCGGATGCCGTCGACGAACACGACGCTGCGTTGAGTTGTGGTGGATGGAGCCACGCGAATTCCTCCTGATGGAGCAGTTTGGTTCCGGATCACGGCCAGGCGTCCGGCCTCCAGACCAGCGTACCCCTACCGTTACTCGCGGGTAACTTAATGGGTATCTCATCGGGAATTCACGCGCTCACTCGCGTGTCGGTGCAGTCGATCAGTCGCCGTCGGAACCCTTGCTCTCGGCGGCGGAGAGCAGTGCGGTCGCCAGCACGGGCACGGTCAGCATCCGCTGCCAGGGGCGGGCGCCGCCCGCGTCGAGCACCCGGTCGATCGCCGCCTCGACCTCGCCGCCCTCGGGGGCCGTCCAGTCCCAGCACAACCTGCGGACGAGTTCCGGGGTCACCAGGTTCTCCACCGGCACCGACACCTCGTCACCGAGAGCGGCCAGCGCGGCGCGGGCCGCCGTCAGCCGCTCGGCGGCGTCGGGGTCGTGTCGCGCCCACCGGCTCGCCGGCGGCGGTCCCGTGAACGGTGGGGTCTTCGGAGGGAGTTCGGAGTCCGGCACCGCCCGGGCATCCTCGAGCGCCTGCAGCCAGATCCGGGAGTGCCGCCGCTGGCGGGGACCGCCGAACACGGGCAGCGCCCGCAGTGCCTCGATACTCCGGGGATCCTTCGTCGCGGCGTCGATGATCGCGGAATCCGGTAGGACCCGGCTGGGGGAGACGTCGCGTTTACGGGCGAGGTCCTCACGGGCCTGCCACAGGGAGCGTGCGGCGGCGAGTTGCCGCTGCGTCTTCAGCGACGTGATGTGCGACGTCCGCCGCCAGCGGTCGGCCTTGGGCTTCGGTGGCCCCGCGAGCCGGATGTGCTCGAATTCCTGTGCAGCCCAATCGCTCTTGCCCTGCTCGTCGAGTTCCGCGGCCATCACGTTCCGCAACTCGACGAGAACCTCGACGTCGAGGGCGGCATAGTTGAGCCAGGAGTCGGGCAGCGGCCGCTTCGACCAGTCGGCGGCGCCGTGGCCCTTCCGGAGTTCGAGGCCCAGCGTCCGCTCGACGATCGCGGCGAGACCGACCCGTTCGAACCCGGCGAGGCGCCCTGCCAGTTCGGTGTCGAACAGAGTCGCCGGTGCCAGGCCGATCTCCGCGAGCCCCGGCAGATCCTGGTCGGCGGAGTGCAGGATCCACTCCAGCGGGTTGATCACCTCCGCCAGCGGGGCGAGATCGGCGGCGGTGGGGATCGGGTCGAGGAGCACCGTCCCCGCACCCTCCCGGCGCAGCTGCACGAGGTACGCCCGCGCCGAATAGCGGAAGCCGGACGCCCGCTCGGCGTCGACGGCGAGCGGCCCGGTGCCCTCGCTCAGCGCGGCCGCGGCCTTCGCGACACCCTCCGCCGTGGTCACGACGTCGGGAACGCCGTCCCGTGGTGCGAGCAGGGGAACGATCTGCCGGCCGGGCTCTTCGGCGGGGCCGGGTGACGAGGCGTCGTCGGTGACTTCGGACATGACAGCTGACTCTACGTCGCTTCGGGATTCCCGCAGCGCACCGGCGGGTTCACGATCGGTTCCCCGCTGCCTCGACGAGCTCGTCCAACGCTGCGGGAAACGCGTCGACGAGGTCCCAGAGGTGGGGTGCGAGTTCCGGGCAGCTCATCAGGCCGACGTCGAGCTGACCGTTCAGTGACATCACCGTCACGTTGAGCCCGGCGCCGTGGAAGATCGGGCCCAGCGGATACATCGCCTTGATCAGGGCGCCGAGGAAATACAGCGGGACCGACGGCCCGGGCACGTTGGAGATCACCAGGTTGTGGACCACCGGATGCCGTTCCGCCAGGCCGAGGGTCGAGTAGAGGCGCATGGCGGTGCCGAACACGGCCTGCCCGGCGAACTGGGACCAGTCCTGCAGCAGGCTCGCGCCGAGGGTCTCGTTGTGTTCCTTGGATGTCGTGTTGTGCTCGCCGATCGCGAGCAGGCGTTCGGCCGGATCCTCGATCTGGGTGCCGAGTTGGGTGAACATGCCGGACACCTGATTGGTGCCCGGCCGGTCCGACTTTCCGTGGACCGAGACCGGGACGATGGCGACCAGCGACTTGTCGGGCAGCTCCCGGCGATTCTGCAGGTACTTCCGCAGTGCGCCCGAGCACAGTGCGAGCACCACGTCGTTGACCTTGACGTCGAACGCGTCCTTGACCGTCTTGACCTTCTCGAGGTCGAGTTGGGTGAACGCGAGATTGCGGTGACTGGTCAACGTGCCGTTCAGGGACGTGCGCGGCGCGGTGAACGGCGCGGGCATCGCCGCGCCGCGGCGGGCCCGGCCGATCCAGCGGGGCAGCAGCGTCAGGCTCTGCGGGACGATTCTCAGCAGTTTCGCGGGACGGGACGCGACCGCGAGCAGCCCGCCCACGGCGATGTCGAGTGTGCTCGCCTGCCCCGCGCTCTCGGCGGAGTCGCCGGGGCCGGGGCGTGGTGCGTCCGGTTCGAGGCCGCACAGCTGGGCCATCATGTTGGCGCCGGTGATGCCGTCGACCCCGGCGTGGTGCATCTTCGACATCACGGCGACGGAACCGTCCTCGAGACCCTCGATCACCCACATCTCCCACAGTGGCCGGGCGCGGTCGAGGGGGATGCCTGCGATGTCCCCGCACAGCTCGGCCAGTTCGTCGCGGCCGCCGGGGGCGGGGAGCGCGACGCGATGGCAGTGCCGGTCGATGTCGAAGTCGGTGTCCTCGACCCACACGGGGTGGTCGAGGTTGAACTTCGAGTCCTGCAGCTTGCGCCGGAACGAGGGAATCGCCTCGGTGCGCGCGCCGAGCTCCGCCTTGAGCTGGGCGAACGTGTAGCCGCCCGGAACCGTCGAGACGTCGAGGACGATGACTCCGCAGACGTGGAGGAGTTGCGTCGACGTTTCGAGGTAGAGGAAGGACGCGTCGAGACCGCTGAGTCGCTGCATGTGTCCGATACTAGAACACGTTCTAGAAGTTGGTCCATCGAATCGTGTAACTGCGAGGTCGGCGTCGCATCCGGCACCGCGGGATGCCGTTCCGTCTCGTTCTCGATCCGGCGCCCGCGGGCCGGGGTGGGCAACCGGTTGATTAGAACATGTTCTACGGTTGGGGTATGACCCGAGGCTTCGTTCTCCGGCAGGCCGTCGGCGCCGCACTCGCCGCCAACGCCCTGCGTCCCCTGCCCGGCGCGCCCACGTCGGTGGTCGCGTTCTTCTCGGGGTGGCTCACCACCGAACTCGCGCCGCACCTCCTCGCCGTGACCGCCGCCGACGCCGCCCAGCACGCCGCGCGGCACGGAACGCGGACCCGAAGCGACCGCGTCGGCCTCGCGCTGGCCGCCGCATCCGCCGCCGGCCTCGCCGCCGTGATCGCCACCGGCCGGGGCGCCGGAGCGGAAGCCGAATCCGCTCTCGTCGAGACGCTCGGCGAGAACTACACTGACCGCGACAGCGCCATCGACCATCCGGGGCGACCCGTGTGGCGGCAACTTCTCAACCCGTTCTGGATGCGGAACAATGCGGTCACCCGGGTCCGCAACCTCGCGTACGGGCCGGGCGGGCGCCGGGCCCGCCTCGACATCTACCACCGGCAGGATCTGCCGTCGAAGAGCCCGGTCCTCCTGCAGATTCACGGTGGTGGATGGGTGATCGGGAACAAGGATCAGCAGGGTCTGCCACTCATGCTCGAGATGGCCTCGCGGGGGTGGGTGTGCGCGGCCGTCAACTACCCGCTGTCGCCGAAGGCGAAGTGGCCGCAGCACCTGATCGCGATCAAGCAGGCCCTGGCCTGGCTTCGCGAGCACGTCGAGGAATACGGCGGCAACCCCGACTTCATCGCCGTCACAGGTGGTTCCGCGGGTGGCCACCTCGCCGCCATGGTGGGACTCACCGCGAACGACAGTCACCTGCAGCCGGGATTCGAGGACGTCGACACGTCGGTTCAGGCGTGCGTCCCGTACTACGGTGTCTACGACATTGCCGGCGACACCGGAATCAAAGCCGTCCTCCAGCGTGTGCACTCCGGACTGATGCCGATGGTGCTCGGCAAGCAGCCCAAGTTCCCCGACGACTACCGGGCCGCGTCGCCGCTCGCGCACCTCCGGGCGGACGCACCGCCGTTCTTCGTGATCCACGGCACGAGCGATTCGCTCATTCCCGTCGCCGAGGCGCGGATCTTCGTCGACGAACTCCGGCAGGTGTCCGACAATCCCGTCGTATACGCGGAACTGAAGGGCGCGCAGCACGCGTTCGACGTGTTCCCCTCGATCCGCAGCATCTCCGTCACGCAGGCGGTCGGACGATTCCTGGAATGGTCGCGCAGCGCCACCACCGACGTGCCCGCGGCGGGCACCGAATCGGCCTGACTATTTGCCGTCCAGCGTCCGCAGCTGCGACACCCCGGCGGGCGGCAGACCGGCCGCGTACGCCAGTACCTCGCAGAACGCCTCGACGTGCGTGGCCAGTTCGACCGACGTCGCCGTCCACGACGCGCGCAGTTCCAGCTGATGCGCATGCGGGGGACCGGCGATGTCGCCGTAGCGCACCGACGTCGTCGCCGTCACCGTCCCGCCGAGCGCGTTGAGCGGTTCGTGGCGCGACTCGAGTGCGTCGACGAGCCAGCTCCACGCCACCTCGGGAAGCAGGGGGTCGGACGCCACGGCGGCGTCGAGATCGGCCTGAATGTAGGCGACCAGCCGCATCGTGCCGTTCCAGGCCTCGTCGCCCTCGGGGTCGAACAGGAGGATCAATCTGCCGAACGCGTCACCCTCGCTCTGTTCGGCGACGACCCCGGTCTCCTCGTGCACGACCTCTGCGCCGACCGCGTAGCTGTACGGCGCGAGCCGTTGCGGGGGCCGGATGGGGCCCAGCTCGATGTCCGCGCGAACCTGCGCCGAATTCATCGCTTCGACCGCGGCGCGGAACTCGGCCGGTTCGGCGGGCGATCCCGAAGTCGTCACAGCTCGGGACGTTAGACCCGGACCCACACATCTCGTCGGAGGCGCGCCGAGCAGGGCCGATCGGCGGCGGAGTCCCGGCATGGCAGCATGAGAGCTGCCGAAATTCGAGCAGGCAGAGAGCGCGAGGACCGATGAGCGGGTTGGAAAGCACCAATGCAGGCATGAGTGAACGGGCGACGTACGCCGCGAGGCGGGTGCTCCCCGACGCACCCCTCCTGGCGGCCGCGGAAGGCCGGACCCCCGGCCGTCGCCCGGTGTGGTTCATGCGGCAGGCGGGCCGCTCGCTTCCCGAGTACCGCGAGATCCGGTCGGGGGTCGGCATGCTCGAGTCGTGCTTCGACCCGGCGCTTGTTTGCGAGATCACCATGCAGCCCGTGCGCAGGCACGGCGTCGACGCCGCGATCCTGTTCTCCGACATCGTGGTGCCGCTCAAGGCCGCCGGCATCGATCTCGACATCGTCGCCGGCACCGGTCCCGTCGTCGCGAACCCGGTCCGGTCGATCGCGGACGTCGCCGCCCTGCCCCGCCTCGTGCCCGAGGAAGTCGGCGCCGTCGCCCAGGCCGTGCAGCTGCTCACCGCGGAACTCGGGTCGACGCCGCTGATCGGCTTCGCCGGAGCCCCGTTCACCCTCGCCTCGTACCTGGTCGAGGGCGGTCCGAGCCGCAATCACGAGCGCACGAAGGCACTCATGCACTCCGACCCCAAGACGTGGCACGCGCTGCTCGGCTCCCTGGCCGACACCACCATCACCTTCCTGCAGACCCAGCTGCGCGCCGGCGTCGACGCGATCCAGCTGTTCGACTCGTGGGCCGGCGCGCTGTCCCTCGCCGAGTACCGGGAATTCGTGCTGCCCCACTCCGAGCGGGTGTTCGCCGAGGTGGAGAGCGCGAAGGTGCCGCGCATCCACTTCGGAGTCGGCACCGGTGAACTGCTCGGTGCGATGGGTGAAGCGGGCGCCGACGTGGTGGGCGTCGACTGGCGCATCCCCCTGGACGTGGCGGCGCGCCGGGTCGGCCCGGGCAAGGCGCTCCAGGGCAACCTCGACCCCGCTGTGCTGTTCGCGGGTCCGGCAGCCGTCGAGAAGCAGGTCCGCCGCATCACCGCGGAAGCAGACGCCGCCCTCGCCGCCGGCGCCACAGGACACATCTTCAACCTCGGGCACGGCGTCCTGCCCGACACCGACCCGGGCGCGCTGACCGCGCTGGTCGAGCTGGTGCACTCACTGTGACCGGGTCGTCGCCGACCGTTCTCGTCGTCGGCGGCGGCATCTCCGGGCTCGTCGCCGCGTACCGGCTGCGGCAACGGCTCGGCGACGATGCCCGGATCATCCTCGCCGACGGCGCGGAGCGGCTCGGCGGCAAGCTGCGCACAGTCGACTTGGCGGGGGAGCCCGTCGACGTCGGGGCGGAAGCCTTCATCGCGCGGCGCCCGGAACTGCCCGCCCTGCTCGGCAAACTCGGCCTCTCCGACCAGCTGGTGTACCCGGCGGGACTGCGGCCGCTCATCTGGTCCGAGGACGCGCTGCACCCGCTGCCGGCCGACACCCTCATGGGGATCCCCGCCGACGGGAACAGTCTGCGCGGTCTCGTCGACGACCTGACACTCGCGCGGGTGGCGGGGGAGCAGACGGTGCCCCTCGACTGGACACCGGGCGCGGACATCGCCGTCGGTGCACTGGTCGGCGACCGGTTCGGCGCGCAGGTGGTCCAGCGGTCGGTGGATCCGCTTCTCGGAGGGGTCTATTCGGGTCTGGCGGACACGATCGGCGTCCGTGCCGCGCTCCCCGCACTCGCGGCCGCGCTCGACCGCGGTGCCACGAGCCTGTCCGCGGCCGTGGCGGACGCCCTCCCCGCCCCGTCCCCCGGACCGGTGTTCGGGGCGCTTCGCGACGGCTACGGCGTCCTGCTGCGCGCCCTGACGGAGGCCGCGTCGGCGGAGATCGTGCACCAGCGGATCCGGACGCTCGGCCGGGACGGCGACGGCTGGTCGGCGGACCCGGTGGGCCGCGTCGACGGGATCGTGCTCGCCGTGCCCGCCCCGCAGCTCGCCGACCTGCTCGCCGGCATCGCCCCCCGCGCGTCGGCGGCCGCCGCGGACATCCCGCTGGCCTCCTCGGCTGTCGTCGCGCTGGCGCTGCCGATCCGGGTCGACCTCCCGCAGAACTCCGGGATCCTCGTCGCCACCGACGCCGCGCTCGGCGCGAAAGCCTTCACCCTGTCGAGCCGCAAGTGGCCGCACCTCGCCGAGCGGGAGGTGACCCTCGTCCGGGCGTCGTTCGGACGGTTCGGCGACGCCGCCGTCGTCGACGCACCCGGCGACGAGCTGATTGCCGCGGCCCGGCGGGACCTCGCGACCGTCACCGGGGTGTCCGCGGAGCCCGTCGCGGTCCACGTCCAGCGCTGGCACGGCGGCCTGCCGCAGTACGGTCCCGGCCATCTCGAGCGGGTGGCGGTGATCGAGCAGGAAGTCGCAGGTCTGGACGGTCTCGAGGTGTCCGGGGCACTGCTGCACGGGGTGGGTGTTCCCGCGTGTGTGGCCGCTGCGACGACGGCGGCTGCACGGCTCGCCGGGCGAGTGGCACGATAGACCCATGGCACGCCTCGACTTCGACGCATTGAACTCTGAAATCCGCTACCTCATGTTCTCGGTGTTCCAGGTGGAACCCGGTGTACTCGGGGACGACCGGGAAGCTGTGATAAAGGAGGCGCGGATCTTCTTCGAAGGTCAGGCCGACAAGGGTGTCGTGGTGCGCGGGCTCTACGACGTGGCCGGCCTGCGCGCCGACGCCGACTTCATGATCTGGACCCACTCCGCGAGCATCGAAGCCCTCCAGGCCACCTACGCCGACTTCCGCCGCACCACCGCACTGGGCCGCGCGAGCAAGCCCGTGTGGAGCAACGTCGCGTGCCACCGTCCCGCCGAATTCAACAAGAGCCATATTCCGGCGTTCCTGGCCGGTGAGGACCCGGGCAACTACATCTGCGTGTACCCGTTCGTCCGCTCCTACGAGTGGTACCTGCTCCCCGACGACGAGCGGCGCAAGATGCTCGCCGACCACGGCATGGCGGCCCGCACGTACAAGGACGTCCGCGCCAACACCGTGCCCTCGTTCGCACTCGGCGACTACGAGTGGATTCTCGCGTTCGAGGCGCCCGAGCTGTACCGCATCGTCGACCTCATGCGCGACCTCCGCGCCACCGAGGCCCGTCTGCACGTCCGCGAGGAGGTGCCGTTCTTCACCGGCCCGCGGGTGGATGTGGAGAAGCTGATCACCGCTCTGCCGTGATCTGACGCAGCGCAGATGAATGACGCCGACGGGGCTCGCACCGCGCCCCGCTACCAGCACATGTCGCACTGGGGCATGTTCGAGGCCGAGGTCGCCGACGGCGACGTCGTCGCCGCCCACCCGTACACCGGTGACGCGAACCCGTCACCGGTGCTCGGCAACATCGCCGGGTCGGTCCGCAGCAAGGCGCGGATCACCGGCCCGGTGGTGCGCCGCGGGTGGCTCGAGAACGGCCCGGGACCCAGCAGTTCCCGCGGCTCCGACGAGTTCGTGTCGGTCGACTGGGAAGAGCTGACCCAGCGGCTGGCGAACGAACTGCGCCGGGTCGTCGACACGCACGGCAACAGTGCGATCTACGGCGGTTCGTACGGCTGGGCCAGCGCGGGACGGTTCCACCACGCCCAGAGTCAGGTCCACCGGTTCCTGAACACCCTCGGTGGCTACACCCGCTCGGTGCACAGCTACTCGCTGGGCGCGACGGGCGTCATCATGCCCCGGGTGGTGGGCGCGCACTGGAAGATGTTCGCCCGCTCCACGTCCTGGAAGATCATCGCCGAGCACACCGATCTCATGGTGTGCTTCGGTGGCGTCCCCCTCAAGAACACCGGCGTCAATCACGGCGGGACGAGCGACCACCCCACCCGCGACGCACTCGACGCTCTGCGGCGCCGCGGCGGATCCGTCGTGGCGTTCAGTCCGCTGCGCGACGACGTGCACGGCGCCGCCGAACGGCACGCCCCGGTGCCCGGCACCGATGTCGCGATCATGCTCGCCCTCGCGTACGTCCTCGCGACGGAAGACCTGCACGACACGGCATTCCTGGGCAGCCACTGCGTCGGCTACGACCGGTTCGAGGACTACCTCCTCGGGCGCTCCGACGGCGTACCGAAATCACCCGCGTGGGCCGAGCAGATCTCCGGCATCGCCGCCGCGGACCTGGTGGCCCTCGCCCGGCGGATGGCGTCGGGCAGGACGATGGTGACCGTCACCTGGTCGCTGCAGAGGGTCCGGCACGGTGAGCAGGCCCCGTGGATGGGGGTCACCCTCGCCGCGATGCTGGGCCAGATCGGCCTCCCCGGTGGTGGTTTCGGCCACGGCTACGGCTCCATGAACGAGCCCGGGCTCGCCCCCGTCCCGTACCCGCTGCCCACGCTTCCCCAGGGCCTGAACCCCGTCCGCGACTTCATCCCCGTGGCCGCGATCTCGGACATGCTCCTGAACCCGGGTGCACCGTTCGACTACGACGGTCAGCGGCTGACGTACCCGGACATCAAGATGTTGTACTGGGCGGGCGGCAACCCGTTCCACCACCATCAGGACATTCCCCGTCTGCGCCGGGCGCTGGCCCGTCCCGACACGATCGTCGTCCACGACCCCTACTGGACGCCGATGGCCCGGCACGCGGACATCGTCGTCCCGTCCACCACGTCGCTCGAGCGGGCCGACCTCAGCTGCACCCGCAACGACCCGCTGCTCGTCGCCATGCACGCCGCCGTCGGGCCGTACGCCGACGCCCAGGACGACTACGACACGTTCGCCGCCGTCGCCCGGAAACTGGGTGTCGGGGAGAAGTTCACCGAGGGCCGCTCGTCCGAGCAGTGGCTCGAGCACCTGTACGGGCAGTGGCGAGACTTCGTCCGCGCGGACGGCGGTCCCGCCCCGAGTTTCGACGACTTCTGGACGCAGGGCCACGTGCGGATGCGGACCGAGGACGACCTGATCCTGTTCGGCGACTTCCGGGCTGATCCGGTGAAATTCCCCCTCGCCACCCCGAGCGGGCGGATCGAGATCTTCTCCGCCGACATCGACGGATTCGGCTACGACGACTGCGCCGGACACCCACGCTGGTACGAGCCCGAGGAATGGCTGGGCGGCAGGCGGGCACGGCAGTTCCCGCTGCATCTGATCGCCAACCAGCCGCGTACCCGCCTGCACAGCCAACTCGACCACGGCGGTACCAGCCAGAAATCGAAGATCCGGGGCCGCGAACCGCTGCGAATCCATCCGGACGACGCCGCCGACCGCGGACTCACCGCCGGCGACGTCGTCCGCGTCTTCAACGACCGCGGCGCCTGCCTCGCCGGTGTGGTGGTGGACGACGGCGTCCGCCCCGGGGTGGTCCAGCTGTCGACGGGAGCCTGGTACGACCCGCTCGACGCCACCGACCCGGATTCCCTGTGCGTGCACGGGAACCCCAACGTGCTGACCCCGGACGTGGGCACGTCGTCACTGGCCCACGGCTGCACGGGCCAGCACGTGCTCGTCGAGATCGAACGCTACAAGGGCGAGCTACCGCCGATCCGGGCGTTCGATCCACCGACGATCATTCGCCGGTCGGTTCCAAGACCAGCGAGATCGAATTGATGCAGTACCGCTGATCGGTGGGGGTGGGGTAGCCCTCGCCCTCGAAGACGTGGCCCAGGTGGCTGTGGCACGTTCCGCACACCACCTCGACGCGGCGCATGCCCAGTGACGTGTCCTCGCGGAGGATGACGGCGTCCGAGTCGGCCGGATCGAAGAACGACGGCCACCCGCAGTGCGATTCGAACTTCTCCGAGCTGCGGAACAGCTCGGCGCCACAGGCCCGGCAGTGGTAGACGCCTTCCGTCTTCGTCTCGGTGTACTCGCCGACGAAGGGGCGCTCGGTACCGGAGTGGCGCAGCACCGCGTACTCCTCGGGTGTCAGTTTCTCGCGCCACTCGCTGTCGGAGAGAGCAACCTTCGGGGCGGACTGCGTGGGATCCTGCTGCTGCGAACTCATGGCTCCACGCTAATACGTTTCGCCGATTCCGGCCGTGACGCCCGGCGCGTGATGCGGCCTACGTCTTGGCGGTGGCCGACTCGACCTGCGGCTGCTCGTCCGGCTCCGGTTCCCGCGGCGGGGTGTCGAGAGTCTTCTCGTCGGGTTCGAGGAGGAACGCCGGATCGATGCCCCGGTCGAGTCGCCCCTCGCGCCGCGCCGTGACGTAGCGGACGGTCAGCACACCGAAGATCACGAGGAGCATCAGGCTCCACCCCAGCGTGGTCTTCATGTACTCGGCGGTCCGGCCGGCCTCGATGAACCGGCTCGACAGCCAGCTGTCGTAACTCATGAACCCGTACACGGCCAGCCACGCCGGCCAGTTCCGCATCACCGAATTCTTCAGCACCACGGACATCAGGAGCGGGAACAGCATCATCGAGTAGTACATCTGGCCCAGCGAGCCGAGCAGCCACGACGCCGTCAGCAGAACCCCGGACGTGGTGACGACGAAGAACAGCTCGTCATGGCGGTAGTAGCGGTAGAGCAGCCACAGGGATGTGAGCACGATGGCGGTGAAGACGCCGCGCAGGGACCAGATCATGGCCGTGGGGAGTCCGTAGTACTTGCCGTTGCCGACGATCGCGCTGTTGAAGTAGTCGCGCGACTCCATCAGGTACGGCACCGTGTGGCGCACGAAGTCCATCGGGTCCGCGGACAGCGGCCACGCCACGGCGGTGAGGATCAGGGGGATGCCGATCGCGGTGACGAACACCTTCCACTGTCCGCGCACCAGAGGAAGCAGCAGGAGTGGGGCGAGGATCGGTTTGACCGCGAACGTCAGCCCGATGGCGACACCGGACCACATGTCCTTGCGCTTCATCAGCAACACGAGGAACGCGATCTCGCCGAGCAGGACCAGGCCGTTGATGTTGGTGAAGACGAGGGTGTTGGTGACGGTCTCGGAGGAGAACGTGGCGAGCAGCAGGATCGGGGCCGCGATGGAGTTCAATCCCAGGCCGAACAGTCGCAGGAGCAGGTACAACGCGATCACGATGGCGATCGCGTTGGCGATGATGAACAACCACCGGGACTTCTCGGGGTCGATCACCGCGATTGGCGCCATCAGCAGGGTGCCGGACGGCGGATACAGGTAATGCGGATCGACCCAGTTGAAGTTGGCGGTGTAGACGGGCCGCCCGTTGAGGAAAGCCAGCGCAGCGTTGTAGACCGGGCGGAAGTCGTCGGTGATGTACCCGTTGACCGCCTTGACGACCACTCGATGCAGCACTGTCATGACGGCGATCGGCCACAGCGCGAAGTTGATGACCTCGTTGGCAGTCCGCCCGGTGCGCGGTTCGAGTTGTCGAAGGAACACCACGGCACGGTACACCGAGAAGCCCTGACGTGCGGTCACGCACCCCCTGGGGTGTCGGGCGGAGCACGTCGGCTAGGCGGGGCAGGCGCTGCCGTCCGGGGGCAGCACGCCGTCCGCGACGTAGGTGACGATCGACTTCTGCGCGCAGTCCGAATGGGTGGCGGGGTGGCCGCTGCCGTGCCACGTCAACGTCGCCGTCGCGGCGCCTGCGCTCGACACGGCCCCGGTCACCGTCCCTATTCCGGCGTTCCCGACGACCGGGTCGGCGGTGCCGCTCAGCACCAGGACCGGCAGCGGCAGCTCGCCGGGCAGGGCGGGCGGCGCGGTCGCCGGCCAGGAGGTGCACGTGAGCAGTCCGACGGCGGCGTTGGGGCCGAACAGCGGGAACCGTTCGCCCCACAGTTTCTGCAGGTCGCGGACCCGGTCGGGTGCGGGCCACTGCTGGCCGTCCGTGCAGCGGGTGATGAACTGGCCGTCGCTCTCGTAGGCTGCCTCGGCCTGCGCGACCGCCGCGAGGATCGGCGCCGTGTTTCCGGCGAGGGCGGCGGACACCGCATCCGACAGGGCGCGCACGCGGCCCTGCTGGTCGCCGCCCGCCGCGGCGAGCGACCCGGACACCGCCGTGAGGAGGGCGTTCGCGGAGACTCGCGGGATCTGGCCGTTCGCGGCGCGGGTGACGGCGGCGGTCATCGCGGCGCGGGGATCGGCGCCGAGGGAGCAGTTCAGGGCGGTGCACTGGCGCGCGAACGCGTCGAACGCCGCCTCCTGACCTGCGACCTGCTGCTCGGTGGCGGTCGCGGCATCCACCGTGGTGACGGCGGGGGAGTCGAGGACGAGCCGGCCGACCCGATCGGGGTACTTGGCGGCGTAGCTGAGCGCGACGGCACTGCCGTTGCCGGTGGCGAGGATCCCGAGCGCATCGACGTCCCAGGTGCGGCGCAGCTCCTCGATGTCGTCGGCGGCGTGGGTGCTGTCGAACGCGAGTTCCTGCGGTTGCAGGTAGTCGGTGCACGCGATGGTGGCGTCGCGGCCCAGCGCGGTCACCTTGTCGACCTGGTCACCCGTCCCCGGGTCGAACTGCCCGAGATTCGCCAGGCTGCTGCGGAGCTCCGGGGTGAGGCATTCGATCTCCTGCGAGGAGGCGATGCCGCGGCGGTCCACCGCGACCACCGGTCGCGTCGACAGCAGGGACGTCAGACCGCCGGTGCTCAGCGCTGCGAGCGTCGCGGTCGACGACCGGTCCGATCCCGACGTGAGCACCAGCGGGGCCGCGTTCTCGGGGGTGTCGGCGAGGCGTGCCCGCATCGCACCCATCGTGAAGGAGCCGGGCAGGGTGCCGCTCTCGTCGACGGCCGACTCGTACGAGCCGCATTCGAAGATGAG
This sequence comes from Rhodococcus sp. NPDC059968, assembly GCF_042738615.1. Classification (NCBI taxonomy): domain Bacteria; kingdom Bacillati; phylum Actinomycetota; class Actinomycetes; order Mycobacteriales; family Nocardiaceae; genus Rhodococcus; species Rhodococcus sp. NPDC059968. The sequence continues at coordinate 17,038 of NZ_JBHWUE010000102.1, forward strand.
CCCGGCGGGTGGTGTCGTTCCCGGGCCCAGGGCGCGGAGGGTGCTCTGGGTGCAGTCCGTCCATGCCAGATCGTTCTTCGGGGTCTGCAACACGGGCGGGGGAGCGTCGGCGTTCTCGGTCTCCGTCGCGGTGGGTTCGCTGCCGCCGCCCTCGCGTTCGACCGCCACGTGCGGCCGGTTGGACGGTCCGGCTCCGCACGCGCTGCACACCACGAGAACCATTGCGAGCAACACCGATCTGCGCATGGCGACCACCCTGCCAGGTTCCCCTACGGGCGGGGCAGCCGCACCCATCTGGTGAGGACGGTGCCGTCGGTGTCGGTGAGGATGTGCGCGGGAGTCATCGCGGTGACCCGGGCTCCCGGCGAGGTGGCGACCCGACCCGCGGTTCCGCCGACGAGCACGGGCGCAGTGGTCAGGCAGACCTCGTCGACGGCGTCGTCCGCGGTCAGCTGCCCGAACAGGCTCGGGCCGCCCTCGCACAGCACCCGGCGCAGTCCGAGATCCGCGAGGGCGGCGATCAGCCCGTCGCTGGTGACCTGCGCTTCGCCGGCCGCCACGATCCGTGCACCCGCGTCAGCGAGCGCCCGGATCCGCGCCGGGTCGGCGTCCGTGCACGTGACGACGATCGGGGCTACCTCGGTGTCGGTGAACAGGCGTGAGTGCGGGTCGAGGTGGGCGCGTGCCGACACGACGGCGATCGGTGGGACCTCCGCCATCCCCGACGCCACGCGGCGTCGCCTGCTCTCCGCGCCGACGCGCGCCCCACCGTAGTTCTCCGCCCGGACGGTTCCGGCCCCGACCAGCACGACGTCGGCCAGCTCCCGCAGGGTCTCGAAGACCAGCTTGTCCGCGGGTGTGCCGAGCGACCCGCTGACGCCGTCGACGGAGACGGCGCCGTCGATGCTGCTCACGAAGTTGACGCGGACCCAGGGCCGCGGGGTCTCCGTCGGGTAGGCATACAGGTCGCGCAGAGTGTTCGCGGTCGATTCACTGGACTCCTCCCGAGCGGGCGGACTGTCCGGTGTGAAAAATGTCGCAATATGTACACGGTGCATGTTGGTGATCACAACACGTGGATACCCTGCTTGTATGCATGCACGTCTTGTCGATCGCAGCCCCGTGGTACCGGCTGATCAGTTGGTAGCTCAAATGGTGCCCCCGGCCATGTTCGACGAGGTGAGCTTCGCGTCGTACATCCCCGATCCCGCAGAACCCAGCCAGGCCGCCGCGGTCCAGACGGCCGAGGAGTTCGCGAAGAAGGTCGTGAAGATCCGCAGCGGCGGACGACGCGGCCTGTTCGGGAAGAAGACGCCGGCCACCGGCGCCGGTCTCTACCTCGACGGCGGCTTCGGCGTCGGTAAGACCCACCTCCTGGCCTCGATCTTCCACAGCGTCCCGTCGCCCAAGGCGTTCGGCACGTTCGTGGAGCTGACGCACGTCGTCGGTGCCCTCGGTTTCAACAAGGCCGTCGAGCAGCTGTCCGACCACAGCGTCCTCTGCATCGACGAATTCGAACTCGACGACCCGGGCGACACCATGCTGGTGTCCCGCCTGCTGTCGGAATTGTCGGCGCGCGGCGTGTCCATCGTGGCGACGTCGAACACGCTGCCCGGCCAGCTCGGTGAAGGCCGATTCGCCGCGCAGGACTTCCTGCGGGAGATCAAGAAGCTCGGCTCGATCTTCGAGACGATCCGCGTCGACGGACCCGACTACCGGCACCGCGACCTGCCGCCGGCCCCGGACCCGATCTCCTCGGAGGAGCTCGTCGAGCGCGCCGACAGCATCCCCGGCGCCACACTCGACGACTTCGACGCGCTGTGCAAGCACCTCAGCACGCTGCACCCGTCGCGCTACAACAAGCTGGTCGAGGGCATCCCGGCGGTGTTCCTGAACGGCGTCCACCCCGCCGAGGACCAGTCGGTCGCGCTGCGCCTGGTGGTACTCGCCGACCGCCTGTACGACGCGAGCATCCCGGTCACCGTGGCAGGGGCCAAGCTCGACGCGATCTTCACTCCCGAGATGCTGGCCGGTGGATACCGGAAGAAGTACCTGCGTGCCACGTCGCGCCTGCTGGCGCTGTCGCGCTTCGAGGTCGCCGCGAGCTGACGCAGCTCGTCACAGCGCCCGCTGCATTACGAAATCGTGGTGCAGCTGGGTGCCGACGAGGAAGGTCTTCGTTCCGACCTGCGTGAATCCGTGCTTCGTGTAGAAGCGCTGGGCGCGCACATTCTCCTGGTTGACGCCGAGCCACAGCCCGGCGCATCCCGCGGCGACGGCGCGTTCGACGATGGCGTCCATCAGTGCGGACGCGACGCCGGTCCCGTGATTGCCGGGCAGCACGTACAGCTTGCTGATCTCGGTGGTCGGCCGCAGCGTCACGACCCTGCCGACATCCGGGTCGGCGGGTTCACCGTCGATGAGCATCGCGTAGCCGACGATCGCCCCGCCGTGGGTGACCTTCAGGACGGTGCGGTTCGGGTCGGTGAGGTACTCCGAGAACCGTTCGGCCGACAGCACGTCGTCGATGAAGGCGGCGATGTCGTCCTGCGTCGCCCCGGGCGGGCACGCGAGAGGGAACGTTGCCGCGGCGACGTCGGCGATCGCCTCGGAATCCCAGATCCCTGCCGGGTCTATTTCGACAGTCACAGCTGATCCACCGCGTCCTTCGCTTCCCGGAGTGTCATTCCCGTACTGTCCCGCAGCAGGGTGATCGCCGCAACGGTCTTACTCTCGCTCTCGAGGTCGCGGAGCGTGCCCTCGATCGGCGACGTGTCTCCGCAGGAGCGGATTCCGGCGGGGACCGGCAGGGCCTGGAGCCGGCCGTACTCGACCGTGGCCTTCGCGTGTCGCACACCGAGCCCGTCCCGCGCGACGAGAACCTTGATCGCCTCGATGGTTCTGCCCCGGTCGAGTAGACATGTCACCTCGTCCCGGACGCCGTCGTCGAGGTGTCGCCACGTCGATGCGGGATGCAGATCGGGTGGGGTGTGCGAGCCGCCACGAGCGAACCGTGACGAGACCAGAACCGCGACGTAGACGATCGCCACGGCGATCACGAACCATCCCCAAGTCGGCATGTCCTAAGTAGAACATTTGCCGTCAGTCGCGATCCGGGGCCCACTCGGATTGCCTGTCGCGGTCCCGGTCCGGGGCGAACGCCGGGGCGAGCAGGACGAGTCCCGCCGCGAACAGGAGCGGGACCACGAACCCGATCCGCAGGCTGGTCGCGGCGGCGACGCCGCCGACGATCGCCCCGCCCACGAGGGTGCCCACGTAGTTGAACAGGTTGATCCGCGCGACGACGTCGTCCACCTGGCCGGAGGGTGCCAGCCGCCCGGCGGCACTGAAACACAGGGGAGCGACGACCGGCACGCCGAGGCCCACGACGAGGAATCCGGCGATCGCGACGGCCGGCGACGGGGCGAGCACGACGACAGCCGATCCGGCGACACCGATCGCCGAACCCGCACGGACGACGGCGATCTCGCCGAACTTCGCCACCCAGAAGTCGCCGCTCAGTCGCGACACCAGCGCCGCGCACTGGTATGCGGCCAGTGCCAGGGCGGCCGTGCCGGCGTCCGCGAGCAGAACGTTCCGGACGTACAGCGCGGACCAGTTGCCGACACTGAAATCGATGGCGTAGAACAGTGCCATCGCGGTGCCGAGCGCGAGCAGCGCTCGGATCGGAACCGGCACGGGCACAGAGCCGGTCGCCGGCGCGGCGGTGCCCGCCGGCTCCGGACGGACGAGGAGTCGGGGACCGCACACGACGAGACCGACGGCCACGACGAGCGTCGCCACCAGTTGCGCGGTGGCGACGCCCACGTCGAGGGCGGAGGTGGCGGCGACGAGGAGTGCACCCGCGATGGCGCCGACGCTCCACACCGCGTGGAACGACGACAGGATGAAACGGCCGTACGCGTGCTGGATCGACACCGCCTGCATATTGGCGGCGGCGTCGACGATGCCCAGTCCGGCCCCGTACACGGACAGGCAGACGAAGAACGCCGCGGTGTTCGAGCTGAACCCGAGGGCGCCGCCGGCGACCGCGATGGTCGCGAGCCCGAGCTGCAGGGCCGACCTGCTGGAGAATCGGCGGGCCAGGTGCTCGGCGAGGGCGCTTCCCGCCCCGGCGATGAGAGACACCGTCACAACCGCGACCACGATGACCGTGTCGTCGAACCCGAATCGGTCCTGGTACTGCGGCAGTTGCGTGAGGACGGCCGCGAGGAGAAAACCCTGCAGGCCGAATGCGCCCGCCGCGGCGATCCGTGCCGAGCGGTGGTCGGCGGACACAACTGCGCCTGGGAAATCCGTCATGGGCCGGCCTTCGGTAGTGGACATCCGATGATTGGACGAGTGTCCAATACTTTGCGGGGATGTGCAGCGTTCTCCGAATCGGCGGGCGAGATGCCCGAAAGCGCGGGGGTGTGTGAGGTGCCCGGAACAAGACTGAGCCCCAGCCTTGGATGGGGGGTCATGGCTGGGGCTCATTGCCATCGGGGGGGTGGATGGCAAGTACGACGATACATGAGGAATTCCTCACGTTCCAGATGCAGCGGTAACGATTTCGTCACCCGCCCGTCGCCGGTGGTCGGCGAAACAGCGTGAACCCGGGGTTGTCTCTACGGACGGTTGTCGCTTACAGTGTCATCCATGCAGCGCATTCTCGTAGTTCTCCGCCGTAGCGGGGTCTGATACGGACCGACCCCTCGCTGCGGGTCGTTGAGCTACGCGTTGGTCCTCCCTCCTTTCAGGAAGACCACGAGAATGAGTACCAACGCTTCTTTCGCCTCAACCTTTCCCTCGTCGACGCCGGCCGCCGACCCGTTCGCCGCGCGCCACGGCAAGTCGCTGCCGCGTGAACTCCGCACCGAATCCGCCGGAATGGCATGGTCCGCGTTCGAGGCCGTCTACGCGCCGTCCAGCGGACCGCTCCGTCTTGGCAGTTGGTCGGAAACGAAGACCGGCCCCGGAATGTGGGATTTCGAAGCGACACTCGGCATCGGCGAATCGATCTGCAAGACCGGTGCGCGCGCGCCCGGCCCGGTGGCCGCCATGACCTCGATGCTGTACGACGCGGGGTGTGCGATGGAGATCCTGTCATTTCATCAGCACGAGATCGGGCACCGCACGGCGACATTCCTGCTCTGCGAGCGCGACGGCATCCGGCTCTGGGCGATGGGAATCGGTGAATCCCCCACGGAATCGACTCTGCGCGCGATGATCTCCGGCGCCAACCGCCTCCAGCCCGCCTGACACCGGAACGACAGTTCAGCCCCGGTCATCGACCGGGGCTGAACTGTCGTGAACTGTTCGGTTGAAAGTGAACTGGTGCGCGATACTGGGATTGAACCAGTGACCTCTTCCGTGTCAGGGAAGCGCTCTCCCGCTGAGCTAATCGCGCGGGATGGAGAAAAGAGAGCGGACGACGGGATTCGAACCCGCGACCCCAACCTTGGCAAGGTTGTGCGCTACCAGCTGCGCCACGTCCGCATTCGTGAAGCCCCCGGGCTGGGGGCCGTCACTGGTCGAGCAAGTAAAACAGTCGTGCATCTATCATCTATCTCGGTGCGCGATACTGGGATTGAACCAGTGACCTCTTCCGTGTCAGGGAAGCGCTCTCCCGCTGAGCTAATCGCGCGAGGTGGAGACGGGAATCGAACCCGTGTGCACGGCTTTGCAGGCCGTTGCCTCACCACTCGGCCACTCCACCGCGAAGGTTGAGTCCAACCTCTCGAGCGGACGACGGGATTCGAACCCGCGACCCCAACCTTGGCAAGGTTGTGCGCTACCAGCTGCGCCACGTCCGCATGCACCGTGTAACTCGCGGAGAATGTTCTCCGTGGTGCGGTTGAGAACATTAGCCGACCATCCGCGATAGTTACAAATCTGCAGGTCAAGGCATCAGACGGTGAACTACGGATGAACGACACCGGGTCGCGGGCGGGGGTCGACACGAATCCCAACGACGTGATTTTCGTTCGGCCGCTCGGTCGTGTTAATGTTCCAACTCGTTCGAGCGCGAGTGTTTGGCGCGCTTCGGTCCCGTGGCTCAGTGGAAGAGCGTCCCGTTCACACCGGGGAGGTCGCTGGTTCGATCCCAGCCGGGACCACAGACGAGAAGAGGGCGTTTCCGAAACCGGAAACGCCCTCTTCTTTTTCGTGTGCGCACCCGAATAATCGGTTGTTCCGGCTCTGCGACGCAGCGGACAATGAACTCAGCCGGCCGAAATTTCCCGGGTGATCCGCTATCGAAGGACAGAGTCCCATGTTCCCCGTGAGGCTGGAAGGCACCACCGCGCCCACCTTGATGTGGGCGGAAGAGTGGACCATCGAGCAGGCTGCGTTGCAGCAGCTGCGGAACATGGCCGACCTGCCATGGGTGCACGGAGTGCGGGTCATGCCCGACGTCCATGTGGGCAAGGGCGCGACGGTCGGTTCCGTCATCGCGATGCGGGAGGCGGTCGCCCCGGCGGCGGTCGGCGTCGACATCGGGTGCGGAATGACGGCGGTCCGGACGGATGTGACCGCGAGCGATCTGCCCGACAGCCTGCGGTCGATGCGGTCGCGCATCGAGCGTGCGGTGCCAGTCGGGTTCGCCATGCACGAGCGTGCGGTGAACGTCGGGGCACTGGACGTCACGGACGCCGGGGGATTGAGGAAGGGATGGCACCGCTTCTGGGAGGAATTCGGCGACCTCCATTCCGGCGTCCAGTCCCGCGAATCCAAGGCGATGAAGCAGATCGGCACGCTCGGCGGCGGCAACCACTTCATCGAGGTGTGCCTGTCCGACACCGACGAGGTCTGGCTGATGCTCCACTCCGGGTCGCGCAACATCGGCAAGGAACTGGCCGAGCGGCACATCGCCGTGGCGCGGGCGCTGCCGCACAACCAGCGGCTGGTCGATCGCGATCTCGCGGTGTTCCTCACCGACAGTAAGGAGATGGACGCGTACCGCCACGACCTGACGTGGGCGCAGGAGTACGCGGCCCGCAACCGTGCCGTCATGCTCACGTTGGTGATGCGGGCGTTCCGGCAGTCGCTGCCCGGCAGGACGGTGCGGTTCGACGAGCCGATCTCCTGCCACCACAACTATGTGTCGGAGGAGATCATCGACGGCGAGCCGATGCTCGTCACCCGCAAGGGCGCGATCCGGGCCGGCCGGGGTGACCTCGGACTCATCCCCGGCTCCATGGGCACCGGTTCCTACGTGGTGCGGGGCCTGGGCTCCGAGCTGTCCTTCAATTCGGCGTCACACGGGGCGGGGCGGACGATGAGCCGCACCAAGGCGAAGAAGCGTTTCACCGTCGACGACCTCGTGCGGCAGACGTCCGGAGTCGAATCACGCAAGGACGCGGGCGTGATCGACGAGATCCCCGGTGCCTACAAGGACATCGAGCAGGTGATCGAAGCGCAGGCCGATCTCGTCGAGGTCGTGGCCCACCTGCGGCAGGTCGTCTGTGTGAAGGGATGACCCGCGAGCGCCTGCGGCAGTGCGACGACGCGCCGCCGCAGGTCGGGGTCGGTAGGGTGGACTGGTGACTAGCGGAGAAGGTCGGCCGGGACCCGCGCCCGAGAACGTGGACGTGGACGACTCGGATCTGTCCCCGTTCCAGGAAGCGGAGAGCCGCTGGCGCCGGTGGCGCGCGCACATCGCCGCGCGGCCGAGCCTCAACCTGGCGTACCGCATCGCGGTCGGGGTGATCGGCGCTCTCGTGCTGGCCGCCGGGATCGTCGCGATTCCTTATCCGGGCCCCGGCTGGCTGATCGTGTTCGCGGGGCTCGGGATCCTCGCATCCGAGTTCGCGTGGGCCCACCGGCTGCTGCACTACGCGCGGCAGCGCTACGACAAGTTCATGGACTGGTTCTCGCGGCAGTCGCTGGTGGTCAAGGGGGCGGGCGTGTTGCTGACGTGTGCCGTCGTCCTCGCCACGTTGTGGTTGCTGGGGACATTCGGTCTCGTCGGAACGTGGATCGGCCTCGACTACCCGTGGCTGGAGAGCCCGCTCTAACCGGACGCATGGTTGGGTGTGACTGCTGGGCCGATAACATGGGCTGGCACATTCAACATGTCTGCAACGCACACCTCACCTAGGAGAACATCGCCGTGAGCACCCCCGCATCCGCCGCCCCAGCCGCCCTCGTCCGGGTGCCCGCGGGGACTACGGCCGGTACAGCGGTTCGGGAGGCCGGCTACCCGAGCAAGGGTCCGGACGTCGTCGTCGTGGTCCGTGACGCCGAGGGCCAGCTCAAGGACCTGTCGTGGGTGCCCGACGCCGACGTCGAGGTCGAGCCGGTCGGGGCGAACACCGACGACGGCCGCAGCGTCATCCGCCACTCCGCCGCCCACGTGCTCGCGCAGGCCGTCCAGCAGGAATTCCCCGAGGCGAAGCTGGGCATCGGCCCGCCGATCAAGGACGGCTTCTACTACGACTTTGCCGTCGACCGCCCGTTCACCCCCGAAGACCTCGCGAACCTCGAGAAGCGGATGAAGAAGATCATCAAGGGGTCGCAGCGGTTCTCCCGCCGCGTCGTCGAATCGCTCGAGGAGGCGCGCGCCGAGCTGGCGAAGGAGCCTTTCAAGCTCGAACTCATCGACGACAAGTCGGGAATCGACGATCCGGAGATCATGGAAGTGGGCGGCAACGAGCTCACCATCTACGACAACCTGGACCCGCGGACGGGCGAGAAGGTGTGGGGAGACCTGTGCCGCGGCCCGCACATCCCCACCACCAAGCACATCCCGGCGTTCAAGCTCACCCGCAGTTCGGCGGCATACTGGCGCGGTAACCAGGACAACGCCGATCTCCAGCGCGTCTACGGCACCGCGTGGGAGTCGGCGGAGGCGCAGGACCAGCACCTCGAACTGCTCGCCGAGGCCGAGCGTCGTGACCACCGCAAGCTGGGGTCGGAACTCGACCTGTTCAGTTTCCCCGACGAACTCGGCTCCGGACTGCCCGTGTTCCATCCGCGGGGCGGGATCATCCGCACCGAGATGGAGGACTACTCCCGCAAGCGCCACGTCGAGGAGGGGTACGAGTTCGTCAACACCCCCCACATCACCAAGGGCCACCTCTACGAGGTGTCGGGTCACCTGGACTGGTACCGCGACGGCATGTTCCCGGCGATGCACATCGACGAGGAGCTGAACGAGGACGGCACCGTGCGCAAGCCGGGCCAGGACTACTACCTCAAGCCGATGAACTGCCCGATGCACAATCTGATCTTCCGCTCCCGGGGCCGGTCGTACCGCGAACTGCCGTTGCGGCTCTTCGAGTTCGGTTCGGTGTACCGGTACGAGAAGTCGGGTGTCGTCCACGGACTCACCCGCGTGCGCGGCATGACGCAGGACGACGCGCACATCTACTGCACCCGTGAGCAGATGCGCGACGAACTGGCGACCACCCTGCAGTTCGTCCTCGGCCTGCTGAAGGACTACGGACTCGACGACTTCTATCTCGAGCTGTCGACCAAGAACCCGGACAAGTTCGTCGGCGACGACGCCGTGTGGGAGGAAGCGACGGCGACGCTCGCCGAGGTCGCGGAGTCGTCGGGGCTGAACCTCGTTCCCGATCCGGGCGGCGCCGCGTTCTACGGACCGAAGATTTCGGTGCAGGTGCAGGACGCCCTGGGCCGCACCTGGCAGATGTCGACGATTCAGCTCGATTTCAACCTGCCGGAGCGTTTCGACCTCGAGTACACGGCCAACGACGGCACCAAGCAGCGTCCGGTCATGATCCACCGGGCCCTGTTCGGTTCCATCGAACGGTTCTTCGGCGTGCTCACCGAGCACTACGCCGGTGCGTTCCCGGCGTGGCTGGCGCCCGTCCAGGTGGTCGGCATCCCGGTGGCCGAGACGTTCGCCGACCACCTCTTCGACGTGGTGAAGCGGCTGAAGGCTGCCGGTATCCGTGCCGAGGTCGACGCGAGCGACGATCGCATGCAGAAGAAGATCTTCAACAACACCGCGCAGAAGGTGCCGTTCATGCTGCTGGCGGGTGCGCGCGACGTCGAGGCGGGCGCCGTCAGCTTCCGATTCCGCGACGGCACCCAGGTCAACGGGGTGCCCGTGGACGACGCCGTGCGCATTGTCACCGACTGGATCGGTCGCCGCGAGAACGCCTCGCCGACGGCGGAACTGCTGGAACCCGGTAAGGAAGGGTGACGTCCATGACCGGAGGTGACGACGTGACCGAGGACGAGATGCTCGCCGGCCCCGGCCGCCTCGTGGACCGCGGCCCCGGAGAGCCCGATCACCTTCAGCGGATCTGGTCGCCGCACCGCATGTCGTACATCGCCGAGGCGCCGAAGTCGCGGGACACCCCGAACGAGCCGTTCATCGACATCCCCAAGATGGACGACGAGGACGGGCTGATCGTGGCCCGCGGGGAACATGTGTACGCGGTGCTGAACCTGTACCCGTACAACCCGGGGCACCTGATGGTCGTTCCCTACCGCAAGGTCGCGGCGCTCGAAGACCTGACGGAAGAGGAAAGCGCCGAGTTGATGTCGTTCACGCAGCAGGCCCTGCGCGTGATCAAGCGGGTGTCGCGGCCGGACGGGTTCAACGTCGGCCTCAATCTCGGTGCGGCCGCCGGCGGTTCCCTCGCCGAACACCTGCATCAGCACATCGTTCCGCGCTGGGGCGGGGACGCGAACTTCATCACGGTCCTCGCCGGGGTCAAGGTCATGCCGCAGTTGCTGCGGGAGACCCGGGGGCTGCTGGCGAAGGCCTGGAATGAATGACTCGATAGATGAATGACGCGCGAGTCGCTGACTCACGCGTTCGGGGTTCCTGGCAGGAAGTGAAGAACGGGGTGGAGAGGTGCTGAGCTTCTTCGGACGGGCATCCGTGTCCAAGGTGACGGCGCCACTGGGGAAGGCCCTGGTCAAGACCGGGCTCACCCCGGATTCCGTCACCGTCATCGGCACCGTGGCGACCGTGGCCGGCGCGGTCACGTTGTTTCCCAGCGGACATCTGTTCTGGGGAGCGATGTTCATCTGGCTGTTCGTCATGTTCGACATGCTCGACGGTGCGATGGCCCGTGCCCGCGGCGGCGGAACCCGGTACGGCGCCGTTCTCGACGCCACCTGCGACCGGGTGGCCGACGGTGCGATCTTCGCCGGTCTCGCGTGGTGGGCGGTCTATCACGAGAACAGCAAGCCGCTGCTGATCGCGACTCTGCTGTGCCTCGTCACCTCGCAGGTGATCTCGTACGCCAAGGCGCGCGCGGAGGCGAGTGGACTGTCCGCCGACGGCGGACTCATCGAACGACCCGATCGGCTGATCATCGTGCTGGTCGGTGCCGGCGTGACCGGGCTCGGAGTCCCGTGGGCCATCCATGTCGCGATGTGGTTGCTGTCGGCGGGCAGCGTCATCACCGTGTTCCAGCGGGTACTGGCGGTCCGCCGGTCGCCGGGCGCGCGCGACGTGCTGCCCCTGCCGACGACGGACACGACGCCGGAAGACGGACAGGCGAGCGCCCAGTGAGCGGACTGGCGGAACGTATCAGCGACCTGGGATACGCGGCCGGCTGGCGGCTGGTCCGTGCGCTGCCCGAGAAGGCCGCCGTCACCTTGTTCGACACGGGAGCCGACTTCGCCGTCCGGAACGGCGGCCCGGAACAGTTGCGCCGCAATCTCGCCCGCGTGCTGGGTGTGCCCGCGGCCGATGTGCCGGACACCCTGATGCGGGCCTCGATGCGGTCCTACGCGCGCTACTGGCGGGAGGCTTTCCGGCTGCCGTCGATGGACCTCGTGAAGACCGGCGCCGCCCTCGACGAGCTGATCGAAGGGCAGAAGCACCTCGACGCCGCGAAAGAGGCCGGCCGCGGCGCGATTCTGGCACTGCCGCACAGCGGCAACTGGGACATGGCCGGTGTGTGGTGCGCCCAGCACTGGGGCGGTCTGTCCACGGTCGCCGAGCGGTTGAAGCCCGAGTCGCTGTACCAGCGTTTCGTCGACTACCGCGAAGGGCTCGGTTTCGAGATCTTCCCGCTCAGCGGGGGAGAGCACCCACCGTTCGTGGAACTGTCGGCGCGACTGCGGGACAACGGCATCGTGTGCCTTCTCGGTGAACGCGACCTGGCGAAGAAGGGTGTCCCGGTGACGTTCTTCGGGGAGCCGACGCGCATGCCCGCCGGTCCCGCCAAGCTGGCGATCGACACCGGCGCGCCGCTGCTGCCGGTGCACTGCTGGTTCATTGACGGCGGGTGGGGTTTCCGCATCGACCCGCCGATCGACACCACCGCCGGGGTGGCCGCGGCGACCCAGGCGCTTGCGGATCGGTTCGAGGCCAACATCGCGGCACATCCCGAGGACTGGCACATGCTTCAGCCGCTGTGGCTCTCCGACCTGTCCCAGGCGAGGCTCTCCCGCATGGAGAACTCGTGAAGATCGGAATGGTCTGCCCGTACTCGTTCGACGTCCCGGGCGGAGTGCAGGCCCACGTCGTCGACCTCGCGGAGGTCCTGATCGAGCGCGGGCACAAGGTGAGCGTGCTGGCGCCGGCGTCCGACCACGTCGACCTGCCCGACTTCGTCGTCTCTGCGGGACGCGCCCTCGCCATTCCCTACAACGGCTCGGTGGCCCGGCTGAGTTTCGGCCCCGCTGCGAGCGCCCGCGTGCGGCGCTGGATCTCGGACAACAACTTCGACGTCCTGCACATCCACGAGCCCAATGCGCCGAGCCTGTCGATGCTCGCCATGCGCGTGGCCGAGGGGCCCATCGTGGCGACGTTTCACACCTCGACCACGAAGTCGTTGGTGCTGAGCACGTTTCAGGGTGTGCTCCAGCCCTACCTGGAGAAGATCAGCGGCCGCATCGCGGTGTCGGAACTCGCGCGACGCTGGCAGGTGGAATCACTCGGCTCCGATGCGGTCGAAATCCCCAACGGCGTCGACGTGCCGGCGTTCGCGAACGCCGAGCCGCTGCCCGGCTACCCGCGTCCCGGAAAGACCATCCTCTTCCTCGGCCGCTACGACGAGCCCCGCAAGGGGATGGCGGTGCTCCTGAAGGCGCTGCCCGCCCTGGTCGAGAAGTACCCCGATCTCGAGGTGCTGGTGGTCGGCCGCGGCGACGAGGACAAGTTGCGCCGCGAGGCCGGCCCGGTCTTCGGGCACCTGCGTCTGCTCGGCCAGGTCGACGACGCCGAGAAGGCGTCGGCGCTGCGGAGCGCCGACGTGTACTGCGCACCCAACCTCGGCGGTGAGAGCTTCGGCATCGTGCTGGTTGAGGCGATGGCCGCGGGAGCCGCCGTCGTGGCGAGCGAACTCGACGCCTTCCGCCGCGTCCTGCGGGACGGGCAGGCCGGCGTGCTGGTGCCGGTGGGGGATGCGGCGGCGCTCGCCGCGGGCATCGACTCGGTGCTCGGTGACCCCGAGCGCAGCGCCGCACTCACCGACGCCGGCCGGACGGTGGTCACCGAATACGACTGGCCGGTGGTGGCCGAACAGATCCTGCGCGTCTACGAGACGGTCACCGTCGGCCGCGACGGCGTCCGGGAGGTCGGCTCGTGACGTTCTCCGCCCTCACGATCCTGGTTCTCGCCCTGGTCGCCGCCGTCGTCCTGACGATCGGCCTGTGGGCGTACGGAACGGCCAACCGCCTCGACCGCCTGCACGTCCGCTGCGACCTGTCCTGGCAGGCCCTCGACGCGGCTCTCGCCCGGCGGGCGGTGGCCGTGCGAGCGGCGGCCGCGGCGATGGACCCACCCGAGGGCAGGTCGCTGGCCGCGCTGGCGGCCCGGGCGGAACGGTCGGACCGAGCCGACCGGGAGATCGCCGAGAACGCGTTGTCGAGTGCCCTCTCCTCCCTCGACCCGGACACCCTGCGCCCCCAACTGGTGGCAGAACTCGCCGATGCCGAGGCGCGGGTGCTGATCGCCCGCCGATTCCACAACGACGCCGTCCGCGACACCCTCGCGCTCCGCACCCGGCGACCCGTCCGATGGCTGCACCTCGGGGGCACGGCCCCTCTGCCGACGTACTTCGAGATCACCGAACGCTCGTCCGCCGCTGCGGTCACCGAGGGTCTGGCCCTCGACTCCGTCCGCACATCCGCGCGGGTGGTGCTGCTCGACGGTCGGGGCCGGGTCCTGCTGCTCCGGGGTCACGACCCCACCGTCCCCGACATCTACTACTGGTTCACGATCGGTGGCGCCGTCGAGAAGGGGGAAAACCTGCGGGCCGCCGCGGTCCGGGAGATCGCCGAGGAGACCGGGCACACCGCGTCGCCCGAATCGCTACGCGGTCCCATGTGGCGTCGGGTCGCCATCTTCTCCTGGAACGGCCAGCTCATCCGCTCCGAGGAGCTGTTCTTCGCGCTGCGCACCGACGGGTTCGAGCCGCACCACGGGGGCTTCACCGAACTCGAGAACCGCACCATCACCGGTCACCGGTGGTGCACCGCGTACACGGTTCGTGAGCTGGCGGCGGCAGGTGAGGCCGTGTATCCGCACGACCTCGCGGATCTCCTGGGCGAAGCAGGCGCGGTGGCCTCGGCCGCGGACGAACCCGAGGTGCGCGCGATCACCTGAGCCGCTCCGGGAGTCCGAAGAAAGCCAGCAATCGCGGACTGGCTACGGAAGTGGACGGCCCCTCGTCCTAGAATCGGGTACTGCAGCGTGAACGTCGTCGCTCACGCTTGCCGCTATCGAAGTCAATCCACGCCACAACCCAGGAGTTCGCTGTGAGCACCCCCGACACCACCCCCACCACCGGTACGGCACGCGTCAAGCGTGGCATGGCCGAGATGTTGAAGGGCGGGGTCATCATGGACGTCGTCACCCCCGACCAGGCGAAGATCGCCGAGG
>NZ_JBHWUE010000103.1:0-31471 GCF_042738615.1 Rhodococcus sp. NPDC059968
ACACGTTTGTTGTAGTCCGACTGTCCGGGAATGTAGGGAAACAGGGCACGCAACTCGACGCTGTGGTGGGCGTGCCGGATCCACCGGCGTTCACAGTCGAACCCGAGCAGCATCTGTGCCACGGCCAGGGTGAGCAGTTCGGCATCGCTGAGCACGGGCCGCCGACCCCGACCGGAGCGGGGTTCGACGACATGATCGTCGATGAGCACATACAGTTCGGTCAGGAGGGTTTCCAGTTCTTTGGTCACGCTTTGATCTTGGAAACCCTCCGCCTACTCCTCCTCCGCGACACGCTTCAAGGAATCAACCATCTAGCTCGGGCGCCAACCTTCAGCACCGCCACCGTAGTCGAGACCGGGTCGGGTCAAGTTACGCCAACGCCCTCGCGAGTCGTCCTTCCAGACCCTCAAACGGCAATGGCTGCACGGACGGGGCTGGACATCGAAGGCGCAGGGACGGCTGGAGCTGTTCGAGTGGCTCTTGTATTACAACCGGCGACGCCGTCACTCCGCCCTCGGCTACCTCACTCCCATCGAGTTCGGACAACGACTGATCGCGTTGTCTACGCTGTCAGCTGCCGCATGAAATCCGGTGTCCACTTTCAAGGTGCAACCTCACGCGAACTGTTGGCCGGCTTCGCCCTCCGTTGCCCGGGTTGCTCCTGGTGTGGCGCTGTCGGCTGGTGCGACGACAAGTTGTCACTGGGGAAGTACGACGACGGTTCAATTTTCGCACACCACTGGATGTCTCACGTTCGCCAGGACCGATCTGTACGTCCCAATGCGGACGCCCTGCGAACCATTTGGATGCTGGGTCGGAACCCTACCGCTACCCATGGTCGATCAGAACGGAACCTTAAGTCTCGATCCGGCCGGGTGCCGCCCAGGGTGACCAGGAGACTGTGGAAAGTCTGGAAGTCCAGGTTCACGAAGTTCGGCTGCTGAGTGCAGTTGCCTGCGCACGAGCTGACGACTACGGCGTGGAGGTGGTGCGATCACCGGTTGCCGGGCCGTCAGACTTACGTGAAATCTATTTCTACCCTGGGGATTGGTGAATACTGCTAATACCTAGCTCCTTTCGTGCAATGAAGTTGATGGCGGGACGAAAGGCATCGGCCCGACCTCAATTCCGACTTGGACCCCGGTACCAATCCGCCCGAGTCACGTCCGCGATCACCGTGATTCGGCGGTGGATACGGTGCCGATGCGTACTGACGCTCTGTCACTCAGTAATGAGTCTGTTCGGTCCGCGCGGTCGGGGTTGATCACGCCATCGCTACATCAACATGCATCTGGTCATCGCCTGGGGTGCCCTTCACGCTGATGGTGACTCCTGACCATCTGTCACCAGGAAGGTTAAGCGCCGGATTCGTTGCTTCGCCAACGACATTGTTGCCGTTGAACGGATACAAATCATTCTCGTCGCCGCGATTTCCGCCACGGAATATTGCTGCGAGATCTCGCCGACCGTCCGCCTGGAGCAATTCGATCGCCAGGCCCTCTTCGTCATTTACATTCTCAATTGCCTCGTCGACGACGTAGATAGCAATGCCCTCATCCGGCAAGAACGTATCTTGACCTCGCCGACGGCGGTATTCGACAACGATGTACTGAGACTCGCTCATCTTCCTCTTGTTCTGAACGAACAGCATATTCCCGCCCTGGGCCGCCGGCTTCAATGCGATATTCGTGGTCGACTTGGTGACGAGCTTCGGCGTTGTCCACCCATGGAACATGCGCAGCATCCCGCTGGGGAAGACGGGGGTCAGTCCTTGGTTTCCCCAGCTGCCTGCAGCCATCAGGCAGTAGCTTCCGAGTCCGGCCGATCTAGTGTGATCGCTCTGCCCGGTGTCGTAGTAGTCGGCCCAGCGTGCCGCAAGGTGACCCCACTCGTGGGCGCAAACCCCCATATTGCAGTCTTCGGGGACAGTGAGGAAAGTGCTCACAGATAGGTTCGCGCCAACCTCGACGCCACCGGGAATCACCCATTTCAGGCTCCAGATATCGTCCTTGGACCGGGTTTCCTCAGCCCCACTGCCGGCATGGACGATGAACAGGGCGGTGACCGTATCTTCCCCAAGCGCGTCGAAGGGTGTGAAGTCGATGCCCTCGGCGAGGGCGGCGCGGACGGCGTCTCGCGCCAAACCTTGTGCGTTGCGGGGGAAGTTGTTGCTCATACCCGAGTTGCCGTCGGCGTAGGCGCTGAGCGGTCGTGGTAGCCGGAACCAGCCGTGCACGGCTCCTTGGATGTCGATCCCGGTGCCGGTGGCCGCATCGAAGCCACTCACTTTCCGGTAGTAGTCGCGCATGCTTCCGGTCGGGAAGGTTCCGCTGCTGAACAGCATTTCCTCGTAGTACCCGGTTCCGTGCTCGGAATCGTGTGATTTGTCTGGGAAGTCAACAAGGAGAACGATGGTGCGGATGACACCCTTGAGCTGCGTGTCCGGGCGGGTGATCAGTTCCTTGTCGGTGCTTGGCCCGTGTGTCGTGGCCCCGTCGTCGAGACCTACAAAGTTCTCGCCGCGCCGTCCAGATCGCCAGACGTCATAGTATTGCTCGAACGTGATGTCCGCCGGCAACCGATTCGAGTTCTTCAGCTCCAAGTAGCGCGTATAGAGTTGCGCCATCGCTTTCGGGGACAGCGGTACTGGACATGGCCCCAGGGTGCTGTGACCATGTCGCCGCACAGGGCTGAGGGAGTATCTCATCGTCGTGCTCTCCTTCGACGTTCATGTTCCGGTGGATGGGGGTGCTGCCGCTTGCCCAGCAACGTCGGCGTGCTCTATCGGACGGTTCAAGGTGCTCCATCGGACGATTCAAGTCTGCCCTGGGTGACGCACGCCGTCGCGAGTAATGGGCTACTCGTCCCGTGTCGGGTTTGCGGCTCGGGCGGAGAGAGAAGTCCGATTCACCATCGAACGCGGAGGGTGCGCTCGTCGTCGCACGTCCGGGCGCTCAAGACTGCTGACGACTGATAGCTTGCGGCGCTTGAGTCTCATCTCGCGGTTGTCGACAAACCGAACGGTTCTGATGGTAGCCGGTCGGGGAGCAGTTTTGATGGACCGAGCAGGGCAAACCTCCGCTACCGTACTCGCTACCGCGGAGCAAAGCGCTCCGGCAGCACGTACGGAGGCGGTCGAAGCTACCGTGGATCAGCGGCGGCGTCGTAGCCCATGCTGGCCAACCACGACCATCGCCATACCGGCATCGGCCTGCACACCCCCGCCAACGCGCACGTCGGACTGGCCGCTCACAAGGCCGACGAACGCGCTGCGGTGCTCTCTTCGGCCCGCCTCGAGCGCCCCGAGCCTTTCGGCACAACCGGTACCCCGAAGATCCTCGACCTGCCGACCGACGCCTGGATCAACCAGCCCGTCGCCGAGCACGAGGAGGCCTAACCCACCGCGGATCAGCCCGCCGCGTAACACCCGTTGGACTCAAACACCTTGACAAGTTCCGGGACCGGAAGCGAGGTGCTCGACTTCGCTGCACAACTGGGTCTGGATCGAGAGGAGGCCACCGAGGTCCTCGACGACCGTCGCTACCGCGCGCAGGTGTTAGCCGACCAGCGCGAGGCTCAACGCCTAGGTGCCCGCGGCGTGCCTTTCCTCGTCATCGACGGCAGCCGCACCATCAACGGGGCCATCGGCACGGATCATCTTCTCGCCGCGATGACCGATACGTGGGACGCCGGTCATACCGTCCCGCGGGCGCTCCCTACCGTCGCCCAGGCCGACGGCATCTGCGGCTCGGACGGTTGCGTCGTCCCAGGCACACAGCCCTCCTGAGCACAACCACACAGCGACATCACCTGACACAGAAAGCAAGACCATGTCCTACCTTCTGCGCATCGACTCCTCGGCCTCCGGCCGCCTCCTACTCCCGGCAGGTCGCTGACACCTTCGCCGAGGCCTGGGGCGGCGACGTCGTCCACCGCGACCTTGCCCTCAACCCGCTCGGCCATTTGGACGCTGCCGGTATCACCGCTCGCACCACACCCGCCCACCAACACGCCCCGGAGCAGAGGACGGTGGCAACCTTGCAGGACGAACTCGTCGAAGAGTTCCTGGGCGCGAGCTCCTACCTGTTTGCCGTCCCGATGTACAACTACTCGATGCCTTCCGTGTTCAAGGCCCAGCGCTCAGGTCGCCGGGTACAGGAATTTCAATGCGGCCTGCTCGCGGGAAGAGTGGGCCATTGCCGGACCGCTCGTCGGGAGCGGACCCTCCCCCACTCGATATTGACCGCTCGGGAACCGCGGTGGCGATATATGGTCGCCCCAAGCCGTGTGTCAGACAGGGAAATCCTACAATCGCGCAACCGTCAATTCGGTCGCCTATGCGACGCCATCGAGGACGCCGGCATCGACTCCATACACTGGACCGGCCACGACATCGCAAACACCCTGCACCGCAACACGCAACGCGGCTGGACGTGGCCATCTGAAACTAAATCAGATCACCGGTCGCCATTCTCCGCTAGCGACTAACCCACAGCGAATGTACCGGACCCTCGCCAAGCCAACTCCGCCGAAGCCACGGCACGGCACGGCACGGCACGAACGATGCTCCAATGCAACTCGATTCAGAACTGCAAACCTCGACTGGGTGACGCGCTTCTTGATGCGGCCCCGGGTACGAACTCGACGGGTGGAACGCCGCCGACGTGGCGCTCACCGCCCCCGCAGAGGGAGAGGGAGGCGAATGACCCCTGGTCAGGGGCGAGGGGTCGGCTCGCGCTCGACAATCCAGGCTGCGATTTGCGCTCTTGAAGTGAAGCCGAGTTTGACCAAGACATGCTCGACATGTCCCTGGGCGGTGCGGGGTGAGATCACCAACCTGTCGGCGATAGCCCGGTTCGTCATTCCCTCGGCTACCAACCGGGCCACCTGCAATTCACGACGTGTCAAACTCACGCCCGGATCGTTGTCTCGAGCGGGTTGCTCGGCCTTCTCGTCGAGGGCGAAGGCGATGGCCTCATCGGATTTGAGTGAGCGGCCACGTGCGGACTCAGCTTCGAATCCCCTGCCGCCGAGCATCGCTTGGACGCGTCGCTCACATTCCTTCTGGTAGCGGCGAAGATTCGGAAACTGCATCGTGGGGCTGCCCATCGCCTGCCAGAGCGTTTCCGCAGCGCCCAATAGCACTGCGGCGCGTCTGGCGTCGCGCCGCTCGGCGGCAATCCACGCCAGCGTCTGCAGGCACCATGCGGACCCGCGTGGGTCGTCGACGAGACGCGTCAACCGCAGACCTTGTTGGAGCAGTTGCACAGCCCGCTCCGGGTCACCTTGCAACCACACCGCGAGCCCACACGCCCATCGCGAGTACGAGCGGTAGATCGACTCACCCAATGGTTCAGTGATCGCGATAATGCGCTCATGGCAGCGGACAGCCCGGGATTCGTCGCCGGTAAGTCCGCAGGCGAGTGCCAGTCCGATCAGGCTTCCGACTTGTCGGAGTAGGTTTCCTTCCTGTTCGAAGCTGGTGACAGCGTCTTCGAAGTCTCCGATCGCGTCGGCGGGCCGACCACTGTAGAGCGCGAGATATCCGGCGGCGTGGGTGGACAGGGTCCGCAGTGCTGGGCTGTTGAGCTCGTCGGCAAAGAGTCTGAGTTCGGCGAGGCGATCCTGCGCTGCGGGTATCAGCCCTTGCGCGGCTGCGAACATGGACGTGGAGTACAGCGCGGCTGCCCGTTCGTGTGAGGGTCCGGGTGTCGGCTGCGAGAGGAGGCGGGTGAGCCAGCGTTCTCCCTCGCTGAATTGTCCTCGTGCGAGCCAGAACACCGATAGCGTCGCTGCCGTTCGCAGTCCGGTACTTCGGTCCATCTCGACACCTGATGTATCCGCAGCGTCGGAGAGGCAAAATTCGAGCATGTCCCGCAGGTTCGTTTGTTCGCGGTCCAGTCGCGCGATCCACGTTGCCTGGTGGGAGCTGAGCCATTCAGCTTCGGCCTGCGTTGCTAGTTGCGAGTACCACTCGCAGTGCTGGCGGCGAAGCTCTTCCAGGTCTGTCTGTGCATCGAGTTTGCCTCGACCATATTCGCGGAGTGTGTCGAGTAGCCGATAACGCACGACTGTCCCGGCGTCTTCTCGGATGAGGATGGACTTGTCGACCAACGAAGACACCAGGTCGAGCAGCAGTTGCGGTGAGAAGTCGCGCCCGCAAATCGCCTCGGCCGCGTCCAGTTCGAAGCTGCCCGCGAATACGGACAATCGGCTCCACAGTGTTCGTTCCTGTGGTGTGCACAGGTCGTAACTCCAGTCGATGCAGAGCCGGAGGGTCTGCTGGCGGGTAGGGGCGGTGCGACCGCCCGAGGTCAGGAGCTGGTAGCGGTCGGTCAGCCTCGCGAGGATCTGCTCGGCGGACATAGCGCGCAGCCGGACTGCGGCGAGTTCGATGGGCAGTGGGAGCCCGTCGAGGCGCTGACAGATGCGGGTCACGGTTACGCGGTTGTCGTCGCTGACCTCGAAGGTGGGCACGGCGGCGGTCGCTCGGTCGGCGAAGAGTTGCACGGCGTCGTATTGGGGAAGCCCGCGTAGGGGCGGCTCCTTGTCGGCGTCCGGGATCCCTAATGGTGGCACTCGCAGAGCGACTTCGCCCTGAATGCCGATCGGCTCGCGGCTGGTGGCCAGGATCCGCAGATCCGGGCATGCTCGTAGCAATGTCTCGGTGAGTCTCGCGACTGCGGTGATGATTTGCTCGCAGTTGTCGAGCACGAGAAGCAGTCGGCGTGAGGCAAGGTGCTGAATGAGGATGTGCTCGACGGGTAGTCCGGTGTCCGTGCGCAGGTGCAGTGATGTGGCCAGGATCTCGGCGAGTAAGTCCGGGTCGTGCAGGTCTCCGAGTTCGACGAGCCAGACGGCGTCGTCGAACACGCGGCGAATGTCCGTTGCGATGCGTCGCGCGAGCCGGGACTTTCCGACACCTCCGATACCGGTCAATGTCAGAAGGCGGGCGCTGGTGAGCAGCTTGCGTGCCGCGGCGAGTTCCTGGCGGCGACCGACGAAGCTGGTGAGTTCTACCGAGAGATTCCCGGGAACGTTCCCGAACGCGGGGGGTGTGGGCTTGATGTTGGATGGTGACGGTGCCTCGGCGACGGTGAAGCGAGGCTGGATGCGGGCGGCGCTGTCTGCGATCGGCTCCTCGGTGGGCGGTGTGTGCCCTGTGTGCTCGGGGTGCTCGGGGTGCGCAGTATTCAAGGCCATCTCGTCCACGGGATATCCGTGTTGGCGCTGAGCGTGTTGTAGCGCGATACCGAGTTCGGCTGCGGTCTTCGGGCGATCGGCGGGGTTCGCGGACATTGATCTTTCCACTGCCGCGCACACGTCGTCGGGGATGCCCAGCCCGGCCAGCCGTGGGATCGGGTCGGTGGTGATGCGGACGAACTGGGCGATCACCTTCTCACCGCTGTGGCGTTCGAAGGGGGCATGGCCGGTCAGCGCACAGAAGAGTGTGGCACCGAGGCTGTAGATGTCCGCGGCGATCGAGGCAGGCTTGCCCAGCAGGATCTCCGGGGCGGTGAAGGCCGGTGACCCGGTGAGGGTGCCGGCGCCGGTTTCGAACCCACCCGTGAGGTGTGCGATTCCGAAGTCGGTGAGCTGCTGTCCTCCATAGTCGGTGAAGAGGATGTTGCCGGGCTTGACGTCGCGGTGGAGGATTCCGCTCTGGTGCGCCGTCTCCAGGGCCGACGCCATGCTGATGCCGAGGCTGATGACCGCGGTCCACGGAAGGGGACCGTCGCGCCGGATGTGGGACTCGAGTGAGCTCTGTGGCAGGTACGGCATGACGATGAACGGTCGGCCAGCATCGGTGACGCCGGCTTCGAGGACGTTGACGATATTGGGGTGGCCTGTCAGGCGCCCCATGATGCGTTGTTCGCGGAGGAAACGGTCACAGTTCGCCTGATCGAGATCGCTGGTGAGTACCTTGACTGCCACGGTCCGGTCGAGGTGTGCCTGACGGCATCGATAGACGACGCCGAAACCGCCGCGCGCAATTTCCTCTGCGTCGTCGAAGCCGGCCGCGTCCAGGTCCGATTTGATCCGAGGGAGGTGGCGTTGTGTCTTGTCGGGGACGAAGTCGGACATGGTTGCCGAGATTTCTGCGTTCGGTATCGACGGGGTGGCCGCCGCGACCGCGCTGAGGTTGGGTTTCCGGTGAGCTGGCGCAGGCTGATGCTTCGCCGGTGATTGTGGTTTTAGGGTATCGCTAGCCCCCACAAAACTTCTGAAGGCGTTGGATCGACAGTGGACGCCCGGTGGTAGGACGTGACCTGTACCCACAGTCGACGGTTCTCCGGGTGGACCTACGGGTCGGGTCGTGTAGGTGGGCCCGCACCAGATGTCTTCGAGTCACATGAGCCTGCTCCGATCAGGTGGGGGTTGGTATGCGGCCGAGCAGGACCGCGGACGTCACTTGTCGTGTCGACACCCGGATGTCCCCACGCATCCTCTTGGCGCCGAGCTTGGTGAGGCGCTCCAAGACCGAGCCGAGACGGTCCGGCGGTCCGGAGAAGCGGAGAACGATGAAGTTGCGGGTGTAGTCGAGGACTGCCGCACGGAACTCGATTCCGAGTAGCGCGACGCCCTCGACGAAATGACCGGTTGCCCCCACCTCCACGAAGGTGCTGCAGTGTGGGACCTCGAGAATGGAATCCGCGTGCCTGATCTTGATGACCCCGATCAGCCGATTCAAGCGTTTGACGAGTATTTCCGGCGAAAGGTGCCCCGGGATCCGGATAGCGACAACGACGCCTTGCCGGGCCCTCCGCTCGCACCGATCTCCAGGTCGAAAAATCTCTCAGCTCGACTCCCAGCCGGAAGAACATCGACGTCACCCGGGGCACCATCGCGCTGGTGTCCTCGCATTCGATCGACAGCATGTCCAACCGCGTCTCGCCGCCGGTGGCGAACGGTTTCGCCACCGGTGGCTCCCTGTCCTCGAGTCGGTCGGTGGGTTCGACCCGGCCGCGGGCAATGGCCTGCACACCGGTCAGCAGGACCGGCCCGGAGCCGGATCGACATCGATCAGCGAGGTCGTGCGGCCTCAGGTGAGGTTCGATGGACTGAGTCATGTTGTCGTCGTCCTTCTTGCGTCTGAAGCCGGATCGCGGCGGACGCATCTATATCGAAGGTGGAGAGTCTGCGGCACGAGATCGGATCGTGTCCCGCCGCGTCATCGTTTCGGTCGTGTTCAGAGGGTGTCGATCCACTCTTTGGCGTCCAATACCTGTGCGCCGCGCGATGGAAAGAGATTGTCCATCAACAGATCATGGACGGACTGGTCGCCGTCGGCGCAGCCGTCCCGCAGGACGGTAATACGGTAGTCGAGGTCGGATGCGGCGAAGACGGTGGCCGCGACCATAGCGCCGGTGGCCACACCGCAGATGACGATGTTATCGATGTTCTTGCTGCGGAGAATGAGATCGAGTTCAGTTCCGAAGAACCCGCTCGTCCGCCTCTTCAGGACGACGGTGTCACCCTTTTCCGGTCCGAGACCCGGCTCGATGGCGGTACTGGGCGAGTCGGCATCAAAGACCTCACCCATCTCGAACAGGTTGCGGAACAGAGTGTTTCGAGGGTTGATATCCGCCCCGTTTGCACGGAATCCCGCTCGCAGGAAGATCACATCGATGTCGTGCGCTCGGGCAGCGGGAATCACGTGCTCGAGCGTGGGGAGAACTTGGCGGGCGAAACCGAATTGGGCGATGATCCCGCGTTGGACATCGCCCACGATCAATCCAACGTTTCGACTGGAGGTCACTTGTTCTCCGTAAGGAGTCGGGGCTCGGTCACGTCCGTGTGAAAGGAGGTACCACCCTCCTCGCTGCCGATTCGTTCCGCACGCCGCCCAGCGGTGAGCAGAACCACGATGCCCAGAACCATGATGACGGCGATGGCCAGCAGCGCGTAGGTGTAGCTGCCGGTGGCCGTCTCTATAGCACCTGTCATGTAGGGCCCGATGAATCCGCTGAGGTTGCTCATAGAGTTGATCAGGCCGATTCCGGCGGCCGCGGCCGCACCGGTCATACTCAGCGCCGGCAGGCGCCAAAACTGCGGGATCGCGGTGTAGATGCCCGACACACTCACGCAGACGGCGATGATGAACAGCACACCGTTCTGAGTGAACGTCGCGGCGACCAGTCCGATCGCACCGCATGCCATCGGCACGGTGGTAGAGAAGATGATCGACTTCTTCGCGGCGACACGCGCCCACAGCACCATTGCCACCATGGCTGCAACCGACGGAATGGCGGCGAGCAAGACGCTGGACACGTTCCCGGCGGACCCGATGGTCTCGGTGAGGTTGGAGATCATCGTCGGCAGGAAGAAGGCAATGGGATAGAGCCCGAATACGATCGCGAAGAACGAGAACCCGAGCGCCCACACCTTCTTGTCGAGCAGTGCCTGTCGCATGCCGGTCAGTGCACCGTGGCCGACGCTTTGCTCGGTCTCGTGCGCGAGGACACCCTCGATGTGCGCCTTCTCTGCGGCGTTGAGCCACTTGGCCTTCGAGGGCCGGTCCGGGAGGAAGAGCAGGATCACGATGCCGACGAGGACGGTGACCGCACCTTCGACGACGAACAGTGAACGCCAGCCTTCGATACCCAATACGCTCTGTCCCCATTTCAGGAGCGCCGCCGCGACCGGTGCGCCGAGGATCCCGGACAGCGGAATCATGAGGAAGAACGTCGACATCGCCCACGTGCGCTGCTTCTTGGGGAACCAGAACGTCAGATAGAGCAGGATTCCTGCGGCGAGGCCGGCCTCGGCGAATCCGAGCAGAATCCGTGCGATGTACAGCTGGCCGGCGGAGTGAACCGCCCCGGTCAACATAGTGATGATTCCCCAGGTGACGATGATGCGACTGATCCACAGTCGCGCGCCGAAGCGGTGCAGCATCATGTTGCTGGGTACTTCGACAAGGATGTATCCGATGAAGAACAGGCCCGCCGCCAGCCCGATCTGAGCCGAGGTCATGGACAGGTCCGCGCCCATCGGCTTGGCGATGTAACCGAGGTTGGCCCGGTCGATGTAACTGACGATGTACGCGACACCGACCAGCGGAAGGATTCGGAATCCGACCTTGCGCCACATGCGGTGTTCGGATTCGTCATCGAGTGTGACGACAGCACCGTCATTGATCATGACTGGGCCTTTCATTGGGAGGATGGCTGGCCATGTCCCGCTGCGAGCATTATCTCGCAGCCGCAGTGCCCAGCACGAGGACTGCGTGTGGCGATCGGACCAACCCGGTTTTCAGATACGACGCGGCCCGTGGCGGTAGTGACCGAGTCGAGTTGCTGCAGTTGAGCCTGACTCGGGTCGCCGCTCGCTGTGGCCTGTATCACGACAGTAGAGACAGTTTAAGATATTTACAAGAGCTGCTTAGGATACTTAGCGAGTGACTAGCCTACCTCTACGATGAGTACTGGTATCTGAAAGTGCAGCGGAGGAGACGCTATGAAGTTCGAGCCAGCTTTGATCCAATCCGCTCACGACGGATCGAACCTGATGGAGCAGGCATATCAGCGCCTCAAACGAGAAATCATCGAACTCGCGCGCAAGCCCGGCGAGCAGTTCACCGAGCAGCAGGTCGCAGCCGCATGGGGACTGAGCAAGACCCCAGTGCGGGAAGCGTTGGCACGGCTCCACCGCGACGGTCTGGTCGTCCCGATCCGCCGGGCAGGATATGTCGTCTCGTCGATCACTCTCAGCGATGTAGCCGATCTTTGCGACATGCGCACAATCCTCCAGAGTGAGGCCGCGGCGCTCACCGCCGCCAAGGGCCTGTCCGAGGAAGACCGAACCCGGCTGGTCGAATTGTGCGTCGACGACGGCTACGGACAACTCGGCGGCCCCCATCTCGACGAGAGACTGCGGGCCAACTACGAGTTCGAGGCCATCATCGCCAATGGATGCGGCAACGACCGACTGGCCGCGAGCATCATCGACGTCTTCGACGAGATCGAACGTATCGGCAGGCTCGCGGTCATGCTCGAACCCGAGATGCCCCCCTTCAGGACCGAAGAGCGCCGGGCGGTCGTCGATGCCATCATCAACCGGGATCCCGAGGCAGCACGAGCAGCGATGAAGGTCCGCACTCAGTCCGCACGGCGAGAAATCCTGCAGGCCCTCACAACCAGCCCAGAAGTGACCTCGGTCGAAATCCGGGTTCCCGTCATCCCGACCGCCGCCGTCGACAACGCCCGCGTGCCGCGTTAACCATTTCGGTGCGTCCCTGGCAGACGTACCGATTGAGAACTAAGGGCCCCTATTCACACGGAAACCATGCGAAAAAGGGGCCCCCTGGCGTCTACGCGCTTACGCGGTGCGCCAATACTTTCAACTGTCGACCGAGCTGGACGAGGCTGGGCTCGGTTCCCCCGTACAGCACCCGCGCGCATGACCCGGGACCGAAGAAACGGTCACCGCTGAGCGCGGCAATACCCGCGTCGAGCAACGTCTCCTCGAGTTCAACTCCCGTAACTCCAAGCGGCGAAAAGTTCACGAAAGCAAAGATCCCCGCATGCGGAGTGACCACCGTCAAGCCGGCAGCCGCAACGCCTTCGAGGAGAAGGTCACGGCGCGTCCGGAACGTGGAGAATTCACGGTCGAGCCAATCCTGGGGTCCGCTGATCGCCGCCGCGGCGGCCAGCTGCGGGATGTCACCGATGTTGATCGCATCCCACTCCAGTGCCGCATGGATGAT
Source organism: Rhodococcus sp. NPDC059968 (assembly GCF_042738615.1). Taxonomy (NCBI): domain Bacteria; kingdom Bacillati; phylum Actinomycetota; class Actinomycetes; order Mycobacteriales; family Nocardiaceae; genus Rhodococcus; species Rhodococcus sp. NPDC059968. Next base: position 12,710 of record NZ_JBHWUE010000103.1, read on the forward strand.
GTCGATCAGATCCGCTTTCGCGTGGATGTAGCCCACTCGCCAACTCGTGAACGCGTAGTTCTTGCTGAGGCTGGTCAACGTGACGAGCCGGTCGTAGCTGTCCACGAGTGACATCTGAGGCACATATCCGGGCCCTTCGTGCACGTACCGTTCGTAGGACTCGTCGGCAAACACGTACAAGCCGTGCCGGCGGGCAAGATCGAGCACGATGGTCAGCTCTTCCCGTGTGGGCACGGTCCCCGTCGGGTTGTTGGGATTGCACAGGAGGACGGCCCGGGTCCGGGGCGAAATCGCGGCCTCCAGCTGGTCGAGAGGAAGCCGCCAGCCGTCGGATTCCACGGACGGCACGTACCGCGGCATCGCACCGGCCAGCCGCACGGTGCCGTCGAAAAAGTACGAGGGCGCAGGAATCAGGACTTCGTCACCCGGCCCGAGCAGCGCGCGCAATGCGACGCTGAGCCCGTGCTGAGCGCCGTGCGTGACCAGCAGTTCCCGGTCCGGATTCACGGCCAAGTCGAACTCATCCCGCAAATGTTCGGCGACCGCGGTCTTGAGGATGAGCGATCCTCGGCTGTCACGCGGAAAGACCTCCGGCGCCGCCCGCGACACAACATCGACGACGTGCGGCGGCATCGGCAACATCGGGACACCGCGCATCGGGACCATCTCCTGGCCGGCGCGCCAGCGGACCTGGGCACGCTCGGACAGTACGAGCGCAGGTAGTCGTTCGAGCATGAGAACTCCTTCGAAGCTTCGATCACGTCGGAAAGGCGCAGCGCAGGCGGTCAACTGGCCTGCCGCGCGGGAAGTCGTAACGAGACACCCATTTGCAGCCTTGTGACGACAGTAACTCCGGATTAGGATATTTACAACGATCTCAAAGTATCTCAGGATGGTACGGCGAATCATGCCCCGCTTGGCACACCCCAGCCAACCAACTCCGGTCCACACGACCGATGGCGGCGGTCTCATCCGGCGCCGCCCCTCAGATAGGTCACGAACATGACTTTGACCAGCCACGACACCGTCGGAGATGTCGACCGCACCTTCGTCTTCGATCGTCTCGACTTCGTGGACTCACCTCACGAGCAAGTCGTCTTCTGCCAGAATGCGAAATCCGGGTTGAAGGCGATCATCGCGATCCATTCCACCGTTCTCGGCCCGGCCCTCGGAGGCACACGCTTCTACCCCTTCGCCGACGAGCGGGCGGCACTGACCGACGCCCTCCGGCTGTCGAAGGGCATGACCTACAAGGCCGCCGCTGCCGGACTGCAACTCGGCGGCGGCAAGGCGGTCATCATCGGCGACCCCCGCACGCTCAAGTCCGAGGCACTACTCGCGGCGTACGGCCACTTCGTCGAAACCCTCGGCGGCCGCTACATCACCGCCGGCGACGTAGGGACCACCTCGGATGACATGGACGTAATCGGCAGGTACACACACCACGTAACCGGTCGCAACGTGGCGGCGGGCGGCTCGGGCGACAGTGCACCACTGACCGCGCTCGGCGTCTTCCACTCGATGCGCGCCGCGGCCGCATCCACGTGGGGATCCGCCAACCTTGCGGGGCGGCACGTGGGCGTAGAGGGAACCGGGAAGGTGGGATATCACCTCATCCGTCTCTTGATCGAAGCCGGCGCGTCCGTTGTCGCGTGCGACATCAACGCCGATGCGCTCAACCGCGCCACCCAGGACTTCCCGGACCTCACACCGGCGACCGGGGTGATCTCCTCGCCGCTCGACATCTACGCCCCCTGCGCCCTCGGAGCGACCCTGAGCCATCAGAGCGTTCGCGACCTGTCGGCAACCATTGTCTGCGGGGCCGCCAACAACCAACTGGTCGACCCGACCGTGGAACAGTCCCTGTCCAGGCGTCGCATCACCTGGGTGCCGGACTTCGTGGCCAACGCGGGCGGTTTGATTCAGATGGCAGGCGAGCTCGAGCACAAGTCCGCAGCCGACGTCACCCCCCGCGTGGAGAAGATCTTCGACACGGTGCAGGAAATTCTCGACGTCGCCGCCCTCGACGGTGTCTCGGCCGGCGCCGCCGCCAACCGAGTCGCCGACGCCCGCATCGACGCCGCGCGTCACTGAGCCACGTCCGCGGAGCACTGCGGCCGCCTGCCCCCAGCCTTGCGCTGATACACGAGTCACTTTGAGAGAGGGCGAGTCTCGCTCGACCCGCCACACCTGCCCCGAGGTGACTGGTGTTCTCGCGGACACTGCGTGGGGACGTCCAGTGGGCGGATCGGCGAGGCACGCCCACCGAGACTGCAGAGCGGCGGAGCACTGGTCACCCGTTACGAGGCGGAGATGACCAGAGATGAGTAGAGTCCATAAATATCTCAATTACTAGTTGTAAATATCTTAACCTGGGTTTAGGGTTAGCGTGACGCGGCACACAACCGGCGGCCCGGCCCCGACCTGCTGCCCCCGCCCTTCCCCAAAAACGATCCACTCCAGGAGAGACATGGCTTCGCACAACAACACCCAAACACCGACCTCAGATGGGCAATGGCTGGTGGCCGCAGACATCGGCGGCACCTTCACCGATGTCCTCGCACTCGGCCCCGAAGCTCGCATCGTGCCGATGAAGGTGCTCTCGACCCCTCCCGACTTCGGCACCGGAGTCATCACCGGCGCCACCGCCGCGCTAGCGGAGGCCGGAGTCGACACGACCCAGGTCGCTGCCGTGTTGCACGCCACGACCGTCGCCACCAACGCCATCCTGGAGATGCGCGGCTCACGCACCGCGCTGGTGACCACCAAGGGCTTCCGCGACGTACTCGAGATCGGTCGGCTGCGGCGGCCGTTGCTCTACGACCTGTCCTGGAAGAAGCCCACACCACTGGCGCGGCGTCGGCACCGGTACGAACTCGACCAGCGCATCTTCGCCGACGGTCACATCGAACGACCAGTAGACCCACAGGAGGTCACCGCACTCGCCGACCAGCTCCGCTCAGACGGGATCGAAGCGGTCGCGGTTTGCCTACTCAACTCCCACGTCGTCCCCGAGCAGGAACGCAACGTCGCCGACCAGCTCCGCGACCTGCTTCCCGGCGTGTACGTCACCGCATCGGTCGACATCTCCCCGGAAATGCAGGAGTTCGAACGCAGCAGCACCGCCGTCGTCAACTCCTACGTCGGTCCCGTCGTCCACGACTATGTGACCGAACTCGGCCACAATCTGCGCAAGCAGGGCATAATCGCCCCGTTCTCGATCATGCAATCCTCGGGTGGCCTCCTCGACGCGAGCTCAGTGGTCGAGCGTCCGGCACAGATCATCGAGTCCGGCCCGGCCGCCGGCGTCATCGCGGTGCAGAAGCTCGCCCAACTCCTCGAACTCGACAATGTCGTCGCCTTCGACATGGGCGGGACCACCGCCAAGGCGTCCCTGATCGAGAACGGCCAGCCGTTCGTCGCCAACGACTACGAGGTCGGCGGAGGGATGAACATCAGCCGCGGTTTGGGCAAGGGTGCCGGATACGCGGTCCGAGTCCCGTCGATCGACATCGCCGAAGTCGGTGCCGGCGGCGGCAGTATTGTCTCCGTCGATAACGCCGGCGCCTTGCATGTCGGCCCGGAAAGCGCCGGATCCCGCCCCGGGCCGGCCTGCTACGGTCAGGGCGGCAACCAACCCACCCTGACCGACGCGAACGTCGTTCTCGGATATCTCAACCCCGACGCGATTGCCGGCGGTCGTGTGCACATCCAGCCCGAACTCGCAGACAAGGTTCTCCAGACCATCGCACACCCGATGGGCCGCGAGCCCCGAGCCGCCGCTCGCGGCGCCTACGACGTGGCGATTTCGAGCATGACGAAGGCCGTCAAGGCGGTCACCAGCGAGCGTGGCCGTGACCCAAGAGATTCGGTCATGGTCGCCTTCGGCGGCGCAGGGCCCCTCTACGGCGCATCCCTCGCCCGCGAACTCGGCATCGGCACCGTCATCGTGCCGATTCACACCGGCCTGTTCAGCAGCCTCGGACTGTTGGTCGCGGACACCGAGTACCAGCTCGTCGCCCCGTACCGCACCGAACACTCCGAGCCCAGCGAACTGGGCCGGGCCTTCGACGACCTCGTCGAGCACGTGACGTGCAAACTCACCAACTCGACCGTCGACACCGACACCGTTCAGATCGAGCGCATCCTCGACATGCGCTACCACGGGCAGCGCTTCGAACTGCGAATTCCTCTGCCCGAGGGAACAGTCGACCAAGATCTGGTCCGCGAGGCATACAGCCGCTTCCACGCCGAGCACCACAAGACCTACGGTCGTTCCGGCAGCGACGAAATGATCGAGATCGTCAACGTCCGTGTCCGCGGATTCCTTCCGAACCCAGTCAGCATCGACCAAGCCCTCACCTCGGACAGCATTCCTGCGTTCGAGGAGGCCTCACGTGTGTGCCGCTTCGCCGAGGACGTCGACACCCCGGTGATCTCACGCTTCCACCTATCAGATCAACCGCGTCTCGGCCCCCTGATCATCGAGGACATGGACTCGACGGTGCTGGTCCCACCCGGCGCCACCGCACACCTGGACAAGTTCCACAGCATCATCATCACCTGGACACCGACCCACCACGACGAGGTAACGAAATGAGCACCACGATCCGCGACGCAGCCACCTTCGAAGTCTTCCGTAACGCTGTGTCCGGCCTCGCCGACGAAATGGCCATCACAATCCTTCGCACCGCGCACTCACAAATCGTCGCGTCCAGCATGGACTTCTCCGCCGCACTCTGCGACGCTCGCGGACGAATCATCGCTCAGGCCAACACCTGTCCCGTGCATCTCGGTTCCATTCCGGACGCCATGGAGGCGGTGTTCGCCGAGTTCGGAGACACGTTCCGAGAGGGTGACATCTATCTTCTCAACGATCCCGACCGCGGCGGCATGCACCTGCCCGACATCTTCGCGATCGCCCCGATCTTCACCGACTCCCCCGCCGGGCAGCTGGTCGGGTTCGCTGTCACCGTCGTCAATCACGCCGACGTCGGCGGATGGGCCGCCGGCTCCATGGCCGTGCAATCGACGAACATCTTCGGCGAAGGCATTCAGATTCCGCCGTCCCGGCTCGTCGACGCGTCGGTGACCAACCAGACCTTCTACGACCTCATCCTGCGCAATGTGCGCGAGCCGGAAATGCTGCGCGGCGACCTCGAGTCGCAGCTGGCCGCCTGCCATGCCGGCAGCAAGGGCATCCGCGAGTTGGTCACCCGATACGGGATCGAAGAATTCGATCACCGGGTCGACGAACTACTCGACTACTCCGAACTGCTAGTCCGCAAAGCGCTCGACGGCGCACCGGACGGCGAGTACACATTCGACGACGCGATCGACGACGACGGCCTCGGATCCGGCCCGATCCCGTTCAAGGTCAAGATCACCATCGCCGACAGCGACATCACCTTCGACTTCACCGGGTCCTCCCCGCAGGTGGCCTCGGCACTCAACGCGACTGCATCCTTCACCCGCTCTGCGTCCTACGCCTCACTACAAGGCGCACTGGGATCGGACATCCCTGCCAACAGCGGCTTCTACCGCCCGTTCACCTTCATCATCCCCGACGCCTCAATTCTCAACGGGCGACGCCCGGCGGCGCGCGGGGCCCGCGGCCTGGTCGCCTACCGCATCATCGACACCGTCCTCGGAGCGCTCGCGTCCGCCTTCCCCGACCGGGTCCCCGCAGCGGGCGACGGTGGCCCAAACTCGGTCGCAGTCGGCGTCACGGAACCGAACGGAACCTCGATCGTCCTCTGGGACATCCTCTGTGGCTCCTGGGGCGCCACCCCCACCGGCGACGGAAACGACGCAATCAGCCCCCTCGGTGCCAACCTGGCCAACACACCGATCGAAGAGCTCGAACAGTCCGGACACCTTCGAATCGACGGATACGGCTACCTCCCCGACACCGGTGGCGCCGGACAGTTCCGCGGCGGACTGTCAACCTACCGAGACATGACACTGCTCTACGACAACACCACCATCCAAATCCGCTCCGACCGACGCACCTCCCAGCCCTACGGACTCAACGGCGGACACAGCGGCGCCTCGTCAGCAAACATCCTCAATCTCGGTGCCATTGACGAGGAACTGCTTCCGTCCAAACCACACCGCGCTGTCCGTGCCGGCGACCGGCACCGACAGGTCACAGCGGGCGGCGGCGGCTACGGTGACCCCCTTACCCGGGCAACGCAACTCGTCCTCGACGACGTCCTCGACGGCAAGGTCACACCCGAGGCGGCACTGCGCGACTACGGAGTCATTCTCGACGCATCGACGACCACGGTGCTCGCCGAAGAGACCCGCGCCGAACGGACGAACCGCACCCAGTAAAGACCGGTGTCCGTGTCGTTGTGGACTCGCACCGCCCATGACGGCACGGAAACCGTCCTCACGATCCATACTTCACCACGCCCGTCCTGGAGATCGACAAGCACCGTGAACAGTGCGACATCTCCTGCTCCATCGGCACCGGCGCCCTCGTCTCCGAACAATAGACACAACCGCCGGCGGCGAGTCCGTGGTGTGCTCGACCCCGCAATCAACCCGCCTCGACAATGCCCAGGGCAATGTCGTTGCGCGGACGGTCACAGGGTTCACGAGGTCGCCAAGGTGGTGCACGCTGCATCACCTCGACCCCGCCGGACGTGCCATCTACCTCCGGCCTGCACACACCGTCCGGCCGTTCGGCTCGGCGACCGTCTAGTGACGAACAGAATCCCAGTCGTAGCCGCCTTTCGTCGTTTGCGGGCTGGTCGGCATGTCAGGCTCGGGTAATGACGCGGCCGCAGCGCATTTGTGCCTCCTGATGCGTCGGAGATGGGTGCGCTCGCTCACGGTGCGCGGATACTTGCTCGGGGCGCCGGAATTGTCGTGGGTTTGCGCTCGATTGTGGCGTACTCGTGGAGTCTCGATGTGGCGGTCGTCGCGGTCGCGTCGGGCGACAAGGCGATCGTCATGAAACGCTTGTTCCAATTCCCCAGCCGAGATCGATCCGGTGACGGGTCGATCTCATCCCGGAGAATGGACGGGCGAACGCCAGCAGTTGCAATTACCCGACCTCGAGGATTCCGTAATTCAGCCGGTGCCTCGCGCACCCACGCAGGGTTTTTATCAGCAGCCGGGGTCGTACCGCCGCGAAGACCACTATGAGGTCTCGCCGTTGCCTGACACTACCGAGTTGCCATTGGTGACGGCCTGGCCTGCTCTCGAACTCGAGCCGGTCGCCACGTACCTCGAACTTCCTCCACCTGAAGTGTTGCGCGCCGAGATAATTCCACTCGGCCGCGGCGATTAGCATCCGCTGTACTTCTGACGGGGACTGCCGACATCCATCCGCCCACCGTCTATTGGACTCCCCCTAGTCGGTGAGGTAGTTGAACAGCCGGATCGACCATGTCGGACCACGCTCGCCCACGACCGTTCGCTAGACAGTTGATACGGGCTATGGGTTCCCATACGGGACATATGTTTGCGACATAGATATGAGCCTTCCGCTGAACGACCCGGTACCGGCGACCGCGAATCTGTTGATCCGCATCCATTATCGGACGAGTCTCACTTCGACCAGATCGGCCGCGCCTCGGTCGATCTTCTCCGATCCGTCAGGCACGAAACCGTTGCGTCGATAGAAGCTGTGAGCGCGAGGATTGTCCTTGGCGACCCAAAGCTGTGCCTGGTCGCCGGCTAGAACTGCATCGAGGAGCGCTTGCCCCGCCCCGCTCCCGTGGTGTTCGGGCAGAAGATAGAGAGTGTAGAGCTGGAGATCTCGCACGGGGTCATCGTCGTCGAGTGGTGAGCCTGCATGGGCGAACCCGATAATACTCCCGCCTACTTCCGCAACACGTAGTCGCTGCGGTAACTTGCGATCGCTCAAAATTAAGCGCCACATTGCTTTTCGATCCTCCAGCGCATTGTGGTCGAAATGAGAGCTAGGGAGGAGATGGCCGTACGTTGCCCGCCAGGTCACAATTTGTACCTCAGCGATCGCATCGGCGTCGGTCGGTTCGGGCGCACGCAGGTGGAATTTCGGAATCTCACGCACGGTTCGAGACTAGACCGAGACCGGGCACGAGGAGTACACCATCGTTTACCTGCGCGTGAGCAATACATCCGACCAACCCCGTTTACCCCCGTTACCTTCTTCGTGGTCCCGTTCCGCCGGGCTACGGTCGCCGGATTCGGTATGACTTCGTGCCCTGTTTCGCGAATGATCCGGGGGTGTCGCCGAAGGTGGTGGCGTCGACGAACCCTTGCCTACCTCCGATCAACGAGGAGTCAAGCCGCAACCGGTTCCGATGGGCATGGCCGGCGAACGCTCTCGGCTCGTCGTAGGTCCGGACGGTGCGCTGGCAGTGGCAGAGCTGACCCAACTGTTCGGTAGAGCACACTTTTGCGAGTGAAATGCGCTAGGTAACGAGAATTGTCACGAGTTCGGCTGTCGCAGTACAGGCTTGTCAATCTGTTCGCGAAGAATGTCGCCGTGACCTGCGTGCCTGGCGAACTCTTGGATCATGAGAAGCAGTGTCCATCGCATGCTGACGTTTCCCTCGCGGGGATTGTCCTTGCGATCGTCGAGATCGAAGCGGGACGCGATCTCACGTGATCGTTGGCTTGCTCGCTCGAACTCAGCGATGACATCTGCTAGCGACTGGTCGTCGGCGACGGCGAAGGTGCCCTCGTCGCGGCGCGAGTATCCATCGCATTCGGATTCGTTGAGTCCCGCCCAGAACCGTTGGAACCAGATCCGTTCAGCCGCAGCGGCATGCTTGATCAACGAGATCGGTGTCGTCAGCGATGCGACGAGTCGTCGGCGGGCGTCGGCATCAGACAGGCCGCGTGCGGTCTCGATCAGTGCCTCGCGGTTCCGGTCGAGCATGCTCTCGATGATCGACCGCTCCGTGCCGGTAGTAATTATGTTGGTAGCCATACGCTTTCACTCCATTCTGTTGTGTAATTGGTCAAGGATCGTACGCTACGTATCGGTCGGGCTGGGTTACGCAAGACGGCGATCCGCTTCGGGAGAGGAGCGAAACGTCCGGCGCCGAGGAACGACCCGGGGAAAGAGCATTTGATCCGCTTGCTGTCAAGGACTGTGCGCTCGGGTGTGCCGCAAGAAGGGCCAGCGTCAACACCGCAGCCCAGGCTGTTAGGGGAATGCTGCCTCAGCGCAGCTTATCGCACAGTTGATGCAGTCGTCTTCTGAAGTTGACAACGTCCACCCGATTCGACAGCGGACGCGATGCGGATATCTCAGGGGAGCGGACGCATCCTTGCATGGCTATGCGCTAGTTCGTGTCGTCTCGCATTCGCCCTTTTCGAGACACCTGCACGAGACGCAACAGACTTTGCACGCCCACGAACGGCATCATCCCGAACGGCACGTTGGACCGCCATCCACCACGGGTAGTACCTGCTCAAACAAACGGGCCGAGGCGGACCGCTCCCGACCCGGAGGAGGTGAGTTCGGATTCGTGGACTTGCCAGGCATCACGGTTCGTCGTCATTCATGTTCGCAGTATCTTCCGGATCGGTTGATGGTGTTCCAGGCGGCGACTCAGCCACCACGTTCGTTCGATGAAGCCGATGCCGAGGAGGACCATCCCGATTCCCCCTACGGAGCAAGTGTTCGGCGGTCTTTGGCGGTGCGTGTGACGATTCCGACGGCTGGCCAGCAGACCCCGAAGAACGTGTGTGGGATGGCCTGGCTTGCTGGTGTCGCGTCGTGAATCGGCGATCGCGCAGACGTACTGAATCGTCCATCTTGAGCAGCTCGATAGCGTCTTGGCTGTCGGTGCGGACAAGGATGCGAGTGCTCTTCACCCCAGTTACGGCCTTCTCGATCGCCAACAGTTCCGCGAGCAGCGGTGACGCCGCTGCGTTTGGCACCCAGTCTCCGTAGATCTTCCCTTCGACGGTGACAGCACCGATTCCGCAGCCCGCGAAACAGGTTCGGACGGAGCCGTCGGTATACACGACCTGTTGCCTGTTCCAGGCTGCCCTAGTTTCGCGTCGCTGGCGTCGATGCAGGTCCAGCAGCGCTTTGCGGACCGGCTCCGGCTGCGTTCGATAGCTCCGTTCGAGCAGTCGTCCTTCCCGCGTGCACAGATCGTCAACGAAGTGCACCAGGGAAATGAGTCCGCGACTTCGGACAGATGACGACGTACTTCGGACTCGCCGACGTATACCAGAATCCGCCGGTTGCTGTTCTCTGCCCACTGGAGACCGCACCCAGCAGATCGAGAGATGCCTTTGCAACGGCGTTGGGGTCCTCGACGTCCAGGTTGACCGATTCGCACAGCGCACCAACACCGCCGTCCGCGGCCTGCGCGGTGGCCATATCTACGCGGTGATCGCCGCGGCCTGCCCTCCATATGCGGATCGTCGCGCGCGGCAGATGCCGCAGGGCTGGGTCGAGCGCGGCGTTTCCGGCCACCCCGAGTGGTGTGGGGATGGGGCTTTCGGGTGGGTATATGAGGTGCTCCTTGTTCGTGTCTGCTCGATTCCCTCGAGATAGGGCGACGGTTTTCGGGCGCGGCATTGATCGCACGCTGCGAGTTCGGCCGTTGTGCTGCCACGATTCCCAGCAAGTTGCCGTTGTCGTCGCCAAGTGGAGCACCGTCGAAGAACGGTCAATCCGCGGGCCACAGACGTTTCATGCCTAGGCTGCGTTCGCTCCCCCACCGCCGGAACTGCCCTCCGTATCGTGGAGCATCATCGATACTTCGGCGCTCGACGTGAGTGCGCTGCACCTGCGGCCGCGCGCCCCGACCTGTGGAAGGAAACGCGAATGGGCTACACCCTCCCCAGCCGTGTCCGGTTCCTCGCAGATGTCGCTGACACTCTCGAAAAGCAGGTGGTGTCGAGAGCATCCGCTGGCCCGTGGGCCCTATCGAACGTCGTCAAGGATGCGATCCAACGCGCGCCCCCCGACGATGGCACGGAACGTCACATGTGCGGCCTGATCGACCCCAACGATGCGCGCGCCGCGGTGGCCCGCGATCCGGACACGCTGCGTGCCGTCGCGGACGCGATGAAGGCAGCGGCCGCGGATCCCAGCGCAGCGTGGGCGGTCTTCGATGCGATGTTCGCGGTCGCTCTGCGCTACGACCGGGCGATGATCCTCGGATTGTCGTCGAACCTGCAGACCGAGATCGACCCGCCAGACTTCACGGAGGCGCCGCAAACCAATATAGAGTCGACAGCACTGGAACCGTTGGCCGAACCTGAGGTTGTGGAGACTATCGACGTAGATAATCGACCTGCCGTTGCATCAGCCCCCGCGCCCGCTGCGACAGCCCGCGATTCCTCGGCGCCAGCCGCCGCGACGATCGCCGCCACACCGGCCGCAGTCGACGTCGTCGACCCCGGCGATTCGCCCTGGGAATAGCCGACGCTCATGGCCGCACGGAAGACCACCCCGCGACGCTCCAGTCCCAGACGAGCCAGCGCCGCGTCGCTGATACCCACCCCGGGGCACGGGGAGCAGATCTGGATTCTCGATGTCCCGTACCGGGCATCCGCGCCCGGTGCCAAGTACTACAAGGCGCTCAAAGCGCATGCCTACATCGGCGCTCAATTGCCTGACGAACTCGCCGTCTACGCGTCGAAGCCGTACTCGTACGCTCGCTGGGTCGAAGAGGACTTCAACGGCGTGCGGCAACCGGGCGCTACTGGTTTCCACAAGATACCGCGGCCAGAACAGGTGGACGCCGCGAAGGCGATCGCGATGGCCTTTCACCACGGCAAGCGCGGATTCTTGTTGGCCGACGAGCCCGGTGTAGGCAAGACCGGCAGCGCGATCCTCGGCGCGAAAGCTGCGCTGAAATTGGGGGGTGGCGACACCGTACTCATCACCGTGGACCGGCCAGCCCAGATCACCATCGCCGCGTGGCGCGACGCCCTCGCTGCGTTCGGCGACGGTGGGTACCGGTGGTTGATCATCTCCCCGGACCAGCTCAAGAAGTTGCTCGGACGCAACGGCCAACCGAAGTACTCCTTTTCCCTCATCATCAATGACGAGGCACAGCAATTCAGGCACCTCACGGCCCAGCGCACCCAGTACCAGCGGCGCGTTAACCGCCTCTCCGCATCACCAGAGAAGGCGCCGTTCGTGATCACCGTGACGGCGACGCCGGGTCATCACCCAGGCGAATACACCTACCTGTCTTCGCTTTTCGCGCAACTGCACGACGACCCGCCGGGCGAGTGGGCCGATCTTGGTAAGAAGCTGGCCGAGCATGGACTTCCCCTGACTCCCGGGTGGGACAAGGGGAAATGGGACTGGAACGACCAAGCAAAAGGTTCTCAGCGGCTGCAGCATCAGGCCGTCACCCGCGTCCGGAAGTGGATGACCGACTGCGACCCGCCCGTCATGGTGCATCGCGACGCGCCCTGGGGGCCGCCGCCTATCGACGGCCTGCCACTCGATTTCACCGCCACACAATGGGCTGCGTACCACCAGGACTGGAGTGAGTTCCGGAGCGCGATGAGGATCGCCCGCCAGGGGAACGACACCGCCCGCGGCCGTGCCGCTCTGATGCGGTTCCGGCAGAAGGCAGGCATGCTGCGAGCCCCGCAGACCGCCGAGTTGGTAGCCGCACACGTCGAACGCGGCTACCAGGTACTCGTCGCCGTCGAATTGGTCACCACCGCCGCCGACCCGGTAGCCAGCCTCTTGGAGGAGCACGGCATTGGCGTCTCGCGCATCTTCGGCGGGGGTGATCTCGAGACGGAGCGCATTAGATTTCAGCGCGGCCACAACCCGGTCGCGGTGTTCACCACCGCATCTGCGATCAATCTGCAGGCGTCCGAGTTGATGGTCGACGGTTCCCGCGCCTCATCGGCACGTCGCATCGGGTTCTTCCACCAGCCTCGCTACTCCGGAATTGCCGCACGCCAAACGATGGGTCGTGCGCATCGCGACGGGCAGGTTTGCTCATGGTCACTCCTGTTCGCCGCCGGAACTGTGGAGGAGCAGGCGGCTCGGATCATGATCAATCGGCTAATGGTGACGTCAGCCAGTGTCGATGGCGATCTCGGGGCGTTCGGGAAGCTCGCGCGGCTGTTCGACGCAGACTGGCTTCCCGAAAGCATGTTCGAGTAGGAATGATGCCTGGACCAGGGACTTCTGCAATCGAGAATGAGCGGATGTGCATATCCCGGCAAGTGTGCTCATAGTTGGGTGTCCACCTCGGTGAACAGAAGACGTGCATGCTGAACTTCCAGAGTCGCTGCACGCACATTCCCCACTCAGACAGGTGTGTCCGCGTGGACACACGGCAACACTGAGAGCCGCACCCATCGGCGGACAGCCGGATGAGGTTCAAAGGTTGAGCTCAACCGGGGAGAACATCACGTGAGCACGTCTCGAGCAGCGCGGGCGCGATCACTGCCGGTGTATCCGGCAGCGGCTACGCCGACCCTGCGAATCCCCTCCTCGTCGCCACCGAAACAGATGACGGCTACACCACTACCGGGCAGGCACCGTTCGTGACCGGATGGACCTCGTCGACGCCGTCGGTGTCAGCGCATACGACACCAAAACACAGAAAACTGTCACCTTCCTCATGGACGCCACCGACGGTCGAGGTGTCCACGCGAACCGAATCTCGCACACACCCTCGACCGCCACACCCGAGAATGCGGGTGGACCCGGCCACAGCAGACCAGATCACTGCACCGGTCGCCCTCCTCCGCTGGCGACTCACCCACATCAACTGGACAGGGGCCCTCCCCAAGCCGACACCGCACAACAGCCGACGCAACACGACGGCGAGAACGCCCCCTGACCCGGTTCCACCTCGATTCCGCTGTTTCGTCGGTTGGACACCACTCCCCGCGCAGCCCGGAAGAGGTGCGAGCCGCACAGAAGCGGTTGCTGGCGACGGCCATTCCGCGAAGGGTGGACACTTCGGGACGTGATGGTCCAGTCTATAAAACCGACCACTTTGCTCTGTGGACTACTGCCGACTGGGTGACCTTGTTTCCACAGACTTTCGTGACTTAAGGTGGAGTGCGCGCATCGCGCGGCGTGTCGGGGTCTGGGCGGTTTGCGTTGATAGGCATGCTAAATAGCCCTTCTAAGGATCGATCATGTCCACCAGGCCGCCCACCGGATCGACGCTACAAGTCCCCTGTTGCTCCTCGGCCGGCTCGTCAGCCAGAATGCACGAGCGGGCATCGCCGGCACTTAGGCGCAGCTATTTTCCTCAGGTCGGCAGAGCCTCCCCCCGGGGCCGACGCGTCGAGAGGTCTGGCAATCATCCGCACCATCGCGGGCACGGGCGGACTTCACGGCATGGCGCCTCATTCCACAACGTCGGCCGTTTCGCCCCCAATGGGTGAATCACACGAGCGTTCGCCGTGCTGGCGGAGGGCGCCACGGAGGTGCACGCTCAGACGAAAGCTCCTGCAATAAGTTCGAGGGACCTCATCAAGTCGTTGCACCGGCGAGAGACAACGCAGTGTCGCATCCCTCACGCGCCGAGAACCGGGCAAACGATGTTTACCAAGACGTTGTTGATCGACAACTACGACTCCTTCACATACAACCTCTACAGCTTCCTCAGCGACGTCAACGGGTGCCCGCCGACGGTGGTACGCAACGACGTGGACTGGCTTGCCATCGACCTGACCGAGTTCGACAACATCGTGATTTCTCCGGGGCCCGGTCGTCCAGCGAGCGAACGCGACTTCGGCATCAGCTCGCGGGCCATTCTGCAGGGTGGGCTTCCCACACTAGGAGTGTGCCTCGGCCATCAGGGTTTATGCCAACTGTTCGGTGCGCATGTCGTCTTGGCTCCAGAGCCTAGGCACGGTCGCAACTCGAAGGTATTTCACGACGGAAGAGAATTGTTCACGGGTCTCCCCTCGCCTCTGTCGGTCGTCCGGTACCACTCTCTCGCCGTCGAAGATCTCCCCGATGCGCTGGAGGCGACTGCGTGGACATCCGATGGGGTCCTTATGGGGGTAAGGCACCGTCTGCGCCCGCTGTGGGGGTTGCAGTTTCATCCGGAGTCGGTCTGCACCGATCATGGACATGAACTCCTCGCCAACTTCCGTGACCTCACCCCGACCCGCCGGAAGGGATCCGCCCCGAAGCCGCGACGGCGGCCGCGGACCTTATCCCCATACCTGGTGGAAACACGACGGATAGATCGGCGAGTCGACCCACAGACGGTGTATGAGCGCCTGTTCGCAGACGGCCCCAACAGTTTTTGGCTCGATGGCAGCTCCACAGTGGAGTCGGACGCCCGCTTCACCATCATGGGCGACGCATCTGGCCCACGCGCCGAGTACGTCACGTACGACGTTGCGGACGGCACCGTCCTGGTGCACCGTTCCGGCGTTCCGGCCGACAAACGACGCGTGCGATTCTTCGACTATCTCGACGAACAGCTGCGGATCCGCGCTGTGCCGCCATCGCCGGACCTGCCGTTCTCGTTCAATCTGGGCTACGTGGGCTACCTGGGCTACGAGTTGAAGGCCGAAGCCGACGGCAATGCGCGACACTCCGCGGACACACCGGACGCGGCCCTGGTATTCGCCGACCGCGCAGTCGTGATCGACCACGTCGACGGCAGCTGCTACCTACTGGCGCTCAGCGAGCAGGCCCACGAACCCGAAACCCGCGACTGGATGCGCCGTACGGCGCGGGTAATCAACCGGATGCCCGTCACGACCGACGATGCGCGTCCCGCGCGGCCGCTCATCAGGTCGGCGGCAGACCCGCGCATGACGCTGCGCCACAACCGTGAAACCTACCTCAACAAGATCCGTACCTGTTTGGAGAACATTCGGGTCGGCGAAACGTACGAAGTGTGCTTGACGAACCACGCCCAGATCGATGTCGAGATAGACCCCGTCGAAACCTTCGCCTACCTCCGATCCATCACTCCAGTGCCCTACGCAGCACTCCTGAGGTTCGAGGCAGCGGACATACTCAGCGCCTCCCCCGAGAGGTTTCTGCGCGTGGGCGCCGACCGGGTCGTGGAGTCCAAACCGATCAAGGGCACCCGGCCGCGGGGTGCAACCGCTGCGACGGACGACGCGCTCCGCCAGGACCTTCTGACGAGCGAAAAGGACCGGGCCGAGAACCTCATGATCGTCGACCTCGTGCGCAACGATCTGTCACGGGTCTGCACTCCCGGTTCGGTGCACGTACCGCGATTGTTCGACGTCGAAACCTACGCACCGGTCCATCAGCTCGTGTCGACGGTGCGGGGGACGCTGCGCAGTGACGCGACTGCGGTCGGGTGTGTGCGTGCCTGCTTCCCGGGTGGCTCGATGACCGGAGCACCGAAGATACGCACCATGGAAATCATCGATCGGCTGGAGGAGGGGCCGCGAGGCGTGTACTCGGGCGCCCTCGGCTGGCTGTCGATCAACGGCACCGCCGACCTCAGCATCGTCATCCGAACCATGGTGTCCCGGCACGGGACAGTGAGCTTCGGGATCGGGGGCGCCATCGTCGCATTGTCCGACCCCGACGAAGAGTTCATCGAGACCCTGGTCAAGGCGGCCGCCATGCGCAGGGCCCTCACGATCAGCGCCGGCAGACCGCACGCCCTCGCCCACCACGTCAGTCCGCAGACCTCGAGTGACACCATCGATCGAGCCGGGCGACGACTCTCGCGGGCCGAATTGGGCGGTGTAGAGGTGTGGGTCTGCCCCGGTGTGCCAGCGCCCAAGGCCAACGCCGAACTGGTACTTGCCGAGGCCCTCGCCGATATTTCAGATGTCACGACTCCAGTGGTCGTGGACCTGTGCACCGGTTCCGGAGCAATCGCCTTGGCAATCGCGCATGCCCGAGCCGATGCCGGTGTACACGCCGTGGATGTGGATCCGACAGCCCTGAACGTGGCGCGACGCAACATCGAACGTCAGATCCGCCTCGGCGAGAGCCCGATCGTGCTTCACGAAACCGCCGTCACCGCGCCCAATCTGCTGTCCGGCCTGGACGGAACGGCCGATCTGGTCCTCGCCCGTCCACCGTGCATTCCCGAGGACGAAGACCTTCCCTCACAGTGCGGCGAGTACCACCGACGGGCCTCGGTCGGTGGTGCAGATGGGCTGAGGCTCGCCCGGCAAACCATTGTTGCGGCGGCACGGCTCCTGCACGCAGGCGGCAGCCTCGTCGTCGAGCACCGTCCCGACCGCTACACGACAGTGCTCGCACTACTCGACGAGAACAAGTTCTTCACCAACGTGGCAACACATTTCGACCACGCGGGAGAAGCGATCTACACCACATGCGCGCGGACCTCCCTGCAGCCCCAGCACACCGAGGTCGGGCCCGAGCCCAACCCCTGCACGCCTCCTGACGCAAAGAGCAGATCGGAGAAGAGTCGTGGACGCCGTCCCGCCACTGATTCCAGGAACTGAAAAGCGCTCGGGGACCAACCTTCCGTCGGAGGCATGCCGTTTATCTGCCGCGCAAAAGGGAATCTGGTTCGCCCAGCAACTGGCCGGCGAGCTCCCGATCACGATCGCGCAGTACGTCGAGGTCTTCGGCGAGTTGGATATCGATTTGCTCGAGGCGACCAGCCGCGTGGCGGCCAGGGAGTTCGGTTCGGGGTTCCTACGCCTGGTCGATCACGACGGTGAGCTGTATCAACTGGTCGACGATTCTTCCGACAGCGGGATCCGGCGAATCGACTTTCGCGCGGAGGACGACCCGAGCGTCGCCGCGCAGCAGTGGATGCGCCGCGAGTTCAGCACACCGATAGACCTCCTCCACGATGCGCTCGCAGTCTCGGCGATACTCCAGGTCGGTGACCGGCACTACCACTGGTACTCACGCATTCACCACATCGCCCTCGACGGCTACGGCGCCATGACGCTGATGCAGCGTATCGCCGAGTTGTATACGGCCGCAGTTGCCGGTGTCGAAGCCCCGCCGCTCCGCGTGCTGGACCTCGCGCAGATCGTTGAAATCGATGCTGCCTACCGGAACTCGAATCGCTTCGAAGCCGATCGGCGATACTGGGCGGAACGGACCTCGGGACTGCCGGAGCCTGCGAGCCTGGCCGGGCGGTCGGCACCCGTCGAGGCACATCCGCGGGTGGCCAGCGCGGCCTTGTCACACGACGTAGCCTCAATGCTCGACTCGGTCGTCGCGCAGCACAACTCGAGTGCGGCACCGGTCTTGGTCGCTGCTCTTGCTGGCTTCCTGTGCCGGATGACAGGAAGATCGGACATCGTACTCAGTCTGCCGGTTTCGGCCCGAACGAGCGCACCGTTGCGACGCTCAGGTGGGATGGTGGCCAATGTCGTACCGCTGCAACTCGAGGTGGGCGCGGACGTGACGATCGGGACACTGATCAAGTCCGCCCAGCTCGAGTTGACCGGGGCGTTGCGGCGGCAGCGGTACCGGCGTGAGGACATCTGCCGCGATCTCGGCAGGGACGTCAGCCGCAATCGCTCGTTTGGTCCGACTCTCAACATCATGCCGGCCGACCGAGAGATCCGGCTGGGCCCCCACCTCGGCCGCCTGCACGTGTTGACCTCCGGGCTCGTCGACGATCTTTTCGTCAACATCTACCCGAGCGTGGGCGGCACCACGACACACATCGACTTCCAAGCCAACCCGAGCCTGTACGACAACGACGTTCTCGATCGTCATCACCACCGCTTGTTGTCCTTTCTCGAACGCTTCCTTTCTGCCGATGCGGGGTGTCGGGTCGGTGACCTCGACATCCTCGACACCGACGAACGACGGAACCTGCTCGACCGCACCGGCGGCCCCGAACACCCCGC
>NZ_JBHWUE010000104.1:0-31108 GCF_042738615.1 Rhodococcus sp. NPDC059968
CGACTTAGGTCATACACCAATCCGCCACCCGCACCACAGTTGACCAGCCATAACACCCTCCATGATCAACTTATCCAGGAAACTCCCGCTAGGGAAAGTACCGGCCACCCCGGTTTGTCGAGCCCGGAGCCTTCAGCAGGCGCAGGTTCGGGCACCGGTCGAGTGCCCGCGGAGGTTGTGAACAGCGCGGTGTGAGGATGTAGGTGAGGGCCCAACGGTGCCAGCACGGCGCGCGATCTCTACGAGAACACCCGATGCGCGGTCTGGGTGTACAGCAGCACAAATGCGGATTCGCCACGGCGGCCGCCGTCGGCGCCAGCCGTGCATTGCAACACGCATTCGACAGCGGCGCAACACGCCTGTTGGTGCGGGGAGTCGATCGTGCGCTCACAACACCGAAGCACGCTCATCCGCGGTTATAGCGCCTGAAACGATGCACGACCGGGCTTCGGATCCGCCATCAACCACGATGTGACGTCCATGTTGGCTAGCACACAGCCAGTACCATCACCCCATCGGGAACGAGGGAGTCGCAATGGGATTTTGGTGGGCAAGCCAGGGGAAGAACTACCCCATTGCGATCCGTCAGGGCTCGCTATGGACGTGCCGGCGCATCGACGGGACGCTCCCCACCGATCGTGCGTTGCTCAAGCAGATACGCCGCGGGGACATCGTCTTTCACCACTATGACCGGTATATGCGTGCAGTGAGTGTCGTCACCGCGCCCTGGCGCGACGCGAACAGGCCGACGGGTTACCCCACTGTCTACGAGGACCTCAACGACGGGTGGCTGGTCACCGTCGACCCGATAGTAACCGGGCTCGCCATCCACTTTGAACTAGTCGCCGAACTGCTCCCTCACGGCTCCCCAGGGCCGCTCGACAAGAACGGCCGCCCGCTCCAGAAATACCTCTCAAGGCTCGCTCCCGATTGCGGATTGCGGCTTCTCGCCGAAGTCGGGCTCATCGACAACCCCCGCGAGGACACCGTCCAACCACCACCGGCGTGGACGATCCGCGGCGCCACCGACATGCAAGGGTCGGTGGCTCGGCGTCTCGAACAAACTGCACTCCGTGCCTACCTCCTCGAAGGTAACCCCGACGGCTCCTGCGGGCTGTGTGGCCGTACCTTGCCGGCGACACTGCTCGTAGCCGGCCACATCAAACCCCGCGCGCAATGCACCGACACAGAACGGTGGGACTTTCCGTCAGCCGCGATGCTCGTCTGCACACTAGGTTGCGACACCCTCTTCGAGCAGGGATACCTCACCGTCGACCGGACCGGCACCATCATCGGTGGCAGGACCCCGTCACACCCAGCACTAGTCGACGTCGTCCACACTCTCGTGGGCCGACCCTGCGCGGCCTACACCGACGCCCGTGCCGACGCGTTCCGTGCACACCACGACACAGCGCTCACTATCCTCAATGGTCGGGCAAGCTCCGGCCGGGTGGAGTGATGCCCTCAGCAGCTCCGATTTCGGCCACCGCTGGACAGACTTCGAGCGCGAGTCCCAAGACTAAGTGATCGACCAACCGCTGCAACCCCTCGCACAGCAACGACACGCTTAGGAGGTGCGGATAGCGAGTTGATCGATTTGCCTGCTGGTGACCGTGTCCACTACGAGGGTGCCACACACATGACCGCTGCGGATCACGAAGTCGGCGATGCCCAGGAAGTTGTCCTCGCCGACCCTACCGCTCGCAACAAAGTGTCCCGGACGACTGTGACCACAAGGCGAGTCGCCAGCCGGACCCCGGAGTACGGCCAATCAGATCGGGGTAACCATCGCGCCCACCACGGGCGTGCGTCGTGACCGCGATCCGGTCAGATCCGGCACTTGATCGGCGAAAGTCTTTGCTGTGCAGTCACGCGCAGAATAGCCGACGCACCCGAAGGTCGCCGGCGAAGCCGACGACAACCCACGTTTAGGCATCCGAGGCATCTTCGCCCTGTTCACCGAGATGCGCGAATAGAGCGTCTATTGCCTCAGCCTCGTTCGCTGGTGAGGTGCTGCTCATCGGCGCCACGTCAGTGTCGCCCTCCGTTTCGTACTCCTTCTCCAGCTCCCATTGTTGGATAAGATCGTACGCGGCGTCGTACGCATCTTGGTCTAATGGAACACCGAAGATACTTGCAGATCTCTTCATAGTCCATAACTCATCGGTGCTTTGAATATCTTCGGGATCATTTAGTTCTTGCTCAAGCCAACGACTGAAATTGTTCACCATTTCTGTTTCGTCCTGACCGGAAAATCTCTCAGGAGCCATCTCTCGAAGGCGGGCAAGTTCCGACCATGCATATGAATAATTTAGTGATTGAAGAGCCTTCAAAGCCGCGGTGAAAATTTCTTGCGGAGGAGGTGTTTTCGATCGGTATAATGTTCGAATAAGGTCTGTTAGATGACCAGGGTGCGGCCTTCCGGTTGTCCATGCGGAAACAACTTCACACAGTTTTTCGTCAAACCAGTCGCGAATGATCGGCGCCAGTCCGTGGTTATCATCTATCATCTTGCAAACCAGGGTTAGTCGCGTTTCCGGACTTGCGTCCACTCTCTCGTAAACAGGGGACGAGTCGCCGTCGTACAACACATTATGCCAACTTGGATCCCGACTGTCCCAGCAACGAGAAACCGCCGACACTAGCGCATTCAGGAATTGAACGTCGCTTTTACTATTTCCGCCGATGCTTCGATACATCCAACGAAGCTGTTCAAAATATGCGATACCCTCGAGTAAATCGACTGCCTCGTCGGAATTGTCAGACAACCGTGCTGCAAGGAAGTCAACTATCGAGGGGTTCGCAGTACTGATGAACCTATGACCGGATTTCATCCGGCTTTTCGTGAAGGAGTCCTCCAGGATTCGCAAAGTGCCACGAAACTGCCTTGACGTGGGACGATTGCCAGAAAATGAACACATTTCCGCGAATGCTGTTTGCAGATCCGACAGTTCCACTTCACCCGGCATGCTTGCCACCACCTTGAGTAGGACACGACTATGATCGTCTAGTTGACGATCAAACGCCGACTGCCATATCAGGTCAGGACTGTCTAAAACACCCAGAATAAACTCCGTATAGTTGACCTGGTCGGACTTTTCCAAATGATACGACGCAAGGCCTGTAACATACTCAATCAGCCGTGGATTATAGTTCGGGTGGTCAATTACGCTAAGGTAGGATTTATCAGCAATAAGGCTTCGGCGAGCCATCGCGTTTACTTGACTGGAATTCCAAATATGATTATACAAGATTCGGGACTTATCGAACCTGCTATATGAATTCAACTCCAATATAAATCGACGGAGCGGCAGACCTACTCGATCTAGTTCTTCATACCATGACGCCGCCTGTTGTAGTATGTACTCGCGTGTAGTAAGTACGATGATGTCGTTCTTTCCACGGGCGCGTCGTCGAATGAATGATGCCAAGCGTTTGTCTTCATTCTTTACTAATCGGTCTTGGAGGAAGGTCGTTCCCAGGAAGTCATCATAATAGAAAGCCCTTCGTTCTTGGTTGTTGACGATCGAGAAGGCCTCCTCAATGTCAGACGAAATCTCCACTGGCTGGTATCCATCGATTGCCGCATCAGCCAACAATATTCGCGCAAGGGTCGTCTTTCCAATGCCAGGAGGCCCTGAGATCACCAGAACCCGCTCATCGTGCAACAACTGCCGCGCTACCGGAAATGAGCCACTCTCCACGTAGCAGGGAAGTGCTTCCACGATCTCTGAATGCAGTTGACGACTGCGTGCCCAGGTCGCACTGTGTAGGCGCTCATCCAAATGTGCTCCACTTGCCAGCCATAATTTGACATGAGCGCGTTCGATATTTTGGTGCCGATTCAGGAGTCCTTCGAGCCCGTCTTTTCCGATCACCTGTTCGTCGCTCGTTATCCATGGTTTGAGCATCTCCGCCAGCTCTTTCTTCCGACTTCCGGTAAGAGGCTGCGTGGTGACTAGCTTATAGCTGGACGGTTGCGGTTCTAGTTTCGCCAGCTTTTTCGCCTCCGAGCGCACGGATGATTTGAGTTGCGAATACGTACTCCCACTCATGTGCTTACACTGCACAACTTGGGGACCGGCGTCAGTTTGCAACCTCAAGTCGACGCCCAGATCAGCTCCGCGTGCGAAGGCCTCATAAACGACGCTCTCGTTCGCGCCGAGAAGGTCTGCTACTAGCAACTCGAAGTCGTGATCTGAAAGCATGTCAAATGAACGCACAACCGGTAGCTTGCCATCTGCACAGCCACGGATGGGATTTAGACACGGGGTCTGGCTACCTGATCGTGCGGGCTCCAGGTGCTTCCGAGCTTCCTAATCGGCACCCGTTTGGTGGACATCACCCGTAGGAGGTAGTTCATGTCGGATGCGAACACGAGAAACTCCATCGCCTCGTTACTCGACAATCGAACCAACAGTGCCTTGGCGTTCTCCTCGCCTTCGCCCCAATTCAACAGACCGTTGCCTGTGGCGATGCACTCAGTGTCGATACGAATGGGAGGTGACCGTCGTCAACCCATTGGTGAAACGCAGCGGGTGTCCTCGGTGCAGCATTATCCGCAGCGCTACGACACGGGCCACCGCGCCGCGGAACCGCTCACTACAAGTGATGTATCCCGAGATCGCCGCCGAGTTCGTCACGAGCCACCGAGCCAGCGAACATTTGCCCGGTACGATCCGGCCAGGATCGAACGCGTTGTGCACCTGGCGGTGTTCTCGCGGACACGAGTGGATCACGACCGTGGCAGCGCGCGTGGCCGGCAGTGGATGCGGCCGATGCGGCGCTCGTGGTCAGTCCCGGCTGGAGTTCAAGGTGGCAGCCGTTCTCCGCGCCGCCGCCGGTACACATGTCGAACTGGATGTGCCGATTCGCGCGGCGTCGCGTACTTGGCGTGTCGATCTCGCGATCCCTCAGATCGGTTTGTACGTCGATCTCGATCCCGCCCGCTGGCATGCGAACACTGCCCGCGATCAGCGGAAGGCAGACGCCGTGGAAGAACACCACTACGTGCGGATCAGGCCGGAGTCTCTCCCCCAGCTCGACAACGTCGCTACCGCCGTCGTGCGGGACAAGTCCTTCGATGCACACGAATGGGCGCTCTCACTTCAGTCCCTCTTGACTGAGCTCGGCGTGACCTGGTCGAACCTCACGGCTGATCAGATCGGCGCAGCACTAGCCGAAGCAGCCGACCGCTGGAACCAGACGCTACGAGGAAGGCCGAAGAGTTCAGCCCTGGACGCGGCACCCCAACTCCAGGACGAGTTCTTGCGCAACGAATCCAGACCCGGGATCGACCTCGGCTGGCTCCCGCCGAGCGCAAAAGACCAATGCTGGTGGCGCTGCACCGCTGCGCAAACGAATGGCGCACCAGCGTGCACTCGCGAGCAGGGCTAACGTCAGGCTGCCCGACGTGCAGCATCGACCGACAGGCTCGCAATCGATCGCTCGCCCCACACGGCGAATCCCTGCTCGCACTACACCCCTCACTTGCCGCCGAGTTTGTGCGCTGCGAGCGACAACCAGACCGCACGCCGGGCGATCTCCGCCCCGCGAGCAACCTACTTTGCATCTGGCGCTGCTCCTGCGGTCACGAGTACCGGGCATCACCCGCCGCTCACACCCGAGGGCGCGGCTGCGCACACTGCAGCCGGGTAACCGCGGGCGACGCTCGCAGCCGCGTCCGCCGCGAGGACAGCCTCGCCGCGCTCCAGCCGTCACTTGCATCGGAACTGATCGAACTCGACGACCGCCGAACCGCACCGCGGAGGACATCGCACCCGGTTCGAACTTCCGGGCCAAGTGGCGATGCACAACCTGCAGTCACATGTGGAGTGCGACAGTCAGTTCACGCGCCCTCGGTGGCGCCGGTTGCCCAGCCTGCGGACGCCTCAAGACCGCCGCCGCCAGATCCACACCCAAGCCTGGCGCATCCGTTGCTGAGCTGCACCCAGCCATCGCGGCAGAGCTCGTTGAAAACCTCACCCGCCCAGGCCGCGGCCCCGAGCAACTGCGGACGGGAAGCCACGACCGGTGCCAGTGGCGCTGCAGCCACTGCGACCACGAATGGCGAACCACGGTGAAGAACCGAACCCGGAACCACACGGGATGCCCTGCCTGCCAACGAACTCGGTCAAGACAAATCGAGCGCTGACGGCCCCGCCTGCAGCCATCGTCAGACGAGGCCACACGGGGCCGCTCACAGTCTGTCGGGTTACCCCTGTTCCTTGTACAAGTGCGTCAGATACTGATTCGCGTCGACAGCACGATCTAGAACAGGTTCAGGCAGGCCGAGTTCGGTCATCAGAACCAGATAGATCAGATATTGAGTGCGCTGAAGTAGGAGGAAGGTGTTCTCGGGCTCGCTGTAGCTCTGGTCGAGGCCGTGGGCGAGGCCGTTCCGTACATTCGTGAGCTCCTGTGCCCAGGCTTCGACGTCGGGAATGATTTTGGCGACGACTGCTTGCGGCGGCATCGACGCGACGTCATTCAACCTGTCCCGGTATTTGCACTCGTTTCGCAAGAAGCCTTCGAATCGCTTGCGGTCGTCCTCGGGCATTCTGTCGATGGCGATCCGAAGCTCACGAACCATGTATTCGAAGTCGGGGGTGGCCATCGGCACGGCTTTAGGGTCGGTGAGGCATCGGCTCAAGGTCTCTGCGGAAACGGCGGCCGTCAGAACCTGCGTCTGCAAGAACCCAGGCTTCGAGTACTTCAAGCTGAACAGCATGTTCGTCGCGCGCACGATCCGCTTTCTCAAGTCAAGCCAGCGGACGACGAGTTCTTCGAAGGGCATGTCCTGGCACGTGAACAAGAAGTCATGGTGGTGGAGCTCTTTCTCGTCGGGGATGGCGGTGACCGTCCGACGTGCGTACACCGCGGCTTCGGGTGACTCCTCAACAATCTGTGTGCCGATCGTGCCATCCTCGTTCACGTCGGGGTATGAGACCGGTTGGGGTTGGCCAACGAGCCGTTGATTGATGACACCACATGCCCGATCGCTGGCCAGGGTAAGCAGATCGACAATCGCCATGGTGACTTCATGGAAACCACGGTAGGACCGCGGAGTATCCGCAGTAATGGTGAGGGTCACGGCCCCCCTCGAACTGAACGTTGCTTCGTCTCGGGTGGCGGCGTAGTTGAACGGCGTTGCGGACATGTCTGCCTTGATCGTGAAGTCTTCCCACTTCACCGTAACCGGCTCGGGCGTCGTCACCGTGGCGGATAGTTCTCGGCCGTCCTCTTCATGGGTGGTCTTGTACTCGCCGATCGCCATCCACGTGCGAAGGTTCTCGAGACGGAGACGGCAGCTATCGAACACCTCCGCGTCGGCGTCCTCCAGATGGAGGCCCACGAGCGCATACCGTGCCGAGAGCCGCTGCTCGGTAGGGGTGCCGAGGCCCATGTTGTAGCGCCGGATAAGGCAGTCCAGCAAGGTTATGTCCTTGCCGGCTGTTGTCGCACCGTGAATGACGTCGATACGGGTACGGCCTTCTCCGATACCGATGGAGCCGTCGGGCAGCGAGGTGTACTGCTGCAGATCGAAACCTTCGATCAATTGCAGTGCCACTGTCCCGTCTGACGCGATGGTCAGTGTCCCTGGCTGCCTATTGTCTCGGTCGTCACTACACCACCAGTATCCGGAGAATGTCTGTGAGTTCATGGAATGAGAATTGCACGTGAGCATTTCGACCGACCGATTAGATCGTGTGAATGACATAACGTGCTGCCACAGTCCGGATCACATCTGGCAAGAGTGCGTGGATGGCAAGGAGAGGAAGATGACCCTTTCGCCTCCTACCCAGCACGATAGGCGTGCGCACTCTCCCGCCTCTACACAATCGAAGACTCGGGGCAGTCCTACTCCGCGTCGTCTCGACCGATACTCCTTGCCAGGGCCGCGATCTTCTCTGTAATCAGGGTTTTCGAGTCCACGAGATGATAACTGGTCGTTTTCCCGCTTCCGACGGCGATTTGCTGAACGGATTCGATGAGTGGATGTTCCAGCAAGCTCAGAACACTCTCAATATCTTTTGGCGACGGGCGAGGGTCAATCTCGTCTCGGACGATCAAGTAGATCTGGTCTGCGGACAGAGCGCCGTGAGTAACCTCATCGGCTTGGCGTGCTTCTTGATCGAGGACGGCTACGACGTGAGTCAACAACTCAACACGGCGTTCGGCCTGGGACCATCCGTTCTCCAAGACCCTCTTTGCGGCCAGGCTTGGGTCAACCAGGCCGAGGTAGGTGCTGGCCGATCGCGGCGTCTTGGCATGGCGGCGTAGGACCTGGGCGAGCCGATCTGTAGTGATCAGCTCGACTCCTGCCGATTCTGCGCGGCTGCGGACTCTGCCAGACTCGAAACTCGGCCCTACGAGGGCCACGAAGTTCGCCTCGTGGCTCTTCTTGTGCTCTGCGAGAGTGTCGAAGGACACCGCGTTCTCGTTCACGAGTCCGCTGCGTGCGGCTTTGGCATCGATGATGACCCGTACCGGCTTGAGGTCAGGTCCGTTGACTGTGGCAATGACGTCGGTCTTTCCTCCCCCACCGATATGCCGCGTGTCGAAGCCCAGGGCGGCGAAGGCGTCCGCGACAGCCTTTTCCAGCCGGACCGGGGTGTCAGCGGCAAGTGCTGCCTCGTGTAGTTCCTGACACAGGATGTCTGTCTGTGAGGTTGCGTCATCGGAGTCGCCTGGAACGTCAGCGACCGCGACATCGGCGTCGTAGGGTTCCTGCAACGCGACGTCGTGGACAAGTCGTTCGCCGAGTGGTGTCGCCTGGTAACGCCAGTTTGCTCGCTCATAGATCAGACCTGCGGCTTTGAGGATCTGGAGACGGGTTCGTATGCCTCCGACATCGACACGGCCGAACCCATAGTGCTGGTGTGCCGCTCTGGCGAGATCGGGAGCCTTGTCGAATTCCGATAGGAGCGGGATGATTTCGAGAACGAATAGATACCTGGCATGAAAGATCAATGCGAGGTTCAGAGCGGTCGGCTCCTCGAGCCACGCCGAACCCTCCGGTGTCGGAGAGTAGATGTTGAAGCCGCTCTGCTCGACGAGCCCGGACATCGTAAGAGTTGTCAGCACCGAGCCGAAGGAGCTTTCGGCCACTGCGAACTTCTGCTGGGCAAACGACATGAGGTCATGTCGCGTGATGGTTGGCGAGCAGGCGTTTACCAGCAGTGTCAGTGATTGGACGATGTCGATATCGGTGGCGCCACGTGGCACGTATCCGAGTACGGCGCGTCGAGCGGAGAGCGCTGCGGGGGTGAGCTCGTCAACAATCGCAGCGATGGCCGCAGGCAATTCCGGTGCGTCGACCTCGACGGCCTGCGTCGCGGTGGGCGTCTCAGGGCCACCGAGGGCGAAGCGATCGAGCTGGTGGCGGCCAGTGTCGGTGAGCCAGACCTGCGTGTTCGTCTTGTACTCGACCATGCCTGCACCGATGAACCAGCCCAGACGGCGCCGAACCTGGTCGAGGGTTGTCCAGGGGAGCTGGTACTTCTCAGCTGCGACCTCGGTCAGCTCTCGTACAGTTCTCGGGCCGTCCGAAAGCTCGTATAGGAGTTCCCCTATCAGCCTGATGTGTCGGTGGAAGATTTTGATTAGGTCTATGGGGTCTCCGCTTTGTCGCCAGCCACGGGCTTCCTCCGAGACGGCGTACTGATCCCGGTCTGCTCGGGTCAGGAGCCCTGAGGCGGTCAGGTTTCGTACTACTTCTCGAATCGGTCGCTCGACTCCGTCTCCGCGGTCGATGAGCGCTGCTGCGTGTCCCCCGTTGGCGTCGATCTGTTCGAGAAGGTGGTCCAGCAGTTCCACTTGGCGGCCGCTGCCGCCGGGCAGATAGGGCATGGCTGAGCTCCGGGACGCCCATGGAAGTGGAACTACCTGCTCGCCTGCGTGTTGATCCATTCTTGCCCCTTGGATGTTCGTCGCGTCACGCGATTTGGAATGTGCGGTGGAGTTCTCTGCTGCAGTCTCGGTCGTTGTGGCACCGAATTGACGAGGCGACTCCTTGATTGGTGCCGGCCTGGGAATCGGGCACCGCGGAGGCCTTGTGGTCGCGGCTTCAGCGATCAGAGACAACTTCGCTTGAGGTGGCACGGCGCTAATCCACAAGGTCCGCGGCCAACGCGTCCCAGTCCTGAGCCACCGCACGACCTCGTGTCCGCCGATCGTTCGCCACCTCGACTGCCAGGCACCCCATGCGGAGGAGCACCGGCACGTTCACGTGGCGCAGTGTCATGCTCTTGCGGTCATCGAGGATGATCATCCGCGCCAGCGTCTTCCCCGCCGACGCGAGCCCGACCAACGAGTGGGCCGCGAGAAGAAGCTCGTCGCGACGTGCCTGCTCCCGCTCATCCAGACGGGCGCTGCCGGTGGCCGCGTACGCCCGGGCATGCACATGGGTCCGGAGAACGACCTCAGTGGTGATCACACTCAGCGAAGGCGTGAGGATCCCGGATCGCACATTCAGCCCGTTGCCCGCCGAGGTACCCAGGTACACCTCGTGCGCAAACTTACGGAGTGCCCGGTTGTCGACCTCGTACAACCAGGAGGAGCCGGGCATCGGCAGACTCATCGGGGTCACCAAGTCCGCCGCAAGATGCTGTGCCCACAGGACGAGCGCCTCGGGGAGCGAGGCGACCTCCCGGAACCGGCCCCCGACGGTGATCTCGTGTTTGTCGCCGTAATCCCAGCGAACGCCGCGGAACTCGCCCCCACGGATCTGCCGGAGCGCCTCGAACGGCCGGCCCAAATCATGCCCCGGCGAGCGGACCCGATGGGCGCGGCCACCGAACCCGGGACCGGTGTAGTCGATCGGCAACCTCTTGCCGGCCCGCTCCCACGCCCGCATCCAGCCGGTCTTCCTCGTGGCGCCCAACCCCTTCGCTACGGCTCCGTCGATGGCGGTGTCGTACCAAAGGGCCGCCACCCCCAGCACGGTCGCGAACCCGACCGCGAGCACGTCGTCGCGGTCCCACGGGATGCGTTGCCGGGCCCGCCACCGGTCGAAACCGGCGCGCTGCTCGGGGGTGAGCGCATTGTCGAGGTCGATATCGGTCCAGCCGCGCTGGGTGCGGAGCCGGTCATTGGCGGCGGTCAGCTCCGCATACGAGAGGTGCTCGGCGGTGTCGTTCTGCGGCAGCCGGTCCGGGACCCTACCGGCGAGGGCGGTGTCGGTGGCCGATTCCAGCTCGGCGAGCCGGCGGCTGAGGGTGTCGAGGTTCCGGTCGACGGTGTCGTCCATGCTGCTCATGCGGCGGTTTCCGGGAGACGGTCCAGGATGACCTCAAGTGCCCCCTCCGCCCATTTGGCGTCCGCGTGCTGCCTGCGCAGTTCCTCACGCAGTTCCTTGTTCTCCGCGGTCAGCCGTGCGTTCTCACGCGAGAGTTCCCGGATCCGGTCCAGGAGTCGCTCACCGTCGGCGACAACCTTCTCGAGCCGTTCCTGCAGACTCTGCACGATGCGGCGTTGCTTCTCGTCCCGGCTCTCCGCCTCGATCAGCACACATCGTGCGATCAGATCCAGGCGCATCGCGTCCGCCACCACCTGACCGGTCGTCCACGGTGTCCAGCGGGCCCCGGCCGCGGCTACGCCGGCTCCGGCGATGCCACCGAGCCCGGTCACCAGGGCGGTGCCTCCGGCAATGCCGAAACCGCCGGCGGCGATCGCGCCGCCCCCGATGGTGGCCAAACCGGCCGAGGTCGCTGCCGCCCCGGTCAACCCGGCGGCACTGCCGATCGCGGCGCCGATCACCGGCGCCGCCCAACCACCGGTCGCCACCCCTGCCGCCAGTCCGGCCGCACCAATGACAGCCACCTTCCCCCAATGCACACTCTTACGCCGCAGCCGCCGAAGCAGAAGCGTGTGCTCGTCCCGCATCCGATCCAAATCGGCCCGGTCAAGGTGCGGGAACTCGTCCACCAATGCCTCGAGGGCGGTGCGACGGGTGGCGGCATGCCAGGAGGCTTTCGCCGGCCACGGGTCGAACAAGATGAGGTCGACCAGCACCAGCAACGACCGCTCCCGCGAGTCGAACAGCTGCGGCAGGCGCCGGCTGTGGGCAGCAATGGCGGCCGCCGCGACCTCCGGGGTGTCCGTGTCCCCCAGCAGTGGTGTCAGCCAGTCCGGGTGGTCCGGCCGATCCTCGGCCGCCATCTTGCGGAAGCCAGTGATGGCATCACTCAGCACCGCTTGTTTCGCGGCCACGGACTTGCCGGACGTCGTTGCGGCGATGTCCGACTGCATCAACGACACCTGCATCGCCGCCAACGCCACCGACTCCGACCACTCCAGCACGCCCACCGGATCAACACCACTCGCGGACATGACCGCCCCCTTCCACGCAGAAATCCCAGTATCACCGAGCGGTCCGACACCGCAGCTCGAACGCCCCGGGACCACGGTGATGTTTTCAGTCTCTCTGCACCTCAGTGTCATTCACGTGAATGACACCCGGCAGAGGACTGCACGACACATGACATCGACTGCCTTCACCCGGCGCCACATCCGGCGGAAACTCGACGTGCTGCCGCCTGGACTGAACGCGGTAGCGGCAGTCTTCACGGATCCGCCCTGTCCGGGGCCTGATCACCAGCTGCTACCACCGCAACTCGGCTACGCCACTGCCGGACGAACGTCAGCCTGTTCGCGGTGCAGGTGGGCACGCCCCTTGCTAGTTCGGGCACCGTTCGACGTCCTCGCCGTCGACATTCACCGTGGCCCGCCAATGCCACTCGCTACCGAGAGCAGCCACCGCCGCGGAGGGCAGTACCGCCGCCACCTGACCGGGCACGCTGACATCCGGCGCACCCGACAAATTCTGCTGCTTCGCGCCCGCGAAGGTGAAGTAGGCGATCTGGTTCCCGTCGAGGGTCTTGTAGCCGAGCTGAACAGCATTGCTCCCGCCCCGATCAGCCGCCGACAGCGACCACAGCACGGTACCCGTGGCCGGAAGGTCACCTTGGTAGTTCCACACCACCCGCGCCGCCGTACCGGCATACCCCGGCACCCCGAGATGCACCGACACCCCCGTCAAATCGATCGGCACACCCACCCCAACACTGGCACACGAGCTGTCGACCCCACGAACCACCACCTGCCCAGGCACATCCGGTGCGAGCTGCGCCACCACCGACGTCGCCGCCGTCGAGGACACAGTCGTGCGCCACGATGAAGAAGGTTCACCAGTCTCGGAATCCGCGTTGCCGCAGCCGGCGAGCACGAGGACCGCGAGCAAGACCGAAGCTGCACGTTTCATGAGCAAATACATACCAGCAATCTCATCCACCCGACATTCATCCACACCGAACCCAGCGCGGATCATGGTCAGGTCGGCTGCCGCACCAGCATGATCCCGCTCCGCCGATCGGCCATAAGACCGTTCCCCGTGTCCATCGACTGAATGACACTGCCCCGCAACACTCTCTCGGCCAGGTTCAGATACCGACGCGCACGACAGATCCCGGCGCGGGTGGTGTCATCGGAGGATCTCGATCAGCGGGTCAGGTTGACCACACATGCGTCGAGGGCTTGGACGCGCTCGTCGCCGGGCGAAATTCGCAGTGGAGCGTCACTGGCCTTCATAAACGAGGTCGTATTCCGCGCACCCCCGGTGGACGCGTACACGGTCCCGTTCGAGATCACCCACACGTCGGACCGGTTCTTGACCTTTCCGGAAGCGTCGACCGTGGTGCCGCCCACGAAAGTCAGCGGACCGGAATTGATTACCGTGCCGTTGATGAGCGACAGCCCCGTCTCCGAGAAGCCCGATTGCACTCGAGAGACCAGTGCGTCGTCGGCGGGCAGGCAGCGCGGGTCGGACGCGGGCTTCGACGGTGCCGCCTGCGGCTGACTCACTGAACCGGATGGAGCTACCGTGGGCGCCGATGATGACGGAGCCACCGCCGGTGTGGTCGTTGCCGACGCCGGTGCCGTGGACGTGGCCGATGTCGCGGCCGAGCCTCCATTCGACCCGCACGCGGTCAACGACAACAATGCACAGGCGGCGCCGGCCGCGAATAACGTCCTCATACAGCGTATTCAAGCAGACCCACCGCGCCTGCTCGTCGCTCGAGCGGGCTGATGATGCCAGGCCGTCTGGGTGAGCCGGTCTGTCAATACGTTGCATGAATGAATCTGCGGCGCTGCGTATATGTTCTTGAAGCTCCCGCCAGTCGAGGACACCGGCAGCTACGGCGCTGGCCTCGCGTCTGTCGCGAAGAATTACCAATGCGGACGAGGCGACCGCAGCTGACGATAGGCGAGGTCGGAGGTACTGCATCGAGCTACCCAGATCGCCGACGGCTCGCACTTGGGGCCGCGGTTCACACCCGACCTGGTCAGATCCTCTTCTCGAGTGCCTGCTTGGACGGAGTCGCGTTTGTGCGATACCGACGTTCATGAGGCGAATATCCGAGACACGACCACCTGCAGGAACGTCCACCGGCCGAGGATCCTCGCCCGGTGTCTCACCCAGAACCACATCTGAGACAACGGATGCGACAGTTCAGGCCAGGGCGTCTCGGAGCGCCTTGAGGAAGGCGTCGGTCCGCTCCCTATCCGGCGCCCGATGGAGGGATTCCTCGCGCGGGAGCTGAACCTTCAACCCGTCGACGAAGAGCAGCACAAGAGTCGCCGGATACCAGCGAGCTTCACCGCGAACCTCACCTACCTCGTCGGCAAACAGAGCGGCGACTGTGCTGAGCGGGCGGGTCCACGCCGTAAGGATCTTGCGTAACGGCGGCCTCTGGCGGTAGTAGTCCTCGAGGGAGCGGTCGCGGTCGTATGACAGCTCATCGAAGCGAACCTCGACGAACGTGAGAGTCGTCTGCGTCAACGCCCACACGCGCCAGATTGTCGGCTCGTCGCGGACGAATTCGGATACGGACGCAACGATCTTTGTTGTGTCAACGAGAGAATTGACGACGGCGTACACCGCGTCGGGCGGCGAGACGTCAGCGGAGACGTGCGGATGGAGTTCCTCTTGGAGTGCAGTGCTCATATGCATGAGGTGGACCGTAGCGCCTTCCATCCGGCTGCCGGTACAGCCATGCCCACAGAGGGGGTCAGAACACGTGCCACCCATAGTGCTTCGCGGACTCGAGCATCTCGTGCGCGAACTGCCGCAGCAGTGCCAGGTGCGCGTTATTTGGGTAAACAGTCACTCCAAGGGGAGTCGGCGCATTCCCGCCGGGATGGGTTTCCCTGGTGAAGCCAATCGCATACTCTCCGGCCTGCAGGACCTTGTAGTAGGACTGCAGTTTCGCATCGACGTGGGCGCCACCGTCCTTATTTGCAGCACTGAGTACGATCACCTTCCGGGTATACGTGACGCCATCGTGGATGAAGACCGGCTCAGTTGACCACCAGTCCTGAGCCGCCAGTTCATGAAACTGGTCACCAAGGAGTGGCTGCATGCGAATCGGGTCTGAGGACGTTGGAACGAGATGGTGAGCTAGGTAGTCCTTCCAATTTCCGAATCCCCGCGACGACGTCAGCAGGCGCTCGCCTGTACGCCCAGTGTGATTGAAGAGAGAGATACTCGCCGGCGTGTCATGCAGTAGTACGCGGAGCGAGGTGGCGAGTCGAAGTGCCTCGTCCTCGTGACCGTCGTCGTAATGTTTAGCGGATCGTTGCAGGTAGCCGATCTGTTCGGCGAACTTCTGGTCGAATCGAGACTGTGACATCGACATATTGTCGTGCATCGCCCAGGATTGCACTCCCCCAGGTTCAGCCTAACGAATCTCGTCGTGGCTAGATCGAATGAATGAGAGATGTTCGAGGTTGTCGGCGCGACTTCGTATGGTTCATCGCGAGGGGCCAAGTGGTGGCCGCTCGAGCAGCGATGACTTCTAGCTGCTCACCAGCAATGGCAAGGAGGAACCACCTTGAGTGATCCTGTGACGCGGCAGTGGGCAGCGCGTGATGCGGTACTGACGTGGCTGTACATCAAGAGTGCGGAGGGGAACCGACACCCGACGCTGAACGAGGACGACATCGCCAGGACGGCCGGTTGGGACGACGGCGCCTTGGAGAAGCGTGAAGTACAGCAGGCGTCGAGCTGGCTGTTGAAAGCGGGGCTCTTGGCGGGCAGGGAGGGATTCGGATCGGGCGTCAGCCGCCCAAGCATCACAACGCAGGGCGAATACCTTGCCGACAGGGGCGTGTCCGTGCGCGACGCATTTGAGCAGCCCAATGGCAGCGGAAACGTCACGATCAACAACACCGGACACGGCAACTTCGCCGTGAACAGTCCCGCGGCGCACCAGTCGAACACGGTCACAACGACCGAGCTCGAAAAGGCCGTGGCCATTGCTGAGGCTCTTGAAAAGGCCGCCTCCGAGCCTGAGGTGACCGCAGAGGCGGCGACGGAAGCGCGCGAGATCGCCGGCCAGATCCGTGAGGCAGCAAGCCAGCCCGACGTCGATCGGTCCGGACTCAGGCGTCTGGCAATGAAAGCTGGCGGTTCGTTGGTGACGGCGTTCTCAAGTGCCGCGGCCTCGGAGGTAGGGCCGCTAGCACTCGAGGCCGCGCAGGCACTCATGTCGTAGTCCATCAGCGAAGGGCCCGAACCGGACGTGACGGCTCGGCCCCTTCCTTGTTGGCAGCCTCGCTGGAAGTACCGACTCCGTCCTGTGCGTCCACAGATCGCGACGCCGCGGCCGCACCGTCCAGGTACGCGGCTTACTCGGGTGTCAAGTGCTCGAACTCCTCACGCTCGCATACGGACCCGACGCCAGCTGCCCTCGCCGAGGCGGTTGTTGACACACCTCGAACCGGTGAACACTCGGCGGAGTCAGAGTCACTACGTACCGGAGGAACTCAGCGATGGACAATAGGTGGCTCTACTACAGCCCGTTCCCGCAGGCCGTGCGCGAGTGGCAGTGGCTGATAATGCAGACGTACTCATAGCACTCTCCCGCCGCCGCACGACCTTCCGCTGCGAGAGCACCCGCGCAGGCCATTCCCTCGGCCGAGCCGACCGCCTCCTGCTCAGGCACCATCGATCGGCGGCGGTTGTCCTTGCTGGCTTTCCTTGACGACCACCCGACCAGATCCGGTACGAACCGACCTGCGCACGGCCGTCATCTCTCCGCGATGGTCTCCACCGGACGCTTGGCGCAACCGCGCCCCCGAACCTGAGGCCGGAACGCATCCACGGGCGACGGCGGCAGCCGGCGATCACTCTCCCCGGTGTCGGCCAGGTGCCCGCATCGCCGAATCCGGGTTCGGGTCCGGGGCGGAGCGGTAGGAGCCCGGATCGATGGTCAGGTCTTCCGTGTCGGCAAAGACCAGCCGCCCGTCGTCGAGCTCGACGGCCCACCGATGCACCGGCGCCCACTCGTGCCCACCAACGCCCGGATCGGTCACCGCCGCATAATCCTCGACAACCACACCGGTGAGATCGGCCGCGGCGCTCCTGCCGACCAGCACCCCGAACACCGACCGTCAACTCCGGACCATCGACCGGCCGGCTGACGCTGTTTCGGGCCATGCTGATGCACCTCTTCGCTCGGTGAAACTCCCGAGATCGAGCATAAGCACCGACCAGCCCGGTACGCGACCCGACCTGCACGAACACCATCCGCGATCGGAACACCACCGAAACCTTCGGCTGTCACGGTCCCGGTCGGCGACCACCCAGATCCGCCCAATCCAAGACCGACGTGCTGCGTTCGCGCGACACCAACCGGCGCACCCCCGCCAGCCGGTTGCGCGAACACGGTGACTTCGTCGGATACGAGATCGGAGGCAGCTCCCTGTACCCCAGTCTCCAATTGGACGCGACGACCGCGAGGTTCGACCACTGGTGCGGAAATGAACCGCCTCCTCGGCGCCAAGCACGACCCGCGGAGTATCAGCTCGTGATGGCTCAGCCCGTCCGGTGGCTCCTGAGGGCAGTCGCTCGTCAGTCCGCGGCGAACGTCCCGAGTCCGGGCCGATCATGGCCGACCTCGCAGTCGCCGAGGGGCACCACGACGAGGTACCTACGACCGCCCGCGACCTGTTGGCGGACTGGGGCGGTGCCCGTGCGGCACAGCCCCCGCCCGATCTGAACGCGAATCACCCCTGGTCAACGAGTCCTGTCGCACGAGTACCGTGCCGCCCGCGATCGCCTGCGAGATTCAGGTGGCCACACGCTGGAGTATCTCGGTGGGGGCCGAGCTGATCTCGTCGCCTAGCGGCCACTATCTGCGCGCAACGCAAACCAGAAATGCCAGGCCGGACCGTAGCGGTCATTCAGCGGTGGCGGTGAGCGGACGTGCGAGCGCGTCGGCGACAGCTCGACTGCGCATCATTTCGCGGATCACGTGCGCGAATTGCGTTGCCCCAGCGGCCTCCAATGAAGCAGGGAGGTTGAATACGCCACCGCGCCGCCGGTGGTAGTCGACCTGCTCGAGCAGCACCCCACGCACCGCGGCAGGTGAGCTCTGGTTCACCAGCATGAAGAAGTCGTCAGCTGTGTAAGACTCGTAGCTGAGGATCTCGTCGTTCGCCTCCGCGAAGTCGAGGAACCGTTTGTCGTCGGTCACGACGTACTGGACTCCACCGTGCACGGCGGCGGCGTGCAGGGTGCAGGTGGGCGTCGTAGTCGTCGGTGTACGCGAGGCCGGAATCGATGACGTAGCCCTTGATCCGGCCGTGTGGCGCCACCGCGATGATGCGGTCCCGAATCCCGCCGACCTGCGCGTCGGAGTAGTGCGGGTGATTCTTCCTAATGTGATAGACCAGCTCAGCGAGGATGTCCTCGGTCCACGTCAAGTGGAACATCGGCGCTTTCCGGAAGGCGAGCAGGCATATCCAGTCGCGGAGTGTCCTCGAATAGAGGATGTTTGCATCCGTCAGAACCCCTGCGCTCACCCGACGAGGATAAACGCAGGGGTTCAGTGGACGCGGGGCACGGGTCAGTAGGTCATGCCTTCTGCGTCTTCGAAAGCGCGAAGGTCGTCGAACGCTGCCCGCTGTGTGTCACGCTGCCGCTCTTGGTAGGCGATGACATCGCTGCTCGTCAATCGGGTGTGGCTGCCGACTTTGTGGGCGGGGATCTCCCCCTCGCCGATGAGCTTCATCAGTGTCGGGCGGGAGATGTCCAGCATCTGGGCCGCGGTCGTGGTGGTGACCTCACTCGGCACCGACCCGATCGTGACGGTGCCGCCTGCGGCGACGACCGCCACCACCTTGGTCAGGATCCGCGCAAGCTCCGGTGGTACCGCCGACTCCAGGCTGACAGGATCGACCGCACCGGCCTGCTCGACCTCCGTGGAAGTGACCGTGAGGGTGGTCTTCGCGGCACGATCGGTCACAACAGTGCTCATCTCAAGCACCTCCTATGCCACAAATCCTAGCGATTTGCACTTATAAGTGCAAGCGGCTTGGGCTCGCGCACTCCCCAACAACCCCTCAGCGGGAATTCTTCTCGGCGACCGTGGTCGCCGGATGCACAGCTACCAGGCCGAGACCTTGGCGCCGCTTACACAGCCGCGCCAGCTCGCGATACGCGGCCTCACCGAGCAACTCGGTCAGCTCCGGCGCATACGACTGCCACACCGCCACGGCGCCGACGTGCGCATCCGGGGAGCCGGAGCAGTACCAGTCCAGGTCCGCGCCGCCCTCACCCCAACCGCGGCGGTCGTACTCGGTGATCGTCGTCTTCAGGACCTGCTCACCGTCCGGTCGCTCCACCCACTCCTGGGTGCGCCGGATCGGCAACTGCCAGCACACGTCCGGCTTCACCTCGAGCGGCTCGATCCCACGCCTGAGCGCCATCGAATGCAGCGCGCACCCGATGCCACCCTCGAATCCGGGACGGTTGAGGAAGATGCACGCGCCCTGGTAGCGGCGGGTACGCAGCGCCGGCTCGTCCTCGAGCTCGTCCTCCTCGATGTACCCCCTCTTCCCGAGACCCTGCTTCATGAACTGCCAATCCTCAGGTCTGAGCAGCTTCACCGACTCGTGCAACCTCTCGACATCCTCCTCGTCGGAGAAGAACGCGCCGTGCGAGCAGCAGCCGTCGTCGGGTCGGCCCGCGATGATGCCCTGGCAGGCCGGGGTGCCGAACACGCACGTCCAGTGCGAGAGAAGCCACGTCATGTCCGCGGCGATGAGATGCTCGGCGTTGTCGGGGTCGAGGAACTCGACCCATTCCCGAGCGAAGTCGAGCGCCACCTCGGGGCTGGGCGCCATCTTGTGCGCACGCCCCGCACTACCTGCTGTCACAAACCCCCACGCTAGCCCACCCACATCACAGACAAGGACTGATGGGATCCCCGTCCGGGAGCAAACAACACTCGACCCGAATCGCGCCGACGTGCGTGTAACGCCGCGGCCTCCACCGCGAATAACCAGCGAACGTTCTCGCGGCTGCTTCGGGGCACGGGGAGGAGGCAACAACCCTCCCGATGTCGACACCCTCGGGTGGGGCGTGTCGTCACGGATGTCGGCGGTGCGAAGCGAAGAATCGACGTAGAACGCGACAGTCGAGGAGGGTGCGATGAACCCCAGTCGCATGCGCAGGCTCCGGCCGGTGCCGGACGCCGAGCCGCAGATGATGTTTCGCACCATCCACGGATACCGGCGCGCCTTCCGCATGGCCGGTGACGGCCCCGCCCTGCTGCTGTTGCACGGCATCGGCGACAACTCGTCGACATGGACCGAGATCATCCCGCACCTCGCCGAGAATTACACCGTGATCGCACCCGATCTACTCGGCCACGGACGCTCCGACAAGCCCCGCGCCGACTATTCCGTCGCCGCCTACGCCAACGGCATGCGCGATCTACTCTCGTCCCTGGGAATCGACCACGCCACCGTGATCGGACATTCGCTCGGCGGCGGCATCGCGATGCAGTTCGCCTACCAGTTCCCCCAGATGGTGGATCGGCTCATCCTGGTTTCCGCCGGCGGTATCACCACCGACGTTCATCCGCTCCTGCGTCTCGCGGCGACGCCGATCCTCAATGAGGCACTGAAATTGCTGCGCCTGCCCGGAGCGGTGCCCGCGGTGCGATGGGTGGGAACGGTGTTGACTCGGCTGCACGGCACCCCCCTGCACCCCGGTGCGGCGCTGCACGACACACCGGATCTGGTGCGTATCTTGACCGAACTACCCGACCCCACCGCGTACGAGGCCTACCTACGCACCCTGCGGGCGGTGGTCGACTGGCGCGGACAGACGGTGACCATGCTCGACCGCTGCTATCTGACGGCAAGCCTCCCCGTTCAACTCATCTGGGGAGATCGGGACACGGTCATTCCCGTCAGCCACGCCCACACCGCACACGCGGCAATGCCGGGTGCGCGGCTGGAGATCTTCCCGGGCGCCGGTCACTTCCCCTTCCGGGACGACCCCCTGCGCTTTGTCCACACCGTCGAGAAGTTCCTGTCCGACACGCGCCCATCGCCGTTCGACGAGGCCAGGTGGCGGCAGCTGCTCAACATCGGAACCGTCGAGAAGACACTCACCCCCGACGCCTCGACGCGTGCCGCCGTGCTCGACGCGGTCGGATCCGCCGAACGCAGCGCCACCTGACTCGGGCTCAGATGACCGACCCTGGACACAACAACCACCCCGTAACTCGGTAGGAACCCACGCGGCACGGTCACCGGCAGGCGCCACTCCGGAACCGATAGCGGCTTCAGCATGGCGGTCGGCACGGACGTACGGCGCGGCACCGCATCCGAATTCCGTCCAAAGCTATCGGAGGAGATCCCCTCGCTGCTGCGGTCGGATTTCGCTGTGACAGAATAGATCCGCGATGGTCTCCACCGGACGTGCAGCGCAACCGCATCGCCGAAATCCTGAGGACGGAACGCCTCCGCGGGCGGGGGCTGCCGCCGATCACTCTCCCCGGTGGCGGCCGGGTG
This sequence comes from Rhodococcus sp. NPDC059968, assembly GCF_042738615.1. Taxonomy (NCBI): domain Bacteria; kingdom Bacillati; phylum Actinomycetota; class Actinomycetes; order Mycobacteriales; family Nocardiaceae; genus Rhodococcus; species Rhodococcus sp. NPDC059968. The sequence continues at coordinate 21,871 of NZ_JBHWUE010000104.1, forward strand.
TCCGCACAGCCGAATCCGAATCCGAATCCGGGCCCGGGTCCGGGGCGGAACGCTGGAAGCCCGGATCGATGGTCAGGTCTTCGGTGTCGGCAAAGACCAGCCGCCCATCGTCGAGACCAACCGCCCACCGATGCACCGGCGCCCACTCATGCCCACCGCCGCCAGGGTCGGTCACCGCCGCATAGTCCTCGACAACCTCACCGGTCAGATCGGCGTCGGCGCTCCTGCGGACCAGCACCCGGACACCGACCGCCAGCTCCGGGCCACCTATCGGCCGGTTGCCACTGTATCGGGCCATGCTGATGCACCTCTTCGCTCGGCGAAACTCCCGCGATCGAGCATAAGCACCGACCGGCCCGGTACGCGACCCGACCTGCACGAACACCACCCGCGCACGGAACGCCGCTGAAGCAGCCGGCCGTGGTGATGTCGTCGGTGGCGATCGAGGTGCAGCAACCCGCACTCAGCGGCGCGACAGAAGCAGTGCAACCGCCACTCCACTCCCTCCGCTCGCCTTGTCGTGAACGGCCCTCTCCTAAGTGAACTCTCGTCACTCACGAGCACCCAGACTCTGATTTCCTCCGACTTCCTCTACACTAACGACCTCTTGCTCTGCGGTTTCCCAGGCGCTGCGCACATGACTCCACACCGGCGGCTACCGACACCGCGACCGCCGCACCAGCCCGCGGCCGCCTCCAGCCCGCCCGAAACACCACACCGTGGGCTTCAGTGTTCGGTGTTCGGTGTTTGGCGTTTGGTGTTTGGTGTTTGGTGTTTGGTGTTGACTGAACACCGAACACCAAACACCTGGGAGGATGCGAGTGCTGCCATGTCATGTCGGCGCCGGTCGCGATGTGGTGTCGTGTAGGCAGGCGACCCCGGAGCCAGCGGGACCGAATCGTCAACCAGGTCCCGATCCGGGCCCACCACCCGCAGAGGGCGTTCAACGCCACCGAACTGAGTACCGCCCGCACGCTGCCCAGCGGCTGGCCGTGCACCGGATCGGGCGCCCGCGCGCCCGCCGTCTCGATACCGATGCCGTCCAGGGCGCGCGCGTCGCACCAGGACCAACCCCCCGGCCGAGCGGCATCGTCCTATTCGGGGACCGCTGTTGAGCGTCTCTCGGTATGACGACCACCTAGCCGCCTACCGTCACCGCTGATGCCGACGGGCATCGGACCGACAGACGATCGTCTGCACCATCAACGTGCCGACCACCGCGATCCCCCGGGTCGGAGCTACCCGATTGGGCGATTCGGGATCGCGCACAGACGGCCGCACCATCGTCGGCATCCGCAATGACGGAACGACGCGAAACATGCTGGCTCCAACACGAACTGACCCCTGGTGCGATCCGGTGTGGTAGTCAAGACTGAACCAACCATGAGCGGAGCCATCGACCTTGATCGTCGTTCGCCGACCCGAGGAGGCCGACACCTACCTCGACGCCGGCGCCATGCGGTGCCCGTCCTGCCAGGGCCGGGTGGCCCGGTGGGGGTACGGGCGTGTCCGCACCGTCCGCTCGCTGGGCACGGCCACCGTGACCGTGCGCCCGCAGCGGGTCCGCTGCCGCGACTGCGGCGCCACCCATATCCTGTTGCCCACTGCCCTGCAGGCCCGTCGCGCCGACACCACCGAAGTCATCGGAAATGCGTTGGCCCACAAAGCAAAAGGCATGGGATTCCGGCGTATCGCCGAGCGGATGGACCGCCCGGAGTCGACGGTGCGCCGCTGGCTGCGCCGCGCCACCGATGAGCATGTGCAGTGGATGTGCCACCAGGGTAATCAGCGGCTGATTCAGATCGCCAGCGAGGTGTTCTCCGCCATCCGGTACGCCGGGAACCTGCTGTTGCACACCCTGTGCATCCTGTCCGCCGCCGCCGTCGAAGATCGTCGTCGTTTCGGGTTCACCGACCCGCCGTGGGATCTGATCGGCATCTACACCCAGGGGCGTCTGCTGTCCCCGCCGCACCGCGGCTGATTCGCCCGCCCCGCCGGGCTCTGTCATGCCCGAATCGGTCCGTCATCGCGCCGAACCTCGACACTCACAACGACATGGCCACCGTCAGCGTGCCGACGACGCCGTCAACGTGCCGACGAACGACGACATTTGCGTCTGCATTTTCGGTGACGCCATCGTCTGCAGATTCAGTGACCAGCAACAGACCGCCGCCCGACACCGGCCGCTCACTGCGCCACAGCACGCCACTCGTCGGTGCGCTCAGGCGTTGCCTGCGCCAGTGCCTTCAACGTAGCTTCCCGATCAAAATCCTTGCCGTAGACCGGGGTTCCCGGCTGCTGACGCCAGGAATCTTCGACGGTGCCCGCGTCGACAGGGTCAAAGCCGAGCTGATTGATCAGATCGAACACCACCTGCTTCTGCAGTGCGTCGTCGCCGGCGACCGGGAGCGCGATCCGGCCGCTCGCCCCTTCCGGTAGGCCCTTCTCCAGAAGGTGCTTCCACCAGATTCCGTTGAATGCCTTGAACACCGGAACTCCGAGGTGTTCTTGCACCCATTCACTTTCTACCTGACCGTCTTCGATGGCGGCGATCAATCCGTCTCGCTGCTGCGGGTAGTAGTTGTTGGTCTCGATCACCGGAGCACCATCGGCTGCGCCTGCGACGATGTCGGCGGGGAGGTCCACGACGTTCTTCTGCGGGATGCTCACGATCACCAGGTCTGCGCCCTCGGCGGCTTCGGTGTTCAGTACCGCCTTGGCGCCGGTCTCCGCCTCGAGGTCTGCGAGGGTGTCGGGTGTCCGAGAGTTCGAGACGCGCACATCGTGACCGAGCGCAGTCAGCCGACGTGTCAGCGTGCCACCGATCTGACCGGCTCCGATGATTCCGATGCGCATATCTCTTGTGCTCCTTCGCCATAGTGCCGCGATACTTCGCGACTGCTGCATGCATCAACAACCGGCACCGTCGGATAGTTCCGTGCGGGCACATTCGGCTCGACCTGATTCAAATACTTGACAGTTCGGCTCAGACGTCCGACGTCCCGCTTTCTCGTTCTGTCGCGGGTGAGTGGCCCACCCCGATTGCTGCACGGATCATTCTGTGCATAATGGACTGCTCTTGGAGCCTCGCCTGCCGGACGGTAGCCGGCCGACTTCGATGCCGGTGTGGTGCTGGTGCTGGTGCTGGTGCCGACCTCAGGGTCCAACCGGGTCGGCAGCGCATCCGGGCTCACGTTGTACACCAAAAGCGTGTTCCCCCCTTGTCGAACACGCCCCGATATGACGAAGCGTGGCAGGCATGAGTGTCCCAATTGACGCCCTGCCACGCTCGGACCCAACCGCACGGCGGGTCTACCGCGGGACCAGCAATCCGGTGACCACACCAGCAACTCGCTCCCACATGCACTTCCGGCGTCTCCGCTAGGCCAAAACCCCACTGGCTGAGAGGGGTTGGAACACACCATTGCACCGCGATCCTGTCAGAGCGAGGCCGGCAAAGCATGGAGGCAACGGCCGGTTCGGCCCCTACCAGCGGCGTCGCCGGTCACTCATGAGTGCTGGGCGGCGTCAAAGGCGCAGCCGTTGTCCTGAATCCGGGGTATGTACTGCTCGGCCCACTCGCGCAGAGCCTGCAGGGGCAGGACGAGGGTCCCACCCAAGTCGGTGAGGCCGTAGTACACCCGGGGAGGCTTGGTTGCCTCGACACGGCGGGTGACGAGTCCGTCTCGTTCCAGGGCCTTGAGGGTTTGCGCCAGCATTTTCTGCGACACCCCCGACATCTGGCGCTTGAGCTCCGAGAACCGCAGCTCCCCGCCGGCGGCAGCCAGCGACAGGACCGCCATCGTCGTCCACCGCGATCCGACCCGGTCGAGCAGGAGCCTCGTCGGGCACAAGGAGTCGAACAGATCCCCGCGGCGCGAGGGGGTTACTTCAGGGTGACCTGGTGTACGCAAAGTGCCTCCTTGCCACGTCAATAGCAGTCTCTTACCGTAACCACATTACCTATCGTAACGAAGGAGCGTGCCCGTGCACCAGAAGGCCTTGTCCTCCCACATTCCCGGAGCGACGACGCGCTCGATACCGATCGACGGAGTCGAACTCGCCGTGGAGACGCTGGGACAAGGACCGGCAGTGCTGCTGCTGCACGGCTTCCCGCACACCCGCGCGATCTGGCGGGACGTCGCACCGCTAGTGGCCGCGGCGGACTTTAACGCCATCGCACCGGACCTGCACGGACTCGGCGACAGCACCGCCGCCGTCCGTGGCTACCAGGCGCCGGCGATCGCCTCGGATCTGCTCCGGCTCCTGGACGTCCTCGGCAACGACAAGGCACATGTCGTCGGCACCGACCTGGGGGTCGCGCCGGCGTTCGCGCTCGCGGCGTCCTTCCCCGATCGCATCGCCAGCCTGACCCTGTCCGAGGGGCTGATCGGGTCGCTGCACGGCGCCGAAGCCTTCCTTCGCCAGGGCCCGCCGTGGTGGTTCGGTTTCCACCAGGCGCCCGGCGGCCTGGCCGAGGACGTCCTCGAGAACTCGCAGGAGCGCTACATCCGCTTCTTCCTCACCGCCGGCAGCCGCCGAGGCCTGCCGGACGACCTCACACAGGTCATCGTCGAGGCCTACCGGGGCAGGAAGTCTCTGGGCAATGCCTTCGACCACTACCGCGCAATGCCTGCCAACGCCGCGTGGATCGCGAACTGGGCACACGACCAGAAGCTGTCGATGCCGACCCTGGCCATCGGTGGCGGCGCGGTCGCCGACGCCACCGCACGCCAACTCGAGCCGATCACCCACCGGCTCGCGCAGCACGTACTCGCGGACTGCGGTCACATCACACCGGTCGATCAGCCGGAAGACTTCGCCAAGCTCCTCATCGAGCACGCCAGGTCCGCCTGAATGCGCGCCGCCCAACATCTTCAAGCCTCGCTCAGGGTCGAGGCCACGGCGTCCCGAGATTGGAGCGGTGACCGGTCGACGATCGTCATCCTGTGCCGATAGGCGTTCAGCTTGTGGGAATCATGGGTGGCTGGCCCGTCGGAGTACATGATCGTGAGATGAGCACCCGCGGAACCGTGCGCAGCTGGGACCCTCAGTCGAGATCGTGGGTCGTGGATTCACCGCAGACACCGGGTGGCTGCTGGTTACCGTCCGCCGCAGTCGAAGGTAAAGGCGCCTCAGAGCTCGGTGTCGACGATCTGATTGACTTCGAGTGGAAGCACTCCACCGCAGAGGTTTCGCAGGGCCTGCAGTACCGAGCCACGCAGGCCTGGCCTCAACCACCGATGCCGCGAAACCCTAGGTGGCGACGTGACCTTGATGCCGATGAGCCCACTGACGCACCCGAGCATTTCGTCGACGCCTGCCGTGCTGTCGGGCAGGATACTCTCTGCTTCAGCGAATTCGACGATTACCGCTCACTCGTCTGGACAATCGAAGACACCACAATGAGTTCCCGGCATGGACGATCGGACTCAATGCCATCCCGACCCGGGCCGGCGGTGGGGACATTCCGAGCGGATTCGGATTCGGCATCCCGTACGAGACGGACGGTGCGATCGCGACGGCTGAGATTGCCGAGGCAGTACAGGACTGGCTCTCAGGTTACGAGTTCGTCCTGTGGCCGGTATCCAGCGTCAGTCCCTTGCGACTTTTCAAGCCCGTCGTCCGTGATGGACGCGCCGTCTGGATCGACCGCACCGACGACTCCGTCATTTGTCTGATTGGTGAGCTCTGCACGTGGCGTGGGGCAGCTCGGGTGACATAGTGGGAACTTCGCGCCGGTCAGCGATCGCTCAACGGGCAGCCGCGGTGGGTGTTCAGTGAGTGATTGCGACCGTAATCGCGCGGTTGTCGATTGATGTGCCGACCGTGACCTCGGGTGTGCTGCTTCGGGTTCCGACGAAGGATTGCGTCACAGTGCCGCTGCTCGAGTAAACGAGGACCTCGACCACTGCCGATGCGCCGCCGTCGGGCGTGAGGCGCATCGGCAGTCCCGGGCCGTCTCCGGCGTTATTGGAGTCCACGGAGGTCAGATCGATCTGCAGAAGGCACGAACCCGAAATCGGCACGGCGCCGTCCGTCCCTCGAAGGAACGGCATCTGGACGAAGCGGACGGACCAGCCCATCGACCCGTCGCTCGCCCCCGAGGCTGAAGGTAACGGTCTCACCGTCCAAGGTCCTTTCGAGATCGACCACATCCAGCCTGGGTCGAGCCGGACCGGGAACATGGTCGCCGGGTTGCGCTGGCACCAACCCGGTACGAACCGGCGGAGGATTGCCGGCGCGGAGTTGCCCTGCGAACGACTCGAACTGTTGACACTGCCCTACCCGTGTCGTCTCAACAGCGTCGGTGCTCGGGTGCTTCTCGTCCGGCACTCCGCACGCGGTCGACAAGCTCAGAACCGGAAGACAAAGGGCGAGGGCTGCCACGCTGACGTTGTTTCGCCTGGCTGCAAGCATGTTGCAATCCTTCGTGGTCAGCGTTCGCAAGGGAGATCGCTCACCAGGTCTATCGTCAGAGAATTTCCTTCCGTTCCACCAGGACCCTGACGACCCCCATGGGTGAGGCCGTTGCCGTTAACGGAACCACCAGCGCGACGAGATCGGCGCCGAGCGCATGGACCGCCGGCGACGCTCGCCCGGAACGGGATCCTCCAGCGGGATGGCGCGGTGATTGCTTGTGACGTCGTGGCCCCGCCCTTGGATTCTTGTCGTGTGGTCGTATCCGCCGTAGCCCGTTCGTGGAAGTGTTGAGAGCTCGACAGAGGGTCGGCTCAGAGGGAAGGCAATCACCATGACCGCGGCACCAACACACGAGGCCCGGCCGTTGCGGTTCGGAGTCCTCGCTCCGATCACCACCGATCTGCCGACCTGGCGCGACCAGCTGCGTAAATTGGCCGACAGCGGCTACTCGACGATCTTGATGCCTGACGTTCCGCAATGGCAGCCGGCACCGGGCCCTGCGCTGGCCGTCGCGGCGACGATCACCAACCTGCGAGTGGGTACCTGGGTGTACGCGTCCCCGGTGCGGCCGGCATGGAGCACCGCGTGGGAGGCGCACTCGCTGTCCGTGCTTACCGACGGTCGTTTCGAGATGGGCATCGGCACAGGTCGACCCGGAATTGTAGACCAGCTCCGCGAACTGGGCCTGCCCGATATCCCTGCAGGCGAACGGTCAGCCCAGGTGCGTGACGTCGTCACGGCGTTGCGAGAACTCGACGGGTCAGACCTGCGCACTCCGGTGGCGATGGCCGTGGCCGGACCGAAGGCGCAAGCGCTGGCCTCCGAGCTCGCCGACACGGTGACCTTCGTGATGCCGCAGACCGAGACGCGGGCTGAGACGATGCAACGCGTACGCCAGTTCGACAACCGTCGCAACGTCGAACTGGCGTTGCACGTGCCCGTGATCGGCGACTCGGTTGCCCCGTTCATGGCTGGGCCCGACACAGACACCGACGCCGTTCGTGCCGCTGACTCACTGGCCTATCTCCCAAGTGATCCCTCGGCCGCTGCCGAGGAGATCAAGCGGCGACACGAGGAAATCGGCTTCTCGTACTTCGTGCTCGGAGCAGACGTCGCCGGCGCTCTGGCTCCAGTCGTCGCCGACCTGGCCGGACGATAGCCCACCACCCTGCCGGCATGGCCCTCCTCCGCCCTTACCCGGCGCCCACGCTCGGCCGGTCCCGACCGTCTCAGGTGCCGAACCCTGACCGGCACCGTCCCGGCGCGCTCAACTTCGGTGAGCCTGGCTTCGAAGAGACAGACAAGGGTTCGTCCACTGAACGTCCGTCGGACTGAGAGAACCCGGCAACCCGGAGTCGGTGGGTCACGCTCAAGAGCGGACACCACTCGGTTCAACCGCCCACAACCGGCAACTTTGCCGCAGCGTCATGGAAGGCACGCACGATTGCGGCCGAAATCCGACCGCGGAAGGACACTTCACGGCCCTCCCCGATCGCCCACTCTCGAATATCCTTGGCCGTCGTCTTCGCCGGAGCCGTGCCCGCCACCGCTCCCTTCACCGGAGCCTCCTTCTCGACAACCTTCTCCGCGGCCGTCATCTCCCCGGCCGTCTTCGCCCCTGCCGTCATCTCCCCGGCCGTCTTCCCCGCTACCGTCGTCTCCCCTGCCGTCGTCTTCGCCAGCACCGTGCCCGCCACCGCTCCCATCACCGGAGCCTCCTTCTCGACAACCTTCTCCACGGCCGTCTTCTTCGCCGGAGCCTTCTTCGCGGCCGTCTTCTTCGCCGGCACCGTTTTTGCCTGAGCCTTCGTTGCCTGAGCGTCATGGAAAGCTTGCTCGATCTCGGCCGAAATCCGTTCGCGGGGAGACACTTCGCGGCCCTCTCCGATCGCCCACTCTCGAATATCCTTGGTCGTCGTCTTCGCCGGAGCCTTGCTCACCGCCGGTACCTTCGTGGCGACAATCTTCTCCGCGGCCGTCGACTTCGCCCCAGCCGTCTTCACCGGAGACTTCCCCGCAGACGCCTTCTTCGCAGCCGTCTTCTTAGCAGGAGCCTTCCCCGCGACTATCTTCTTCGCGGCCGCCTTCTTCGCCGGCACCGCTTTTGCCTGAGCCTTCGTCGCCTGAGCCTCATGGAAAGCTTGCACGATCTCGGCCGAAATCCGGCCGCGGGGAGACACTTCGCGCCCCTCTCCGATCGCCCACTCTCGAATATCCTCGGTCGTCGTCTTCGCCGGAGACTTGCCCAGCGCCGGTACCTTCGTGGCGACAATCTTCTCCGCGGCCGTCGACTTCGCCCCAGCCGTCGTCGCCGGAGACTTCCTCGCAGACGCCTTCTTCGCAGCCGTCTTCTTCGGCCCTGTCGTCTTCGTCGGAGACTTCTTCGCGGCGGTCTTCTTAGCGGGAGCCTTCCCCGCGACTATCTTCTTCGCGGCCGCCTTCTTCGCCGGCGCCGCTTTTGCCTGAGCCTTCGTTGCCTGAGCGTCATGGAAAGCTTGCTCGATCTCGGCCGCAATCCGGCCGCGGGGTGACACTTCGCGGCCCTCTCCGATCGCCCACTCGCGGATCTCCTTGGTCGTCGTCTTCGCCGGAGCCTTGCTCACCGCCGATACCTTCGTGGCAACAATCTTCTCCGCGGCCGTCGACTTCGCCCCAGCCGTCTTCGCCGGCAACTTCCCCGCAGACGCCTTCTTCACAGCCGTCTTCTTCGGCCCTGTCGTCTTCGCCCCAGCCGTCTTCGCCGGCAACTTCCCCGCAGACGCCTTCTTCACAGCCGTCTTCTTCGGCCCTGTCGTCTTCGCCGGAGACTTCTTCG
>NZ_JBHWUE010000105.1:0-31041 GCF_042738615.1 Rhodococcus sp. NPDC059968
ACCCCCGAGGACGCACTCGACTGCGCCTGCGGGCTCTACCTCGCCGACCCCACCGCCTGGCAACAACCCCCGACGAATTAACGAATCAGACCACTTAGTCACCCGCGACTCGATGATCGGCACCGGACACGCACTCTCTCCGCAGCAAGTAGTTCGCTCATGAACGGCGCACACGACATGGGCGGTCAGATGGGCTTCGGCCCCATCGAGGAAGAACCCGATGAGCCGTGGTTTCACGCCGAATGGGAGAAACGGGCCTTCGGCATCACGCTCGCGATGGGCCCCACCGGTGCCTGGAACGTCGACATGGGCCGCCAGGCGCGTGAGTCCCTGCCGCCTGCGGAGTATCTGTCCTCGAGCTACTACGAGATCTGGGCCAAAGGACTCGAAAAGCTGGTCCTGCAAACGGGCTTCGTCTCGGACGACGAACTCCAAGCCGGTCGGTCGCTCACACCCGGGACACCCATCAAGCGGAGCCTGAAACCCGAGGAGGTCTTGCGCACTCTGACTGTTGGCGCCCCGAGTGACCGCCCGGCCACCATGCCCGCACGCTTTGCGGTCGGCGACCTGGTCGTCACCCGCAACATGCATCCGCGGGGCCACACCCGTCTGCCGCGCTACGCCCGCGCAAAACACGGCGTCATCGACCGGGTGCACGGAGCCCACGTCTTTCCGGACTCGAACGCCCAAGGACACGGGGAGGCGCCGCAATGGCTCTACACCGTACGCTTCACCGGTTCGGAGTTGTGGGGCCAGGACGCGGACCCCAACGTCACCACCTCGATCGACGCCTGGGAGAGCTACCTTGAACCCCGCTGACGCCTTGAGCGCCGCGGCAGACCCCGTCGCCCCGATCCCACGCAATGAGGACGGTGCGCCGGTGTTCACAGCGCCCTGGCAGGCTCAGGCCTTCGCCATGACGCTGGCACTGCAAGAGGGCGGGCTGTTTACCTGGACAGAATGGACGGCGACGCTGGCGGCCGAGATCAAAGGTGCGCAAGCCGCGGGCGATCCCGATAACGGCTCGACGTACTACCAACACTGGCTCGCTGCCCTCGAACGGCTCGTCATCGACAGGGACGTGATCACTCCCGCCCACCTCAAAGAATGCCGTGACGCTTGGGACCGCGCGGCACACGCGACGCCGCACGGCCAGCCGATTCTCCTGGAGAACGACCCGCATTACTGAGCACACTCCCGACCACCATCTGCTGACCCCTGTCTGAACGGCCGTCGATGCGTGAGGGAGTGTCAGTTTTCCGGTGGGGCTGGCTCTGGCACATCGGTGTAGTTCTCACTCAGGGGTGATCCGGTCTTCGAAGGTGATGGCGAACGCGTTCAGGCTCTTTTCCACCTCTTTGCCCCTCGTGCTCTTCCCTTGCCGGTCGGGTCCAGGGCCCGGGTGGCCAGATATAGGCCCTCGAAGGCGCCGCCTGTTCGGGGAAGTGCCCGCACCGCCCGCCGGTAGCGGGGGTTGAGACTCTCGATCGCAGCCCATACTCCGCCCGGTGTCTACAACGTCATGCCCCGCAACACCTCGGCTTCGGACCAAGACTGGCCTGTGGCCACCGGGATTCGACGAAGGGGGAGTCCTGTGGGGATCTCAGTCGCGCCAATAGTTGTTGGCCGCGGCAATGGTCTGGAACTCAAGGGCGATCACCTGGCTCGCGGCGATGAGGCTTTCGGGCGTCGTCGAATAGTTGGGACGACCCCCTTTCAGCACGTCGAAGTCGGGTTGAATGTTGTGGATGCTGTGACGCGCCATCATGATGGCGAGAGCGCGGCCTTCCTCCGCAGTTGCGGTGATGAGGCTGCCGCCCGGCACGAGCACGAGTGCTTCGTCGGGAACACGGTTCATGACAACTCCCTCTCGAGGTGGCGTCGAGACGGTGAATCATGCCGCGCCGCGGGCGCCGTGGGTGTGCGACAGTAGCGATGCTAGTCACCCGCCGTCCACTTGGACGCGGTATCGAATGAGGAACAGCGCACCCCGCGACCCCGCACAGTCAAGACAGTCACGGGAACTACCCCGAATTCAACACAGCTCGGCGGTCGGCCGGATCGCGGTCGCGGTCGCGGTCGATATGACGACGACACCCGTTGGCAAGCTCCTCGAAGCAGCGCTTGGTCGCACTACCACATCGAGCCCGACGTCGGTTCGAGGAGAAATTGAGGGTCGTTAACCTCGATCTTGCATGCGTCTGATGTGTCGCTCTGATCAGTTTCAGGTTGGGTATTTCGGGCGTGGATTCGGTGCTCGGCAACGCGCGTTCGCCCGACGCGGTCGGGTGGTCGTCGGGGTCCAGGGCCCCGAAAGTTGATTCCCTTTCGTCTCGATCGTCGGATTGGTGCTGGTCAGAGGGGGTCGGGGATTGCGTTGAGACGGGCCAATGCGGTGATCAGCAAGTCGATCCAGGGTGCGTGGGCGGACAGTCGCAGGTGCACTTTTCGTGCGTGACGGGCGATGCGGCCGGCGGTCGCGAACAGGCGTAGGCGTAGCCGTTTCGGCTCCCACCGACTGGCCGGGTCGTCGGTGAGCGCGAGCATCTGCATCCATGCGGTGACCTCGACGGCGAGGGCGACGAGGGCGAGCCAGATCCGATTCTGATCGAAACCGTGCAGCGGAAGGTTCTCGAGGCCGGTGTCTTTCAGGATGCGGATCCGGTCTTCGCAGCGTGCCCGGCGCCGGTGCCGCAGTTCCAGATCGGGCAATTGTCCACCTTCGGTGTTGGTGACGAACGCGGTCAACCGCAGCCCGTCACGGTCGGTGAAGCGCAGTTGTGCACCGGGGTGTGGGCGTTCTTTGCGGACGATGACCCGCATCCCGTCGGGCCAGCCCGGCAGCTCGAGCAGACTGGTTACCTCCGTCACCCAGGCGCCGTCGCGGGGTTGCCCGTCGGCGTTGTAGGCGGGGATCCAAGCACGTTCGGAAAGGGCGTCGATGGCGGTGACGATGGTGTCGGTCAGACCGAATCCGATCGAGTACGACAACTTCTGTGTGGTCAGGTAGTCGATGAGGGCATGGGTGCCGCCGGCCGCGTCGGTGCGGATCAGTACCTTGCGTCCGATCCGTCCGCCTTTGGCGGTGAACGGCAACTGCCGCAATGCTTGCCGTATCAGTTCGATGTGGTCTGCGGCGGTGTTGGAGCCGGCGTTGCCCGGTCGCAGCATCATCGCCAACGGCTCTCCCGTGCCGTCCGGTCCGTGGTCCACGAACGCGCACAGCGGGTGGAAACCGAACCCTCTCTTGTAGGTGGCGGCAGCCTTTTCCTTTTCCGAGTGGGCGGTGACCAGGGTGGCGTCGAGGTCGATGATCAGCGGATGTCCGGCGTCGATCTCATGGTCGGGAGCCTGTTCACCGGCGGCGTTCCAGGCGATCCGTCGGGCTGTCGAACGCGCGGAGTTGATTGCCGCCAACGCTTTCGGAGCGTCGGCGGCCAATGCGGCAATCAGTCTCGAGACGGTGGGATCGGACGCCACCCGGCCGAAGACTGCGGGTTCTTCCCGCAGCAGCGCGATATCGGCCAGGCAGTCGCCGCCCAGGGCGAGTGCCATCGTCAGATCGGCGATGATCTTGCCCGGATCGTGGGAGGTCGTCGGTTTACGCCACGGCTCGAGCGCACTCGACAACGCGGTCGTCAGACAGTTTTCTCTGCGGTGCGTAGCAACAACACCGCCCCGGCGTGCGACACGACACCAGCCCCGGTGGAGTCAACGGACAGCGACGGGTACCACGAAGTAGACTTGCCCACCAGAAAGGTGCTCCTCGAACGCAGTGAATATCGGCCCTCAGCAAGCCATACTCTCCCAGTTCAGAGCACCTTTCTTCATGATCAACACGCGGCCGGGGCATGACCAACGTGAAAGCCCGAGGTTAATGACGCCAGAACCGACATCCCCGAAATCAGAAGCGGTACCCGCAGTCCGCCACCCGCCTTCACACGGTTATCTGAGCCGGTGACTCCCAGTTTGCGTGCAGCTTAGGAAACACCGTTGTGCTTGTTCGCGCGTTCGACGATCGGAAGGAGGACCGATTGTGCGGCCTGCGCCCGCTCAGGGGTGAATTCGAAAGTATCGCAGATCGCTTGGTAGATGCCCGGCGAGTGCGTCCGCAATACTTCCCCGTCGGGGGCAAGACTGACGATAACGGTGCGCTCGTCTTTCGGATTGCGGGTCCGATGTACCAATCCGCGCTTCTCCATACGCTTCAGCAGGGGTGTCATGGTGCCGTAGTCCAATTGCAACCGCTGGATCAACTCGCCGACCGAGAGATTCCCGCACTCCCACAGCGTTGCGAGAACTAAGTACTGCGGGTACGTGAGGCCGAGCGGCTCGAGTAGCGATCGATAGACGGCCGTCACCGCTCGGGATGCGGCATGCAGATTGAAGCACACCATGTTGTTGAGGCGAACCACGTCGGTTTCCTCGCCCGGTGAACTGCTCATGGCATAATGATACGGCCATTCACTTTCACCCGCTTTCTTCGTGCACTAGATAAGAGTGTACGATGTAATAGCGGCCGACATCAACGCACCCCAACGGACGTCTAAATCGTGCCATCGATTGCGGCGGGCTCGGGCTGCGGAGAGGCCTCGCTTTGATGCGACGGCAAGTGGGCTGGTTCAACAGCTCAAAAGGCGGCGGTGCAAATGTCGAGCAATGAACAGAGTTGGCGCCAGCGTGGTCACCACACCGAATGCGAGGCGCTAGACCGCCTGGTGGCAACTGCGGGGGCCAGTCAGAGCCATGCACTGGTGTGGCGTGGCGAGGCGGGCATCGGCAAGACCGCGGTGTCGGAATATCTATTGGATCACGCGCCAGGATGTCGCACACCGCGAGCCGTGGGCGTTGACTCTGAGATGGAACCTGTGTTCGCTGGATTGCAACAGCACTGCGCACCGATGCTGGACCACCTCGACCCCCTCCCCTGCCCGCAGCGACACGCACTGGCCATAGCGTTCGGCTTGCGCACGGGCGACCCGCCGGACCGCCGCATCGAGCGCGAAGTCTCTAGCGCTGCCATGCTCGTCGAAAAGACGAAACCGTGGACTTTGAATGCGTTCTCATCTGACCGTTCGGTCATCAGCAAGCGCGATACGCTGCATCCACATCCACATCGACACAGCGCGGACGCCGGCGCGGGTCGCCCTCGTCGTGGGCGGCGCAGCGCTGGCAGCAAGATCACAAGGTCAGTGCATGGTTCCACATCCGACGGTCCCGCCGGACCGATTGATTTGCTCGAATCCATCCGCGTAGCGAACCGATCCGCAGACCCGGCGTGGTTGCGAATATTCCAGCGCGGGAATGAAGTAACTGATGGTTGAGTTTGATCCCCACGCGACACAGCGAGATCTAGCCCCCTCCGTCGCAGCGGAACTCCGTGCGACCGGATTTGAGGATGTTCGCGAAATCGGACGTGGGGGTTTCGGCGTCGTGTACCGCTGCCGACAGCCGTCCCTGGACCGCACAGTCGCGGTCAAGGTCCTCACCTCCGACCTGGACTCCGCGGCTCGCGCGCGCTTCTTCCGTGAACAACAGGCAATGGGCCGGTTGTCGGGACACCCGAATATCGTGAACATCCTTGATGTCGGGACGATAGGGAGCGGTCGACCGTTCATTGTCATGCAATACCATCCGCACGATTCGCTGGAGGGTCGAATCCACCGCGATGGTCCGATCGGGTGGCACGAAGCCCTTCGGCTCGGCATAAAGATCGCCGGCGCCCTGGAGACGGCGCACCGCCTAGGCATTCTTCACCGTGATGTGAAACCAGGGAACATCCTGTTCACCGATTACGGAGAGCCTCAACTGACGGACTTCGGCATTGCCCACATATCCGGAGGGTTCGAGACCGAGACAGGCTCCGTCACCGGCTCACCCGCGTTCACCGCCCCAGAGATACTCAAGGGAGAGCCGCCGACCGCCGCCTCCGATGTTTACAGCCTCGGTGCGACGCTCTTCTGCGCCATCACCGGACATGCCGCCTTCGAGCGCCATCGCGGAGAACACGTCGTCGCACAGTTTTTGCGGATCACCACACAACCGACCCCTGAGCTGAGCGGACAAGGTATCCCCGACGACGTACGTGCAGCCATTGAGCGGGCCATGGCGGGCAGCGTGGCAGAGCGGCCGGCCTCCGCCGAAGAATTCGGAGAAATCCTTCGCGACGCCGAGCGTCACAACAACCGCAGCGTCGACGAGATGGCGCTGCCCACCGACAGAGGAGCCGAGTTAGCCGCCGACACGCCTCCCGACGAAAAGTCCGACGCCCCTGCGCCAGACAGATCTCCGCTGCCGGGGAGGGACAGTCTCATGCCAATGCCGCTCGCGATTCGCGGCAACGAAGGAAACCTACCGCTGGAGCTGACAAGCTTCATCGGCCGCCGCCACGAACTGGCTGAGGCGAAACGTCTGTTGTCGACGTCCCGGCTGGTGACCATGACGGGGATCGGTGGTGTCGGCAAGACCAGGCTTGCATTGCGGGTGGCCGCCAGTGTGCGGCGCGCATTTGACGACGGGGTGTGGCTGATCGAATTGGGGGAACTCGGGGACCCGGCGCTCCTGACGGACTCCGTTGCCACCGCGTTTGGGCTTCGGGCCCGTTCGACACATCCCCCGTTGATGTTGTTGGCTGAATTTCTCGCCGAACGGCGCCTACTGCTGGTCCTTGACAACTGTGAACATCTGGTTGAAGCGGTCGCAGCACTGGCCGGATCCCTGCTCCGGACCTGTCCGGACCTGCGGATCCTAGCGACAAGCCGCGAACCTCTGGGTATCGGCGGCGAGGTCGCGATGCGAGTGCCGCCGCTCGGGGTCCCAGACCCGGGCCGTCCACCATCGCCGCAGAACCCACCCTGCTACGACGCGATCACCCTGTTCGCCGAACGGGCGCGCACAGCGGTACCGGAGTTCAGACTCACCGACGACAACATGGCCGTAATCACCCAGATCTGCCAGCGGCTGGACGGATTGCCGTTACCAATCGAGTTGGCGGCGGTACGGCTACGAGCAATGTCCGCAACACAGATTCTGGACCGGCTCACGGACCGATACGCATTGCTCACCGGCGGCAACCGAGGTGCGCCGACGCGGCAGCAAACATTGCGGCTATCCATCGACTGGAGCTACGAGCTGTGCACGCCGCAAGAGCAGCAACTGTGGGCACGACTATCGGTGTTCGCCGGTGGTTTCGAACTCGATGCGGCGGAGGGCGTGTGCGACGGCAACCTGGGCGCCGACGAGCTGCTCGATACCATCGCATCGCTGGTCGACAAGTCGATCCTGATCCGCGAGGAACCTGGTGCAGTAGCACGCTTCCGAATGCTCGAAACCCTCCGCGAGTACGGACGGGAGAAGATCCAGGACAGCGACAACCACACCGCGTTGAGGAGGCGGCACCGGGACTGGTACATGTACTTGGCCAAGCGGGCAGAGGCCGACTGGATCTCCCCCCGACAGATGGAGTGGATCGCTCGTCTGCACCGGGAACAGCCAAACCTGCGTGAAGCTCTGGAGTTCTGTGTAACCGAGCCCGGGGAGATCGAGCCTGGACTGCACATCGCGTCCGCTCTGTACCCCTTCTGGTTCACTCGCGGCCTGCTCAGCGAAGGATGGCACTGGTTCGATCGGGCACTGGCACATCAGAGCGGATCACCTGGACAAGTGCGGATACGAGCCCTGTGCACCCAGGCTGTAATGGCCGGACTACAAGGCTACCTGCGGGCGGGAAAGGACCTGGTAGCGGAGGCAAACGACCTCACCGACCAACTGGAGACCGTTGAAGAGCGCGCCTTCATCTCACATGCCAACGGATATCTGGCCCTATACGGCGGCGATCCGTCCCTCGCGGCCCGCTCCTTCGACCTTGCCCTCGACGGGTTTCGGGGCGAGGGCAACCCTATTCAGCAGATCGAAGCCCTCATCGGGCTCGGGTTGGCCAGGTGGCTGCTCGGCGACACGGCACGCTCAATCGCCTCTTACGAGGAGGCTCTCGCTATCACCGAACGTTGCGGGGAATCGGTGTACCGGACATATTCGCTGTGGGCGCTAGGCCTAGCGGCATGGCGCCAGGGTGACCCGGAACGGGGAACACACCTGCTCGAGCAGGGCCTGCGGCTCACGCGTCAGGTGGACGATCCGGTCAGCTCTTCCCTGTGTATCGACGCGCTCGGCTGGATCGCGGCCGACAAGCACCGCGAGCGGGCCGCAGTGCTGATGGGCGCGGCCAGGGCGCTGCGGCAGTCCGTGGTCAACCCCACGGATCATATCCCCGGCGTCACTCACTACCACGAAGAGTGCGAGCGACAAACACGCAGAGCCCTCGGTGAGCTGGCATACGAAGCGGCCTTCCAGCGTGGCAGGGCACTGAGTTTCAGGGACGCCGTCGCCTACGCCCTTAAGGAGAATCCCGGCACGTCGCCACAAGATTCCCTTGGCACCAGCACCATTCTGACCCGACGAGAGAAGCAGGTGGCCGAGCTGGTGGCCGCGGGGATGACCAACAAGGCAATCGCGGCCAACCTCGTGATCTCGCAGCGCACCGCACAGGGGCATGTCGAACACATCCTCGTCAAGCTCGGGTTCACCTCACGAACACAGATCGCCGCCTGGGTCGTCGAGCAGGGGCATGACCACGAGCGCTAACCCGGCAACACCCATACGGCGAAGAGGATGCGCGAACGTATGACACGGCGAAATACACTGCCTAGTAATCGAATAGGCTTTCTCGCAGACCGCCACGGCACGCGGAGAGGCGACCGAACTGCCCTCCGAAGACGCCCGTGTGCACCGTCGACCCGGCTCGTTTCTAAGAGAGACCACATACGCGCGCAGCAGCCCACGAGGAACAGTCCTCAGGGCACCGGTCCGTCCTCCACTAGACGTCAGGAGGCCTCAGGGACGGCACACTCAATTCCCGCCGAGACCCGATTTCGTCTTCGCTCCTCTTCCGTCGTGCCACCCCATATTCCAAACTGCTCACCTGCATCGATCGCATGACACAGACACCAGGCGCGAACGGGGCAGCCCTGACAGACCCGCTTCGCAGCTCGAGTGCGATTCAGGCGCTTCTCACCACGCTCGTTATCAGGGTGGAAGAACAGGTTGGCGTCAACTTTTCGACACGCCGCATCCAATTGCCAGTCCCATACTGCGGTTACAGGACGAGGAAGCCGAATACTCTTGAGTGCAAACAAACAATTACCATCCTCTCACCGCTAGACCAATCAAACGCACCTAGCGATTCCCGGGGCTCCGAAGGGCGCCGTAGCGGCGGATCAGAGTATCAGTAGATGAGTCACCGGTATCAGAATCTGCGGTGCCGCTCAGTGCTTCGTGCAGAGTGAGCGCTTGGGTCTTTCCCAACTCGACTCCCCACTGGTCGAACGAATCAATTCCCCACACCGCACCCTGCACGAAGACTTGATGCTCGTAGAGAGCAATCAGCTGCCCAAGAACGGAGGGAGTCAGTTTCGAGGCGAGGATGATGGTTGACGGCCGATTTCCCGGCATGACGCGGTGTGGCAGTGACTCCGCGGGCAGCCCGGCGGCGCTGATCTCCTGTGCGGTTCGGCCAAAGGCCAGCACCTTCGTCTGCGCGAAGAAGTTGCTCATCAGAAGGTTATGCATGCTTCTCGCCTCGTCGGTAGCGAGAAGTGCATCGGCCGGTTCTCCGAAGCCAATGAAGTCGGCGGGGATAAGCCTCGTCCCTTGATGCAAGAGTTGGTAGAACGCGTGTTGGCCGTTCGTTCCCGGCTCACCCCAGAAGATCTCACCCGTTTGTGTGGCCAGAGACGAGCCATCGGAGTGCACGGACTTCCCATTTGATTCCATCGTCAGTTGCTGAAGATAGGCGGGGAATCGACTGAGGTCGTGCGAGTACGGCAGCACTACCCGAGAGTCAGCACCGAAGAAGCTCGAATACCACACTCCGAGTAGCCCAAGCACTATAGGCGCGTTGTGCGCGAGCGGCGCGGTTCGGAAGTGCTCGTCGATGGCATGCATTCCCGAGAGAAACTCTGAGAATTGTTCTCTTCCAATAGCCGCCATGATCGACAGGCCAATCGCAGAACCCACTGAGTAGCGTCCACCAACCCAGTCCCAGTAGCCAAATGTGTCGGTGGCGGCGATCCCGAAGTCGGCGACACCCTCCGCATTGGTCGACACTGCAACGAAGTGATGGGCAACGGCGTCTTCGCCCAAAGCTGAGACGATCCACCGTCTCGCTTCCGCCGCATTTGTCATAGTTTCGATTGTGGTAAAGGTTTTCGACGCAATGATGAACATCGTGCGGCCCGGGTCGAGGCCGGTGAGATTCGACATGAGGTCTGCGGGATCGGCATTCGAGACGAATCGGACGTCGAGATCTTGGGTGCGGTAGGGACGCAGTGCCCGGTAGGCCATCGCTGGTCCGAGGTCGGAGCCGCCGATCCCGATGTTGACAATGGTCGTAATGCGGCTACCGGACGCGCCTCGCCGTGCTCCGGAACGCACACTGTCGGTGAAGGCGCCCATCCGGTCGAGTACCTCGTGCACGTCGCCAACCACGTCTTGTCCGTCGACGATCAGATGTCCACCGCGTGGCGCCCTAAGAGCGGTGTGGAGCACTGCGCGGTCCTCCGAGGTATTGATGTGCGCGCCGGCGAACATCGCTTCACGGTGTTGTTCGACGCGTGCGCTGCGAGCGAGGTCCAGGAGCAGGCCCACACTCTGCCTGGTGACTCGGTGTTTGCTGTAATCGATGTACAGGTCCCCTACGTTGAGGGTTAACTCCCGACCCCTACTCGGATCTCGATCGAACAAGTCGCGGAGATGAACGGATTCGATCTTGCGATGGTGCTCGACGAGTGTAGTCCATGTGGCCGACTTGCTGAGCTGACCTTCTGCTGTCGTCATGGGTTTCTCCTGCGTTTAGGTGCCTGATCTAGGCGAGTGTGCGTAGTCGGGGGGCCAAGTCGCGTTCAAACAGTTCGAGGAACCGCCTTTGGTCGTGTCCCGGCGCATGGAATACCAAGTGGTTGAGGCCGGCGTCGATGTAGCGTTTGATCTCCTCCACTGCGTGGTCGGGATCCGATGCGACGATCCAACGCTTGGCGATGTGGTCGAGGGGCAGGGCGTCTGCGGCCTTCTCCATTTCGATTGGATCCTCGATCGAGTGCTTCTGTTCGGCCGTCAACGACAATGGCGCCCAGAAGCGGGTATTTTCGAGCGCCGCCCGCGGGTCAGTATCGTACGAGAGCTTTATCTCGATCATCTTGTCGAGATCGGCAAGATCCCGACCAGCCTGATCTGCGCCGTGTGCTACGGCTGGCATCAACTTGTCGACGTAGAGATCCATCCCTTTGCCGGAGGTGCAGATGAATCCATCACCGCTCCGGCCGGCGTACCGCGCGACGACGGGGCCGCCTGCAGCAATGTAAACGGGAATCCCACCGTCGGGTACGTCGTAGATCGATGCGCCTTTGGTCTTGTAGTAGTCGCCGTCGAAATCGACGCGATAGCCGAGCCAGAGCTCACGCATGAGAGCCACCGCCTCACGCAGCCTGGAAAAGCGTTCCCGAAATGCAGGCCACTCGCCTTCAAACCCGGTCGCGATTTCGTTGAGCGCCTCTCCCGTACCGACTCCCAGCATCACCCGGCCGGGGTACAAGCACCCCATCGTCGCGAACGCCTGGGCGATGACGGCGGGGTTGTAACGGAACGTCGGTGTCATGACTGAGGTTCCCAGCTGCAAACGCTGGGTCCGTTCGCCGACCGCCGTCATCCACGCGATCGAGAACGGTGCGTGGCCACCTTTGTGCCGCCACGGCTGAAAGTGGTCGCTGACCGTCACACTGTCCAAGCCATGCTCTTCGGCAAGGACCCCTAGCTCGACGAGTTCACGGGGTCCGAACTGTTCCGCCGACGCCTTCAATCCCAACTTCAGCATCACGCCTCCACCATCACTGGGCGAACTATCTGTCCGCCAGATTGTTTGCGCAGCGCCAACACTGCTGTCGTCGTTCTCGTCGCAGATGATTCCGACTGGTGCGTCGAGCATCTCGCGACCTGGTTCCAGCCGTCATTGCTGGGGTCGGCCAATCAAGCACGAGGGCCGCCAACAGAAGCCTCAGCCTCCGATAGCTGGGAGGCCAACGTAGGGCTGTGCGGATTCGCAGATCCTCGACCATCTCGGGTGGCCAGTATTTGCTCGCCTTGGTGTGGTTCCGCCCGCCGCACGTTCGGTTGGGCGTTCCCCATCGCGTAGGGTCTCGCAGAATCGCTCAGATGGAGCGGCGCATGTACGTCCTTCGAGTTGGGCCTAGGGTGCGGACTCCGATTGTGGGCCCATGAGCTCGGCTCGGAGCGCTCTTCGCAGAATCTTTCCGCTCGCAGTCTTGGGTAATTCGTCGAAGACCAGGATCTCGGTTGGCACTTTGTACGCCGACAGGTGCTCTTTACACCACAGTCTGAGTTCTTCCTCGATAGAGTTCGATGCATCGGCCCCGCTATGCGTGCCGGGACGAAGAGTCACGAATGCTTGGACGCTTTCCCCGCGATAGTCGTCAGGAACACCGACCACGGCAACTTCTTTCACAGCATGATGTCGATACAACACGTCCTCGACATCACGAGGCCACACCTTGTACCCACTGACGACAATGAGGTCCTTCTTACGATCCACCACGTAGATCCAACCCTGATCGTCCATCACGCCGATATCGCCGGTATACAGGCCCTCTGGCCGAAATGTCGAAGCCGACTCTGCTGGGCGGGAGAGATACTCAGGGACGACCTGCGGTCCCGAGACCACTATCTCCCCCTCGACCCCCGCGGGGACTTCTCGTCCCTCGTTGTCGACGATGTGGACCGTCGTCCCGCCCATCGGCACACCGACGGACAGAGCGCCCGTCTTGGTTTCGGTTGGGGCACGTCGACCTCGAGGTACTGCGATGCAGGCGGACGTGGACTCGGTGAGCCCGTAGATGTTGTGGATGTAGACACCACATGCCTTTTCGAAGCGATCGACAACCTTGGCCGGAACCGCTGCGCCCCCGCTGAAGACCGTTCGAAGCTGTGACAGGACCGCGCCACTGTCGGACCGGCTCTCGAGAAGCGAGATGAACGCTGTGATTGCGCCGAGGGCAAAAGTCGGTCGATGGTGCTCGATCAATCGCAGCACCGTCAGTGGCTCGAATCTGTAGGTCATGACCATCGGCAATCCGTTGCCGAGGGCGAACGCCAGGTGTGCGCCGAGTCCGGTGATATGGAAGAACGGAGCGATGGTCAGGATGGACGTATCGTCTGCGACCTCAAACCATTGCGCATAATTCACTGCCTGGAATGCCAGGTTTGCGTGCGTGCCGACCGCACCCTTCGACGGGCCGGTCGTCCCTGAGGTATAGGTGATCAACGCCGCGGTACCCGGTGCCGGTGCAACCCAACATTCGCCGCGCCCTTCCGCCTCAATCACGTCGAGGACAAAGTCGCCGCTCGGCGGTGTCGGAATGTCCATCATGAATGGAAGCGGAATGTCGCCGGCAAGATCATCCGGGTCAGACCAGAGCGTCGGCAGATCACAGGCGAGATCATCTCGTGCCTGATCGATCACCTGACTCATCAACGGATGCGCGATGAGCACTTGGGCGCCGCTGTCTTGGAGTAGGTGTGCGAGTTCGCCCGGCCGCAGCATCGGGTTCACGGGTACCACCGATGCGCCTACGCCCCATGCTGCCAACAGCGCGACGGCGAACATCGGCGTGTTCTGCAGGGAAACCGCGACTCGACCGCCAGCCCCCACGCCGAGGTCTCTCAGTTGCCACGACAGCCGCCAGGCGTATCTGGCCAGTTCCCGACGACTGAGAGTTCGACCGAAATAGTGCAGCGCGGGTGCGTGTGGATCACTCGCTACGCTCGAGACGAACATCGCCAGAACCGACGCCTCGGGGGGCTCCAGGAAAGGCTCGACCCCGCTCGCGTACAGACAATGCCAGGGAGCCGGCGCGCTTATCTCGGTCATCGTGACTCCGTGTCCGTGCCTGTGCTGATTGTGGTCAGTTGCAGTGGCCGCGCTACCGGCACACACCGTCCGTTGACGTAACCGAGTGTCACCTCTACGGCGATCCCACACTTCCAGTCGACCTTCTCGGACCCCGGGTTGCCGGCCAGGAGCCTCACCTCGACGAGTGGACCTTCTGCGAGTTCGACAACGCCGACTGTGTACGGCACCTGGTCCGCGAAATCCGGTGACGGCGCACGATGTACCACCGACCACGCCAGCAACGCGGCCTTGCCGCTGACCGCGACTCCGTCGAATTCGCAGCCATGGCAGGACGAACACAACCGGCCGGGCGGGTGCTGCAAGGCGTGGCACGTCCTGCAACCTTGAAAACAGAGCTCCTGAGCACCCCAGGACTCCCAGATCTCGCGATCACCGAACGTTGTCATTGTTGTCCTAAGAGAAGAGTCGTCTGCGCGCCCAGGATTCCGCCGTTTCCATGCACCAACGCCGTGTTCGGGCGCTCCTTGAGCTGGTGCTCCCCTGCGATGCCACGCATCTGGCGTACCGCCTCGGTGACGTGCAGGATTCCACCTGCCGCGTTGGAGAGCATCCCGCCGTTCGTATTGGTCGGAAGCGATCCGTCGCGATCGAAGTATCCGCCGCGCATACGGTCAGCTGCCCTGCCTCGATCAGCAAATCCGAGGTCCTCGAGCAGCATCAAAACGGTGATCGTGAAGCAATCGTAGATCTGTGCCATCTCGATGTCCCCTGGGGACATACCCGCCATATCAAAGGCTCTGCTCGACGACTGATGAGCGGCGGTCCGACCGCTGAGAAAGAGCGCCGGATTGCGCAAGATCGACTGGTGCGACAACGCTTCACCGAAACCGAGAAGCCGCACCGCACCAGAATCTTGGGCCACCAGATTCTCCCGTGTCACGACGACCGCACCGCCGTAGTCGGTAACCAATGCGCATTCGAGCACGTGCAGCGGCGATGAGGCCATCGGCGACGCCAGCACGTCGTCGACCGTGATGGGGGTTCTATGCTTGGCGTGGACGTTCAGGGCTGCATGTCGACGAAATTGCACGGAAACAGATGCCAGGTCCTCCGCGGTAGCGCCCCAGCGGGCCATGTAGGCGCTTGCGATGAGAGCGTACTGGGTGGCAATCAGCGGACCACTGACCGTCTCGAACTCGCTGAGCTGCGCAGCCAGCAGACTGGCGATATTCGATGGCGGTTTCGATGTTCGATTGTCCGCCCACACGGCGAGAGCAGTAGTGCACGCGCCTCCCGCCACCGCGAGCGCGGCGTCGACTACGACCGATGCACCGGTTGCGCCGCTACGGGAGATGGTTTGAGACCACTGCGGTTCGAGTCCGAGCGATTCGGCAAGATCGGCACTGAAATCGAGGTGCTGTTCGGCAAGCGAGTATCCCGTGACCACACCGTCGATCTGCCCGAAGTCGATGCCCGCATCGCGCACTGCATCAATACTGGCCTCCACAGCAAGGTCGATCGCCGTGCGTGACGGATGCGGAACCCGCGACGCTTCGCCGGCGCCAAGAATCGCTACCTTCGTCATGTCGACGCCCCCCGGTCGCGGACTATGACGACCGCGTCGGCAATCACCGCGCGCATCCGGGTACCGTCTCGCACCAACAGCACCGGGTTGGCGTCGAGACTCTCGACCACAGAGTCCTCCGAGATCATGAGATCACCCACAGCCATAGCAAGGTCGACCCAACTTGTGATATCGACGGCTGCATCTCCACGAGTGCCGTGCAGGAGCGGAGCTACACGCAGACCTTCGATTGCCCTGATGACATCGACCCGTTCAAAGGGTGGAAGGAGGACCTTGAAATCCGGCAGAGCCTCGATGTATTTGCCTCCGGCCCCCACTACGACAACCGAACCGAGTGTCGGGTCCCGATGGCTGCCCACCATGACCTCGAACTCCGATTCCAACATCGGCTCGATGAGAAGGCCGTCAATGGCGAAGTCGTTGTCGACCATCGCTTGGAGAATCCGCGAAGCCGCATCGGCAACGGCCTCCGGGGTGGTCGAACCGAGGGCGACGAGTCCGTATTCGGTCTTGTGAGTGACGCTGCTGGTGCAGCCCTTCAAGACAACCGGCCGGCCGTCGAACCTCGCGAAGGCCTCCGCGGCCTCGGCCTCATCCTTGACCAACAGATGCTCGACCACGTCACCGCGGCGGGCGAGCACTGCGAGGCTGTCGGCCTCGTTCAGAGTGCTGGCCCGATGCAGGTCCACCGGTCGGCGAAGATCCAATGTGTCTAACCGTGCGACAGTTGTCATCGACTTCTTGTGCGCGATGTAGCCGGCCAATGCTCTGACCGCGTGCGCTTCGTCGCCGAAGACGGGCACCCCGGCTGATCGGAAGATCTTCGCCACCTCGCCCTGTGGCGTCACCACAGCCAGGGGGCGATCGATGCGGGCGATGAACTCCGCTGTTGTGGATGCGAAGCCCTCGATGTCGTAGCCTCGCCCTGCCACTGGAAGGCTGAACAAGTACGCGCCGATTGAGGAATCATCTTCGCCAAAGCAATCGAACACCTGCTGCAAGAGTCCACTGTTGGTCAGCAACGCCCCGGTGATGTCAACCGGATTCTTGGCTGTCGCAAAATGCGGTAGGGCTCGGGTGAGAGCGGTCTCTGTCTGTGCGCTGAATTCCGAGAGCCCGAGACCGTGTTCACTGGCGTAGTCCGATGCCAGGACGCACATCGCACCGGAGCTGCTGATGATCGCCAGTGCGTCCTCACTCACCGTGGCTCCGCTGAGGTAGAGGTCGACCGACTCGATGAGTTCGGTCATGGACGAAACTCGTCGTACACCAACTCGCTCGAGGAAGGCGTCGACCACGACACCGGCGCTGGCCAACGACCCGGTGTGCGACTGAACTGCGCGTGCCCCGTCTTCGCTGAGACCGCCAACGAGCGCAACAATGGGGATACCCCGGACCGCTGCCTTACGCGCGGCTACTTCGAATGCCGCCGCGTCGGAGACTCCTTCGGCGTACATGAGCACGACTCGAATAGCTGGATCGTCGAGCACTGCCAATATCATCTCGAAAACGTTGACATCACTGTCATTTCCCGTTCCGTGCATATATCGCACGCCAACACCACGCTCGCGCAGGAGACCGTAGGCAACCGCCGACATCCCACCACTTTGACTCACAACGGCCACCGAGCCATCTCCGGTGGGTGCTTCGATGAACATGGTGGAGAACGACAGAATGGCCCCGGTAGCGATATTCGCCAGTCCCTGAGCATTAGGACCGACGAGTCGCATGCCGGATTCGTGTGCGATCCGCACCATCTCGTTCTGCATGGCCGCGCCGGCAGGATCATGGGTTTCGGCGAAGCCCGACGACAATACGACGCAACCAGCGACACCTAGTCGCGCACATTCACGCACCGCATCGACCGCTCCGGCCCCGGCAACAGCAACGACAGCGACGTCCGGAATCGATGGCGCATCGGACAAAGAACTGAATGCGGCAAGTCCCTGAACCGTTGTGCGATTGGGATTGATAGGGAAGATTGACCCGCCGAACCCGTGCGTCTTCATATGATGGATTGGGCGACCACCGATCTTGTCCGGATTCTCCGAAGCCCCGAAGACAGCGACACTGCGCGGATCGTGGAAAACACTGGCTGCTACCTTGCGCATTCGTTCCCCATGACCTGGTCGGGATAGGCACAACCCTGAATCAGTACGGTGCCAGTCTTGTTCATCAACTGAGGTTTCCGATCGAGAGGTACTTCACATCGAGAAATTCGTCGATCCCCATCGACCCGCCCTCGCGCCCCAATCCGCTCTCCTTGATCCCCCCGAACGGCGCTTGAACGGCCGAGATGGAGGCGTCGTTGATGCCCACGGTGCCGTAATCCAGCGCCTCCCCCATTCGAATCGCACGATTGAGATCACGGGTGAAGCAGTACGCCGTCAACCCGAACGGGGTTCGGTTAGCGCGCTCGATGACGTCGCCTTCGTCGGTGAAGGTGAGAATCGGCGCTACCGGCCCGAAGGTCTCCTCCCGGGTGACGAGCATCGACTCGTCGACGTCGACCAGCAACGTCGGTTCGAAGTAGTTTTTGGTGTGAAGGGCATCGCCAGTCGCGACCGATCCGCCAAGCAGCAACTTTGCTCCCTTGTCGAGCGCATCGGAGACGTGCCGCTCGACCTTCTCGATGGCTTCGGGCCCAATCAGAGGACCGACCTTGATACCGTCGGCGAGCCCATTGCCGACCGGCAGGTCCGACATGGCGCGTCTCAGTCGTTCCGTGAAGTCGGCGGCGACCGCCTCGTGCACGAAGATGCGGTTGACGGATACGCACACCTGCCCCATGTTGCGGAACTTGGAAGCCATCGTCCCGGCCACGGCAGCCTCTAGGTCCGCATCGTCGAACACTATGAGTGGAGCATGGCCGCCCAGTTCAAGCGATACCCTCTTCATAGTATCGGCCGAGGAACGCATCAGGATCTTGCCCACTTCGGTCGACCCTGTGAAAGAGATCGCTCGCACTCGTGAGTCGTTCATGACGACGTCGGCGAACTCCTGTGGGTCGGCGGCGCAGAGCACCGACAGGACTCCGCGTGGTAGCCCAGCTTCCTCGAAGCATCGAGCTATCTCCAGAGCGGACAGTGGGGTTGCCTCCGCGGGCTTGGCTACCATTGTGCATCCCGCGGCCAACGCAGCGCCAAGCTTGCGCAACAACTGAGCCGACGGAAAGTTCCACGGCGTTATGGCCGCAGTTATCCCGATGGGTTGTTTCGTTACGACGATCCGCTTTGAGTTCGTCGTCGGCGGGATGGTCATCCCGTGCACTCGGCGACCTTCCTCCGCGAACCACTCGAGAAACTCGACGCCGTAGGTAATTTCACCCTTCGCCTGATCGAGCGGTTTCCCTTGCTCCTCGGTCAACAGCCGGGCAAGTTCGTCGATTCGCGCTGTCATGATGGCTGCGGCGGCGCGAATGATCCGTGATCGCTCGTGCGCCGGCGTACGCGCCCACTGCGGCGCAGCTGCCGCGGCGGCGTCGATCGCGTCGCGGACGTCGTCAGCCGTCGCCGTCGCAACGTTGGCCACGATCTGTCCGGAAGCGGGGTTGAAGACTGCGAAAGTAGATCTCGAAGCACCATCTTGCATCTCACCGGCCAGATAGCTGCCGTATGTCCTGTCACTCATGGGTTTTACTGTCCAATCTGCTGTTTCAGGAAGGTATGATTGCCGGCCGAGCCACTTGCCGGGATTCGCTTCCGGCGATGGCGGCGTGGACATCCTCGAGGCCGTAGACACGATCGCTCAGCGATTCGAACGGGTACTGCTCCCGCGTATCCGAAATGAAATCGACCGCTTTCTTCAAGTACCAGGGGTCGTACCGCAGGTACCCGTGGACGCGCAAATTCTTGCGAGTGAACACTGCGGGCGAGATCTTCACCTCAAAACCGTCACCAGCATTGAGGTTTCCCACCGCGGCGATGCTCCCACCGGTTCGTGCGAAACCGACCGCTTCCTGGAAGGCTTCGGGATGACCTGTCACCTCGACAACCAGGTCGGCACCGTGCCCGTGGGTGAGTTCCAGTAACCGAACTCGCCTCTGCTCTGCCGTCGCGTATGTGGACATGTCGATGACCTCCGAGGCTCCGAACGCCCGGGCCGCCGCGATTCGAACTGGTTCCTTCTCGACCACCACGACGCGTGCGCCGGAGTGGTGGGCTATCGCTGTGGCATACAACCCCAATCCCCCAGCGCCCTGTACGACAACGGTTCGTGCCCGATTGAGCCCAACTCCATCCAGGCTGAAGAGCATCTGGGCCAATCCGCAATTGGCCCCTGCGACCTCCGCGTCCGACACTTCGTCGGGAACCTTGTAGAAGCTCTGCCCCGGCGACAGACGATAGTGACTGGCGAAAGCGCCGTGGAAATGTGGTGTGGCGGTGGGCGGGCGCCGCATCAGTTCGATCGAGTTGACGCACAAATTCGGTTCGCCTCGCCCGCAGGCGATGCATCTACCGCACGTTTGAAAGTAGACCACAACGACTCGATCTCCGATCGTCACTGGACTACCCGCAGAATCGACCTCGAGGCGTGGACCCAGAGTCACTATTTCACCGACGAACTCGTGGCCCAGAACTACATTGCGGAAGTTCGGATTTCGGAAGTGATACATGTGTACGTCCGAGCCGCAGACCTGCGCACGACGAACGCGAAGGTTGGCGCCCCCTTCCGGGGGAGGAGCGAGTTCATAGGTTTGGATCTCCAACTTTCCCGGCCCCGTCAATGCGACGACACGTCCCTGCATAAAGAGTTCCTCGTTTCGAGATTCGGTCCGAGCTTGCTCAAAGCCATGGCCAGTGACGGTGACCGTCCGGTCAGCTCTCACGCACCGTCGTGGAGCTGTGTGAATAGTGGTGATGGGTTACGGCGTCATCGATCGAAGGTGCCTTCTCCTTCGCCCGCGCTTCCTGCTGGGCCAATTCACGATCGAGTGACCTGTTGTCCTTCATGTACTTGGCCAGCCACACCTTGCCCGCACTTTCGGACATGTGACACAGTCCCGGTACCTGCGGGTATTTGCTGCACAGCGGCACTGAAGGTCGCCCAGACCTCGTCGGTGCCGGTTCGGCAACCTTGCCGCTCAGCCCGATGGCGGCCCAGCGCCGAGCAGAACGTCCTCCGCAGGCCGAACATTCGAATGACGCAGGTGGAGGGCTGGCCGTCCAATGTGTGTCCACGCCCTGACACGATGAGCATTTGTAGTCGACCAGAATAGCCATCGGTTCACCACCGTTCGGTTCGTCGCACCGCGATCGATGTCACTCGTAATACCCCGGTGCGTGCTTGTACTCTGCCCAGTCGTCCACGTCGTGGGTGATCCACACGGTGGCGTCCTCGGTCTCGCGGATTCGCTTGATCCGGCGGAGGGTCTGCAAGGCTGACTTGGTGTCGGAGTCGATCGGAAAGTGGTACTCCTTCTCGAGTGCCTCACGCAGGTGGACCGCGTCACCGGTCAGAATGAAGGTCCGCGAGGCAAGGCGAACCTTAAGGCTCTGTTCGCCCGGTGTGTGGCCTGGCATGAACAGGATGACGACACTTCCGTCACCGAACAGGTCCAGATCGACACCGGGCACCTCCCGCCAATCGAATCCCTTCAGTCGCGCGAGCTGATCCGGCAGAAAGGCAAAGGCCCCAATCGGGTCAGGATGATGGGCAAACGCCAACTCGCCTTGACCAACGTAGAAGATGGCCTGCGGAAACAGGTGGTGTCCACCAGAGTGGTCGAAGTGCATGTGGGAAGAGATGACGTGGGTGACGTCGGAAACCTTGTAGCCGAGTGCCTCGATCTGCCGATCGATTCGCTGATCGGCGGTCCCTTCGAGGCCAATAGCATCCGCAAGGTCTTTTCCGTAAACA
Organism: Rhodococcus sp. NPDC059968; assembly: GCF_042738615.1. NCBI lineage: Bacteria > Bacillati > Actinomycetota > Actinomycetes > Mycobacteriales > Nocardiaceae > Rhodococcus > Rhodococcus sp. NPDC059968. The sequence continues at coordinate 21,423 of NZ_JBHWUE010000105.1, forward strand.
CTCGCTGGATCCTCGATGGCCTCGGGGGAAATGCCAGTGTCGAACAGAATCAGTCCCTTGGCGTGTTCGATCAGAAATGCCGGCATGGGGATCTTCACCATCCCGCTCAACCCGTACATGAGAGTGCTCGCATCAACCGTGATCGTGGGGCTGTCCAGTGCCCACATCTTCCGCGCAAATCCCAATGACATAGCTGCATCCTTTTCGGTTACATCGACTTCGGTTCCTCCCATCGTGGTGGGCAATCCTGTTGTTGCCGCGTCCCACTTTCGGACACCCGAGGCGCCAAGTGCTGCACGCATTCGCCGAGCCGCGAACTAGTGATCGAATAGAGCGCTCAGCGCGGGCGCCACGTCGATGTGGCTCCTTACAGAACGGATTCGACCTCGCCCGACCTTTGCCATATCGCGGGCGAGACCTTTATCGTTCTCGCCGGAAGCATCGAGCAGAACATCGAGTCGCGGAAGCCGTGATGCGGCGTAACGAGGATCCGGTCCGGCGTTGTGCACGCAATCCGAGAGCAATACCACCCTCGAATCCGCTGCTGGTACGTTGCGCAGTAACCCCGACGCCGTCTCGAGCGCGAAGGCGACATTGGTCAGCCCTCTGGCCGGCACCCTCAGCAAGGTATCAAGTACCCCCAAGGGCGTGATTGGTTCTCCGAATCCCACCAGAACCGCTGCGTCCGACCAGAATGCGACCACCGCGAGACTGTCTCGAACCAACTCGCCAGTGAGAGCGCCGACAGTCGCGGCCGCTGTCCGGACGCGTTCTCCCTTCATCGATCCCGAGATGTCGACGATGAGGACTACTGAGCGTTTTGTGTACAGGCGTTCCCGCACCACAATGTCGTCTTCTTCAATGACCGGATTTGCGGCCAGCACCTCGAGTGTGCGATCGATATCGATCTCGTCGGAACCGCCGCGATATCGGACACTCGTCAGCTCACCAGCGACGCGGCGGTTTCGTTTGTCGCGCCGAGGTCGGCGCAGGGCAAGGCGGGCTGCGATCTGTCTGGCCAGTTGTCTGGTCGCCCGATCAGCCGAGAGGTCATCGGCGCAGTCGCGCAACATGATTCTCTCACCCGCTTCGTCGGTGAATCCAGGCTCGGATGGAAGGCTCCCAGGGAGTCCCTGCCGCCCATGTAGCCGTGGCCCTCCGACGAGCGCCACGCCTGCATGACTACCCATAGCAGGACGGAACAGGCTCGGATCGTTGGTTAGTTGTTTCGGTTTGCGGCGTAGCGGCTCGAATTTTCCATGTTCGTGGGACGGGCTGCGGCGCTCGACCGGGGAATCTGCGTCGATGACTCTTCAACCCGGCGCTGCGGCCGCCGGTTCCAGCAAGAAGTGGTCTTCCCAGATCGTCCGAAGGACTTGTTCCGGTGTTGAATCGGCAGTCTCGTCCACATGGACCCGGCCCGACAATGAAACTAAGATCGCCTCCAGCACCACGGAGATATAATCCTCTGGGAGGTTCCGTGGTGGAGTGATGTCGGAGGAGCTCGGAATGCTCACTTGCCGCAGTGCCGCTAACTGATGCGCAACAAGTGCCGTGTCGATTGCGCCACGCACGCTGCTGCCCTGGGTAATGGCTTCGTGCACGCGTGTTGCACGTGTGAGCGCAACGGCGTCCGAGATGAGACGTTCGGAGTCGAGGAGGGTGCGCAATCGCACGATCCCGCGTTCGGCTTCGGCATCCTGGTAGCCAATCGCGAGTCGGCACAGGCGATCGTGGACACTGGTAGACAGGCGCGTTGTGCCGACGTTGTCGTAGGGATTCATCGATGCCACCACCCGGAAGGTGGGTAGGGCCTCGACGGTGCCGACACGCGGAATGGTGATGCGGCGCTCGGCCATCGCAGTCAGCAATGTGTTCAGCGTATCTTCCGGTGCTCGGTTGAACTCCTCGACATATAGGAAGCCGCCGGACTTCATGGCTGCAATCAAGGGTCCTGGCACGAAGTTGTCTTCGTGGTAGTCCTCACGTAGGACCTGAGCCGGGTTGTGGTGGCCGACGATTCGGGCCGGCGTCAGGTCTGCGTTGCCCTCGACGAAGAGCAGCGGGATACCCCACTCTTGGGTAATGGCGCCCAGCAAGGTGCTCTTGCTCGTTCCGGGGGGCCCTTCGATCACCACGTCCCGACCTGCAGCAACGGCCGCGAGAAGTAGGTCAAGTTCCCGTTGGCGGCCAACGAGATGAGTGGCGACGCGTCGGCGGATCTCCTCAATCGGCCCATGGCCCTGGGCCTGTGGGCTCGCCACTTCGGATGATCGATCGACGACGCCGGTCATACCGCGCTCATATCTGTTGCGTCTTGAGATTGTCGACCATGTTTGAACAATGTAGTGCCCCTTTGCGGTTGGACGATGCGTTCTGGCCCCGGGTCCCCGGATGCCGTCCCATGTTGCGCTGGGACGGCCGTGACTGCGTGTCCCAATTTGCGACAATGCAACATCACCCAATTAGTTGGTGCGCAACAACTACCCGACAGCCAAGCCTGGAGACGTCGCTATGGACCTATTGCCGCGACGTCCGATTCTGGGACATCTTCTGCCGGAGAATCGGGAATAAATTCGAAACTCGATCCAACCCGCAGCAACACAACGGACCTCGCCGGGAACCGAACCTCGGAGTAGGGCTTACACCCTCGGCCCTGGCATACGTCCGTTGCCCTCATGATCGATTCCGAACGAACCGAGTAGGAGCTGTGTCAGCATGGGAAAGCTCGATGGGAAAGTCGCGCTCATTACTGGAGCCGGTCGCGGACAGGGGCGGTCGCATGCCCTGACCCTGGCCAGGGAGGGCGCCAGCATTATTGCGGTCGACGTTCCCGGCACGATCGAATCGGTCGAATACGAGATGTCGAGCAGCGAAGACCTCGCACAGACCGTCAAGGGAGTCGAAGAACTCGACCGCAGAATCCTCGCCGTGGAGGCTGACGCCCGCTCGCAGGAATCTCTGGACAGCGCGGTCGCCGCCGGCCTTGCCGAGTTCGGCCAGATCGACATCCTCGTCGCCAATCACGGAGTACTGAGCTTCGATTCGTTCTGGGAGATGAGCGAAGAGCGATGGACCGACGTTCTCGACATCAATCTCAGTGGAATGTGGCGCGTGACGAAGGCTGTCACTCCGCACATGATCGAGCGGGGCCGTGGCTCCATCTGCATGACGGGATCTATGAACGGGATTGAGCCGGGCTCTGGCTACGCCCACTACACCGCATCGAAGGCCGGGGTGCTGATGCTCATGAAGAACGTCGCCCTCGAACTCGGCGGCTACGGCATCCGATGCAATGCCATCTGCCCAGGAGCCACCGACACGCGAATCAATCACTGGCAGGGCTTGTACGACAGGTTGATCTTCCCAGGTGCGACCGGCCAGGACCTCTGGGACTCGAGTAAGAACTGGACCGGCCTCAAGGACCGACGACTTCTGGATCCACAGTCGCAAAGCAACGGAGTGCTGTTCTTGGTCTCCGATGATGCCGCAGATATCACCGGCGTCGCCCTCCCGATCGACGCAGGACACCTCATCCTTCCGGGGTACAACGGAACACCCGGATAGCACAAACGGGCCGGCGGCCGTAAACGTCCTTCGGCCTCACATGATCGATTCCGAACAAACCGAGTAGGAGCTGTATCAGCATGGGAAAGCTCGATGGGAAAGTCGCACTCATTACTGGAGCCGGCCGCGGACAGGGGCGGTCGCATGCCCTGACCCTGGCCAGGGAGGGCGCCAGCATTATTGCGGTCGACGTTCCCGGCACGATCGAATCGGTCGAATACGAGATGTCGAGCAGCGAAGACCTGGCACAGACCGTCAAGGGAGTCGAAGAACTCGACCGCAGAATCCTCGCAGTGGAGGCTGACGCCCGCTCGCAGGAATCTCTGGACAGCGCGGTCGCCGCCGGCCTTGCCGAGTTCGGCCAGATCGACATCCTCGTCGCCAATCACGGAGTACTGAGCATCGACCCGTTCTGGGAGATGAGCGAAGAGCGCTGGACCGACGTTCTCGACATCAATCTCAGTGGAATGTGGCGCGTGACCAAGGCTGTCACTCCGCACATGATCGAGCGGGGCCGCGGCGCCATTTGCATGACGGGATCCATCAACGCCATTGAGACCGGCCCCGGCTATACGCATTACAATGTTTCCAAGGCCGGAGTGCTGATGCTCATGAAGAACGTCGCCCTCGAACTCGGCGGCTACGGCATCCGATGCAATGCCATCTGCCCAGGAGCCACCAACACACGGATCGCAAATTGGCAGGGCTTGTACGACAGGTTGATCTTCCCAGGTGCGACCGGCCAGGACCTCTGGGATTCGAGTAAGAACTGGACCGGCCTCAAGGATCGACGACTTCTGGATCCACAGTCGCAAAGCAACGGAGTGCTGTTCTTGGTCTCCGATGATGCCGCAGATATCACCGGCGTCGCCCTCCCGATCGACGCAGGACACCTCATCCTTCCGGGGTACAACGGAACACCCGGATAGCACAAACTCGGTCGGTGACCGCTTCGAGGCGGCCACCGACCGTAGCTGGGTCGACCTGCAAACCTGCGCTTCGGATCGAACGTGCGCTCAATTCCCACCAAGAAAGACAGGGAGACGAGAATGTTCCCGAAAGTGCTCGCGACTCACAGAACGTCTTCGAGCTCACGAAGCATTGTGGCCTTCGCCTTCGCTCCGACGATCAGTTTTGCGGGTTCACCGGCCACGAACAGGATCATCGTGGGAATAGACTTCACATTGTAATCCTCTGTAGTGCGCGGGTTTTGGTCAATGTCAAGCTTGGCGACGGTGATCTTGTCGCCATACTCGTCGGCAAGCTCCTCCAGAACAGGTGCGACCTTCTTACATGGGCCGCACCAGGTCGCCCAGAAGTCAACCAGCACGGGCTTCTCGCTCGATATCACGTCGAGACCGAAAGAATCATCGGTCACATTGATCGTGTGTGCCATCTCGTTCTTCTCCTTTGATGGTTCAGTTTCCCTCGCTCGCGCGGGATTCGGCGGATCATGGAATTAGTACAGTTCGTTCGATCGCTTTCGCGCTCAGTGGAGCAACGTCGGCGCGCTCGGCGAGCCATCGCTCAGCGTCGATTGCAGCCGAGCATCCCGTGCCGGCCGCAGTGATCGCCTGTCGGTAGTGATGATCGACCAGGTCTCCGGCGGCGAAGACTCCTTCGACCGAGGTCGATGTGGACCCACCACGCACCCGTACATAGCCTTGCGCGTCGACGTCAACCTGATCTTGTACCAGCTCACTTCGTGGGTCGTGGCCCACCGCCACGAACATTCCCGTAGCCTCTACTCGTGTCACTGAGCCTGTGACAGTGTTGCGCAGCCGTATCCCCGACACCGAGGTCTCCCCGAGTACCTCGACGACCTCAGAGTCAGTGATGAACCGGATCTGGTCATGGGTTCGTGCGCGCTCGAGCATGATACGGGACGCACTGAACTCCGTCCGACGGTGAATGATCGTGACGCTGCGGGCAAACCTCGTCAAGAAGGTTGCTTCCTCCATCGCGGAGTCGCCGCCACCGACCACCACGATATCTTGTTCCTTGAAGAAGGCTCCGTCGCACGTCGCACACGAGCTCACACCCCGTCCGAGGAGTCGCTGTTCCCCGGGAACATCGAGATATCGCGCCGCCGCGCCCATTGCAAGCACGACCGCGCGGGCAGTGTAGGTCGTACCGTTGGCGGTGACCTTCTTGATGGCACCTGAGAGATCGACCGACTCGACGTCTTCGGCTCGGAGGTCTGTGCCGAAGCGGCGTGACTGCTCGCGCATCTCATCCATCAATTCGGGTCCTGAGATTCCGGCTCGAAATCCTGGAAAGTTCTCCACCTCCGTGGTTGTCATCAATGCCCCACCAAACTGGGTTCCCTCGAAGAGGAGGGGTTCCAACTCGGCGCGCCCGGCATAGACTGCGGCGGTGTATCCGGCCGGCCCGGATCCGATGATGATGATGTCCCGGATCCGAGCGGCCCCGCTCTCTGCTGCGTAGCTCGTTCGCCCTACTGTGGTCATGCGGAAACCTCCGGTATTGAGTGACTGCTACGCGTCGATATCGAGCGGATTTGGTACGTTGTGGAACGAAAGCTTCTAAACCAGCTGGAATCCGGCGTCGACGGGAAGCTGAATTCCGGTGATGTAGCGCCCCTCGTCCGATGCGAGGAAGGCGATAGCGTTGGAAATGTCGATCGGCTGAACCCACGGGATGGGCAATGCGTTCAGACTCTGGTACACGGGCTCACTTTCCTCCCGCGTCGGATTCTCGCTGTTCGGAACAAACGCCTTGCGTAAGGCCGGATTCTGAATCATGTCGGTATCGCAATTCGTCGGGTGTATCGCATTGACACGAATGTTGTATTGAGCCAACTCGATCGCAAGAGCCTTGACGATTCCGACAACACCGTGCTTAGCGGCAACGTAGTGACAGGCACCCGGCACAGGACGCAGCGCGACGGCGGAGCTGGTTGCCACAATCGAGCCGCCTCGCCCACCGGCGATGATATGCGGTACCGCCGCCTTGATCGTGTTGAAGACACCGGTCAGACAGGTTCCGATCGTCTCATCCCACATTTGTGCAGTGAGATCCTGGACAGGGCTGAGACTGACGATGCCAGCGTTGGCGCACACAATGTCGAGTCGGCCCAGCTCGGCCACCCCCTGCCCGATGGCGGTGTCGAGCTGGGCGAACTCGCGAACGTCCGCTACGGTCGCAACAACCCGGCGGTCCAACTCCTCGATCTGCCGCACTGTCTCCTTCAGATCCGCGGGAGTGGACATCTCGTACTCAATTGTGGGGATCTGCGAGCACACATCGACAGCGATGATGTCCGCGCCTTCCCGCGCCAACCTCAATGCATGGGAGCGCCCCTGACCGCGTGCCGCACCGGTGACGAATGCTACGCGTCCTTCTAGTTTTCCTGACATCGAGAAGTCCCTTGCTACTATTTCTCGGCTTGCAGCGCGGCCACACCGGCTGGGTCTTTGTAGTACGAATCCAGTGAAGTGATCCGTCCGTTCTTTACGGTGTACAGTTCCGTGACTCTCGTCGGGAACTTCCGCCCGGTCTTCTTCGACGTGAAGGTCAGAGCCATTTTCGTGACAATCACTCCCTCAGCGTCGAGGTAGTCACACGAGTCAACCGCGGCATCCATCTCTGCGGTCATGAGGACCAGAAGCTTGGAAAATCCCTTCGGTCCACCTTTGTACAGACCCGAGTGGTTCATGCCTTCGGCTTCGTCGATGACGCCGTCATCCGCCAGATGCGTGAGCGCCGTGTCGATGTCACCGCGGGAGAATGCCTCGACGAAGGCTTGCACTACTTTCTTTTCGCTGTCACTCATGATGGTGTCCTTGTCTATGTTGTTACGACGATGGTGATCGATATCCCGATCACCAGCTTCTTCATTTGCGAAGGCTACGGACTCGTTCGTCGATCATGTTGTCCCACAATGCAACAGTGTCCGTCTTATCGGATCTGATCGATCAGGGCGGCCATTCGGTCGAGCGTCGAGAGTGACTCGGACTCCGATGCCGGTTCCAACATGAGCGCAACGCGCTCAATGTTGGCGTCGCGGTATGTCTTGAGAATTGCCATGTCGTTGTAGTCTGCGCCGAAGACGGTGACCGGAAGGCCTGGAATATGCTGGGCCGCCAGATCGATCTGTTCCTGCGCGCCGACCAGGTCGCCGGCGGCGGTCGCGATCCAGCCGTTTCCCAGTTCTTTGATCCTCCGGAACGTGCTGGCACTCTGTCCGCCAACATATATCGGGGGGTGCGGCGTCTGAACTGGCTTTGGCCACGCCCAGATCGGGTCGAAATCGACGAATTTGCCATGGAACTCGGCTTCGTCGTTGGTCCATATTTCCTTTAGCGCGCCGAGTTGCTCACTCATGAGTGATCCGCGCGTACGCGGGTCGACGCCATGATTGCTCATCTGTTCACGATGCCAACCTGCTGCAACTCCGAGGATGAACCTTCCCCCGGACACAAGATCGACAGATGCGATCTCTTTGGCCAACTGGATGACATCCCGTTGGATGACTAACGTGATCCCGGTGCCGAGCACGAGACTCTTCGTGACAGCAGCAGCAGTCGCCAATACGACAAAGGGGTCGAGTAGGTGCGAGTAGTAAGTCGGTATGGCACCGCCGTAGGGGAAGGGGGTCTTCCCGTGCACGGGAATGTGCGAATGCTCCGGCACCAGTAGCGATTCGAATCCGCGCTCTTCGACTGCCTTTGCGAGCACGGCTGGTCGGATGCCATCGTCGGAGACGAAGGCGCCGATTCCGAGTTTCATGATCAATTCTTCCTGTTGGACGTTGATTCGGTAGGCACTCGACACTTAGCGGGCCCTGTATTGGGAGCGACGGAACAGCGACACGATCTGTGACAGCGGGAATGTGGGTCGAGGCACATGCGAAGGAATGCGCGGTCCGAGATAGTGCTGCCTGGTTCGGTGCTCGAGCGCTCAGCGATGTATTCCGATGGTGTAGCTACTGACGTCAGTGGTGGGAACGAGCGAGGGGGCCGAATCAGTTGACTCCGCCCCCTCGCCCAAACATGCTGACACTCGATTCTCAGCGACCTCGACTACCGGTGTCGCTTGGAGTGGAGGTCAGCCCATTGCGCCGACCTTCACCCATTCCGTTCCGCCCCAGGGGGTCGCGACGACGCCGCCACTTGCCGGACCCTGGTCCTTGAAGTGGTCGGGAAGATCGTCTCGGAGGTCCCACGTCGCATCCAGTCTGCCGAATCCAACACAGAATGCTGCGATCTGACCGAGTTCCACGATCTCTTCTTCACTGAAGTGCAGACGAAGATCGTCATAGAAGGCATCGTCGATGGCGAGGTGATTGGTTGCCATCAACTCGGCGAAGCGGAGCGCGGCACGTTCCGCGGGCGAAAGGTTCTCCGCCTCCTCGGGCTTCTCCAATGAGCACACGAGGTCTTCGTCAAGGCCGTCTGCGAGTGCACTTTCGTAGCGCATCGCCATACAGCTGCGGCACTGGTTGTAGAAAGCGATTCGTAGCCGAACCATTTCGACCAATCGAGGCGGGAGGGTCACTGTCTCCGCCATCCATGCACCGAAGAAACTCACGAGCGCGACGGCACGCTCTGGACGACGTGCATGAACCCGCATGACGAGCGGTACATCTTCGCCCATGAGGGGTACGTAGACCTCTGGGGGCGCCGGTGCGATACGAGCCATTACTACTCCTTAGACAGCCGATGTCCGATACATTTTCCTGGACCGGTATTCAGAATTGTGCCCTCTTTCGGGCCGATTGCGTTGTGTCAGTTCCGGACACTTGGTCCTCCAATATCACTGCGCAACAATGAATCACCGTGCGCAGGATGCACGACCAGGAATGCATTCGCAGTCGACGCGCGGTCCGACAAGTGCCCGCGAGCAGGGACTGCCCACCAGACCAACGGAATGGATAGGCCCGTCGATCGCGTTGATCACGATCGACGACTAGCGGGCGTGCATGGTCAGAGGGCTTTGAGTTCCTCGGTGACCTCGGCGACCGACTTCTTCGCGTCCCCGAACAGCATGGAGGTGGTGTCGGCGAAGAACAGTGGGTTGTCGATGCCGG
>NZ_JBHWUE010000106.1:0-30887 GCF_042738615.1 Rhodococcus sp. NPDC059968
GTGGTCGAGGGTGTGTTCATCAGGTGTGGTCCGTTTCTTGCGGTCGCTCGCGGTGGATCGGGGAGGGGTGCTCATGCGGGAGGTGCGGGCAGCGTCTCGGGGGCGGGCGCCGCGAACTGCGGGGCGCGCCGTTCGGCCATGGCCGCCACGCCTTCCTTGAAGTCGGGCTGCTGCATGAACTGCTCGATGAGGTCTTTCGAATCCTCCACTGCAGTGCCGACATTCGAGTGGAGAAGCTCGGCGTAGATCTGGCGTTTGGCGCCGGTCGCGGAGGCCGGGGACACCTGGGTGGCGATGTAGTCGGCGACCTCGTAGACCTTGTCGAGGAAGTGCTCGTCCCGGGGGTGCACGCCGTTCAGGAAACCCATGCGAAGGAGTTCTTCGGAGCGCAGGATGCGTCCGGTGATGAGGATGTCGGCGGTGTTCGCCAATCCGACGATGCGGGGCAGCAGCCAGGCCAGTCCGTACTCGGCGGGCAGTCCCAGGCGCGGGGTCGCGGTGGTGAACTTGGCGCCCTCCACGGCGTAGCGGAGGTCGCAGTAACCGGCCAGGGCGACCGCGATACCGGCGCACGGTCCGTTGATGGCGGCGATGACCGGGACGCGCAGCCCCCACATCCACACCAGGTCGTGGTCGAACTGGGGATTCACCCCGTGGCCGGGGCGTGCGAAGTCGGGCTTGTTGACGGTGTCGGCATACTTTTCGTCGGTCTCGGTGTAGAAGTCGAGTGCCTTGGTATCGGCGCCGACACAGAACTGATTACCGCCGCCGGTGAGGACCACGACCCGAACGGCGGGATCCGCATCGAGGGTTGCCATGGTCCAGCGGAGCTCAGCATTCATGCGGGACGTCCAGGAGTTGCCGCGGCCAGGGCGGTCGAGCCACACCGTGGCGACACCATTCTCGCGGATTTCGTAGCGGGTGACCTTCAGATCCATGGTGATTCCCTCTCGTGGTGCGAATGATCGATCCACGGCCCGGCATGGTGAAGGCGTGCCAGGTCCGCCCACGTCGCGAGGACGCCGGCCAGGTCGGGAGCGATCAGACGTGTCTTATTCTTCGGCGTCGGCGAGCCACATACGGTGGACCCGACGGGTGTTCTGAACGAGCTCGGCCACCGCGGCGGCGGCGTCGCGGCGTCGAATGTGCTCGAGCAAGGTGCGCGGGCTGCGCAGGGCATCACCGGTCGGTACCTCGGCACCGAAGCGCAGGGTGAACTCGGTGAGCAGATCCATCAGCGAGCGCATCATCGTCGCGATGATCGGATTCTGAGTGGCTTCGCCGATGAGGCAATGAAATTCGATGATCACCTCGGTCTTGCCGTTCCAGTCTTCCCGGGCGGCGAGGTCGTCGGCCTTGTGGAGCAGATCCTCCATTCGCGCGAGATCGTCGTCGGTGCGTCGTGCGCAGGCTGTCGTGACCGCAACGGTCTCGATTTGCTCACGTGCCTCGGTCAGATCCGACAGCGAGTATCGCGTCAGGAGGAGATTGTCGGACAACGCCCTCGAGATGCTGACGGGGTCGGTGGGGGCGATGAACGCGCCGCCGGTAGCTCCCTTCTTGATGGTCACGACGCCCGTGACTTCGAGCATCCGAATGGCTTCGCGCACGGTGTTGCGGCTGACCTCGAATTGGGCGGCGAGAGTGCGCTCGGAGGGCAGACGGCTTCCGGGTGGCAGCTTGCCTTGCCGAACCTGGGCCCGCACCTGATCGATGATCTCGTCGAAGGCGCGGCGGGGCCGGGCCGGGCGGAACTGGATGTCGGCGGGTTCGGTCATGGTGCCAATCATTCCCGGTTTCGACGCGTCGGCTCCGCTCCGGTGCCCTTTCGCTACCAGTGCGGTCATGCGCTCTTACCTCCGATTTCATTGGTTGAGCCATTGAAACCCCATCATTGCCGGGAAGTCAAGGCCTGGTCAGGCCTTGACTTTCTGCTCCGGTTGTATCTGAATTGAGTCAATGGCCCTACCATTGAGGGACCGGAAGTGTCCGCGATGCTCCGCCGCGCACCCGCTCCCCACGGATCGAAGGACTTCGCATGCCGCACGATGACAACCTCCAGATGCTCGGTGATCGCCTTCCCCTGTCGGGCGTTCGTGTCGTCGACCTGTCGCAGGTCGGCGCAGGCCCGTATGCAGCGTCTCTGCTCGGTGACCTGGGCGCCGATGTGATCAAGATCGAGCCCCCGACGGGGGAGAGCTTTCGATATATCGACAATCTGTTCGGTGTCGGCGACAGCGCCTACTTCTACGGAGTCAACCGCAGCAAACGGTCACTGACCCTCGACCTGCACGAGCCCGACGGGATGGACGTGCTGCGGCGTCTGGTCGCCGACGCAGACGTCATGATCGTCGGATTCCGGCCGGACGCCGTCACCCGCCTCGGGATCGACTACGAGTCGATGGGCAAGCTCAACGACCAGCTGGTGTATTGCCAGCTGACCGCGTTCGGCGAGGACGGGCCTCGTGCCCACCAACCCGGCATGGACCTGCTGGGGCAGGCCATCGGCGGGATCATGGGCCTGACCGGTGAGACCGACGGCCCACCGATCAAGGCAGGTGTCCCGATGGCCGACTTCGTCGGCTCCTTCCTGCTCGGATTCTCGATCGTCTCCGCGCTGCGTGCCCGCGATCTCAACGGTCACGGCCAGAAGGTCAGCGTGAATCTGCTGGACGGCCAGATCGCGATGCTCGCCAACATCCTGACGCACTACGACCGCACGAAGGTTCCTGTGCGACCGCAGGGGGGAGGGCATCCGCAGATCGCTCCGTACCAGCCCTACCAGGGCGGCGACGGCAAGGACTTCATCGTTGCGTGCCTCAACGACCGGTTCTGGCTGCGGTTGACCAAGGTCATCGACCGTCCCGAGCTGGCGGACGATCCGCGCTTCGTCACCAACGCAGACCGCGTCGCGAACCGTGGGGCGCTCAACGACATTCTCGTCCCGATCTTCGTGGAGCACACCGCCGCGAGCTGGCTCGAACGCCTCGACCAGGTCGCGGTGCCATGCGGGCCCGTTCACCGGCTCGAGGACGTCTTCACCGAACCGCAGGTGGTGCACAACCATTCGATCACCGAACTCGAACACCCCATCCATGGGCGCTACCCGGTCCCCAATACGCCGTTCCGGCTCCACGGAACGCCTGCCCAGCCCCGAGGCTACGCACCGCTTCTCGGTGAGCACTCGGTCGAAATCCTGGGGGAGGCCGGTTTCACCCACGACGAAATCCGCGCACTGCTCGACAAGAGCGTGACCACGACATCCACTGTCAACGAGTCGGCATAGATGGTGCTCCGATGACCACCACGACTGCGGAGTACACCTGGCCCACCGAACTCACCGAACTGCGCGACGTCGTCGCGGCCTTCCGTGAGCGCCACGCCGGCGAGGCGGCGGTGCGCACGCTCGCCGAGACGAACGCACCACTCGATTCGCGAACCTGGCAGATCATGGCCGAACAACTCGGATTGGCCGGACTGACCGTCCCCGAGGAACTGGACGGTGCCGGGGCAGGCTACGAATACCTCGCGGTCGCGATGGAGGAACTCGGCAAGTCGCTCCTGCCGTCGCCGCTCCTGGCCACGACCGCACTCGCGATCGGCACGCTGATGCAGGTCGGCGACGCGTCAGCGCGCGAGCGTCTGGTTCCGGCCCTCGCGTCGGGGCAGATCACCGGCACGCTCGCCTACACCGCCGCCGACGGTCATTGGGATCGGACCCGGACGCCACAGGTGCGGGCGACACGGAACGGGGACGGTTGGCGGCTGGACGGCACCGTTCACCACGTTCTCGACGGTGCCTCGGCCGATCTCGTTCTCGTGGTCGCCGACACCGACGAGGGTCCGTCGGTGTTCGCCGCCGAAGGTCCGCTACCCGGCCTCGTCCGTTCACCGATGGCGAGTCTCGACGGCACCCGGAGCCAGGCCCGGCTCGACTTCCACGGCGTTCCGGCGACCGCGGTCGGGGTGCTCGGCGCCGCGGCGCCCACGGTGGAGGCCGTACTCACGCGCGCGGCCGTGCTGCTGGCGGCCGAACAGGTCGGGGGAGCGCAGTACTGCCTCGACACCGCGGTGGCATACGCCGGTGCCCGCACCCAGTTCGGTCGGGCAATCGGCTCGTATCAGGCGATTAAGCACAAGTGTGTCGACATGTACCTCGAGATCGAATCAGCCCGTGCAGCAGTGTATTACGCTGCGTCCTGTCTGACGGTGAACTCGGTCGATGCAGAATCGGCCGCGTCCATTGCCAAGGCACTCGCGTCGGCGGCGTTCGACCGCGCCTCCGCCGACAGCATCCAGATCCACGGCGGAATCGGATTCACGTGGGAGCACCCGGCGCACTTGTACTTCCGGCGGGCGATCTCCACCCGCGCGCTATTCGGAGACCCGCGCAGGCACCACGAAGTCGTGGCCGCCTCTCTACTGGACCGAACAACACGCAGCGACGCCTCGACGTCGCCTCCCGATTCCCGGAGGGTGCAATGAAGGTCGACGATGAATGTTTCGTCCTGTCGGACGACGGACTCGAGCGCAGAGCCCTGTCGTTTCTAGCCGATCACCGCCGACGCAGTCGCACGCAGGGTCCACTCGTGTGGGGCGAGGGGGATGACGGTGCGGTAGCGATCTGGGACGACCCCGATCCCGACGCCGAGCGTGCCGAACTCGACGTCGCGCGCACCTACCGCCGCGCGCGCTTCGATGCCGGTTTGGGCTGGCTCGACGGCCCCGTCGAGCACGGGGGCGCGGGACTGGACGCCGTATCCCAGCGCCGGTTTGCGGCACTCGAGGCACAGTTCGACACCCCCTCACAGGCATTCTTCAAGCTCGACCGGGTGCTGACACCGATCTTGCTCCGCTACGCGGAACCGAAGATCGCCCGGCAACACGTCCGAGGTCTGTTTCGCGGCGATGTCATCGGATGTGAATTGTTCAGCGAACCCGGAGCCGGCTCCGACCTCGCGAGCCTCACGACGAAGGCCGTGCTGGACGGTGACATGTGGGTCATCGACGGCCAGAAGGTATGGACGTCGGACGCCCACTACGCCGATATCGGGCTCGCACTGTGCCGCACCGAATCCCAGGTTCCTGGGCGCAAAGGTGTGACCGCGTTCCTGGTGGACATGCGTGTACCCGGCGTCGAAGTGCGGCCATTGCGACAGATCACCGGAGGCTCCTCCTTCAACGAGGTGTTCCTCACCGGTGTCCGGGTTCCCGACTCCCACCGAATCGGGGCCCGCGGACAGGGGTGGGAGGTGGCGCAGGAAACCTTGACGATCGAACGCACTGCAATCGGTGTGGGCATGGGCCGGGGCGGTGCCGGTGTGGCCAACGGGGAGCGCCTGGTGGCGTTGGTCCGGTCCCTCGGCCTGGAGAACGACCCCGTCGTGCGGCAGCAATTGGCCGAAGTATTCATGGCGTTTCGGGCGGCGAAGCATCTACAGCACGTCACCACCGCACGGCACCGGGCAGGTGACAACCCGACGGCGTCTCCACTACTCGCGAAGCTGACACTGTCGAACAACCTGCGCCTCGCATCCCGATTCGTCACCGATCTGCTCGGTCCGCGGCTCGCTGCTGATACCGGTGAATGGGGCACGTTCGCGTGGAATCAGTTCGTCCTCGGAGAGCCGGGTATGCACATCATGGCGGGCACCGATGAGGTAGTCCACAACATGATCGGTGAGCACGTTCTCGGGCTGCCACGAGAACCGCGACCACAGCCGTGATTTCTGAGACGGTGCCCTGCCACCACGCCCCTGAACGCGCCGAACTCGATCAGCTGCTCGAGCGTGCGCGATCGGGGACGGCTGTCGTCGCCCTTGTCGAAGGAGTACCCGGAGTCGGGAAGAGCACTCTGGTCTCCGGACTGTTCCAACGATGGCCGGAGTGGTGCGTCCGCATCGCCACGGCCGCCGAATGGAGACACACTCGCACCTGGGACGTGACCGGACAACTCCTGCGCGCGCCAGTCTCGTACACCGACCCGGTCGACGCGGCCGCCAGCTTCTCGGCGCTTGCCTCACGGCCGACGGTCCTCGTGATCGATGATGCGCACTGGGCCGATATCGAGTCCCTGCGGGCACTCACGGTGGCCGTGCAACATCCGGGATGCCCGCTGGTCGTGCTAATGGTCGTCTCAGATCCCCTTCCCGACGGCGTACCGCCGGAGACCGTCGCCCTGTTCGCGCAGTATCGGCCACGTACAGTACGAGTCCGTTCCCTCACCCCGGACAACATCGCACGACTGGCGTTGTCTCACATCGGCGTCGAGCTGTCACCCTTCACGGCGCGGCAGCTCTACGATCACACCTTGGGGCAGCCCCGGCCGGTACTCCAACTGCTCGCGGAGATTCCCCGCGACCGGTGGCATCGATGGCAAGGTCGGTTCCCGGCGACGCGCGAGCATGCAGCTGCGGTACGGCGGGCGTTGGCCCGGTGTTCGGCCGATGCCCGCGCTCTGGCGCAGGCAAGCGCTGTTCTCGGTACCGAATGCCCACTTCCGACCGCCGCCGAACTTGCTCGGCTTCGCGACCCCACTTCAGCGATGGAAGCCCTCCACAATGCCGGTCTGCTGAGAATGCGGGCGCAACCAGGTGTCATCACCCTCGTCTTCCCCGATCCGATGACACAGGCCGCAGTGGCCGACGAACTCGGACCCGCCCGGTGGCGCACGTTGCACGAGCGCGCCGTGACCCTCGTCGACAACGAGGGCGCTGCGCTGCATCACGCGGCCAGTGCGGCGCCCCTACCCGACGAAGACCTCGCTGCGCGTCTCGACCGGTACGCCGAAGTCCGCGCCGGCGTCGGCGCATGGTCGGACGCGGCCACATCCCTGATCACCGCCAGCCGGATCAGCCCCGGCGCGGACAACCGAGCAGACCGCTTGATTCGGGGAGTCGACGCGCTGATCGGTGCCGCACTACTTCCTCGAGCTCTGACCTTCCTCTCCGATGTCGAGGCCGCCCCACCCGGACCGATGCGCAGCGCAGTCCTGGGCTACCTCGCCATCCAACGCGGGCGCCGGGCGGAGGCGAACCAGACACTCATCTGTGCATGGGATGCGCTCGGCGATCCGGCCGACGATACGGCCACCGCCGCGATGATCTGCCAGCGAATGGTTCTGCACTCGCTGGCAGCACTACGCAGCGATGACATAGTGATGTGGGCGGACCGCGCCGCATCGCTCGTCGACTCCAGCACTCCGGCTGCGATCGAATCCGAAGCGATTCGCGGGTTGGGACTGGCGATGTCGGGGAGGGTTGGTGAGGCCAAGCCCGCGTACGCTCGATTGGCGCAGCGGATTCGGCTCGGAGAGCAGCGCCAACGCGTCGGAATGGCCGAAGGTTGGCTCGCCCTCGCCCTCGATGATCCCGAGTCCGCCCGCGCCGAACTCGAACGAGCCGAATGTACGAACCATCGCGGCGGATCGCTTCGGATCTCGCTGTGGGCGCAAGCGTGGCTGGCCCGCACGTATTTTGTGCTCGGCGATTGGGACGATGCATTGCGTACTGTCGACCGCGCGGCAATGCAACTCGACACCGCGGGCGTGGATCTGCTCCGACCACTTGTTCATTGGACGGGAGCGCAGATTCACGCCCTGCGCGGAAACTGGCCTGCCTCCCGGGAGCACCTGCGCCGTGGCCGTGCCGGCAATAATGACTACGCGATCATGCTCGTCCCAGCGCGAATCGCGATGGCGCAGTATGCCGAAGCGTCCGCTGATTATGTCAGCGTCCTCCGCCATCTGCAGGCACTGGAACAGGTCGATCAACGGCATGCTCTCAACGAACCCGGCTTCTGGCCGTGGGTCGACATGTATGCCAATGCCCTGATCATGACCGGCCGCGTCGACGAGGCCGACGCGTTCCTGCAACCTCACGAACGGCTCGCAACCGAGAGGAATCACCGCTCCACAACTGCTCGTCTGCGCACCATGCGCGGTCGCATCGCCGGCGCACGAGGCGAGATCGACACCGCAATAGATGCGTTCGACGCGGCACTCGAAAATCTCGCGGCACTGTCGATGCCGTACGAGCAGGCCCGGGTGAACTTCGTGTACGGGCAGACACTGCGCCGCGCCGGACGCCGCCGCGATGCAGATGCGGTGATGCGCAGCGCCCGTGAGCTCTACATCCTTCTCGGTGCAACGGAATACGCGAGAAGATGTGATCGCGAACTCCGAGCGGGAGGTCTCGGGGGCGGCACGCGAAGAGGCGAAATAGTTACCTCCCGCATGGTCCTGACGCCTCAAGAGGGTGCGGTGGCCAGACTGGTCGCGAGTGGAAAACGAAACAAGGAGGTCGCGGACGAAATGTTCGTATCCGTCAAGACAGTGCAGTACCACCTGACTCGCATCTATGCGAAGCTCGGCATTCGCTCACGCAGCGAACTCGCAGCCCATCTGCCGCTCCACCCCCTCGCAGTCGCCGACTACGCGCTGCCCCGGTCGTGAATCCGGTCGAGCCGGCAATGGCGCAGATGAACGCTGTACATAGGGCTCTCACCACCACTTCGCCACCTGCCGATCCGGCGCACCTGCCCGCGCTCTGTGTGGCCGACGTCGAGGCGGCGGCGGAGCGGATCTCGGCGGTAGTGCCGCCGACGCCGCTCGAATATTGTGAGCGACTGTCAGCCCTCACCGGTGCCGACGTCTACCTCAAACGTGAGGACCTCACCCGCGTCCGCTCGTACAAGCTGCGCGGTGCATACAACGTCATGGCACAGCTTTCCTCTCGCGAACGTGAGGCAGGCGTAGTCACAGCGAGTGCAGGCAACCATGCCCAGGGCGTGGCTTATGCGTGCCGGGACATGGGTGTGACGGGGCGGATCTACGTGCCCACGCGAACTCCGAAGCAGAAGCGGGATCGCATCCGTGCTCACGGTGGGGCCTTCGTCGAGCTCATTGCGGTAGGCGACACGTTCGACGCGGCGGCAGAGGCCGCGGCTGACGATGTCGCACGCACCGGGGCCACGATGGTTGCGCCGTTCGACGATGCCCGTACCGCGGCGGGGCAGGGAACCATCGCCCGCGAGCTACTCGCCCAGTTGCCCTCGGCGCCGGACCTGGTTCTGGTTCCCGTGGGTGGTGGTGGTTGCCTTGCCGGAATCGCTGCATACCTGCAGACCACGTCGCCGCGCACGTCGATCGTGGGGGTGGAACCGACCGGCGCGGCGTCGATGGCCGCCGCGCTCGCCGCGGGCGGTCCGGTGACCCTGCCGGACGTGGATCCGTTCGTCGACGGGACAGCCGTCAAGCGCGTCGGAGACATCCCGTACGCGGTGGTATCCCGCCTCGCCCGCGACATCTCCCTCGACTCGACTTCACCGGTCATCGTGGAGCGGCACAACGACTGCCGCGTCACCGGACAGATCACGATGACTCAGGTGGACGAGGGTGCCGTATGCACGGCGATGCTCGACCTATATCAAAACGAGGGCATCATCGCCGAACCGGCTGCCGCGCTCTCCGTAGCCGCACTTGCGGGCCTGCCCCTCGTGTCGGGAACGACTGTCGTGTGCGTGATTTCGGGCGGCAACAACGACGTTTCGCGCTACAACGAGGTCATCGAGCGATCACTCGTGCACCGCGGTCTCAAGCACTACTTTCTGGTGGACTTCCCGCAACAGCCCGGAGCGCTGCGCCGGTTTCTCGATCAAGTGCTCGGTCCCGACGACGACATCACCATGTTCGAGTACATCAAGCGCAACAACCGTGAGTTCGGTGCCGCACTGGTGGGGATTGAACTGCACGCGGCCGACACCCTGCAGCTGATCCTCGCGCGGCTGGACGCCTCACCACTGGAAGTACAGCGTATTGCGCCGGGCACACCGGTCTTTCGGTACCTCATCTGATTGATGCAGGTGATCTTTCGTGCGCAGTGGATCACGCTGGTCGATCGGGTCCACCAGGCGGTATCAGCTGCGAGATTCGCAGTCCCGGCCGGTGTACCAGGCGGGTAGTAGTTCCATGAGGTGTTCGACGAGTTCCTCGGGGGTGGCGTCGAAGTCGTCTTCGAGCCATTCGTCGAGGAACCCGACCACTGCGCTCGCGATCATGCTGGCCGCGAGGTGAGGTCGCAGTCCCGGGGGCAGTCGAGGGTTGTCGACGATCCCGGGTTCGATGTCGGCGGCCATCGAGCGGACCGCTCTCGTGTGAACCTTCCGCGAAAGGGGTAATGCGAGAACGGCGACATAGAGGGAGCGGTGCTCGACATAGTGGCTGACGAGCTGCGCATGCGATTCGCGCACCTGTGCGGGCCACTCGAGGGTGGAATCGGAGCGCACAGCCTGGTTGATCACGGCCAGTTGCAGGTACGCCCGCTCGACGACCTGGAGAGCGAGTTCGTCGAAGCTCGCGAAATGGGAATAGAATGAGGTCTTCGAGATCCCCGCTTCGCGGACGATCGCGGGGACCGATATCGGTTCCTCCCGGCGCGCGACGAGGCTTTCGACTGCGTCAAAGATCTTCGCTCGCGTACGAGGCACGCGGGGGTCCCGCGATTCGCCGTGAGTTTTGCGCACGATCTGGATCTGCGACATATCGGCGGACTCCATCTCCATCTCATCAGAGTACGACCCGCCGGCGACGTAACCGGCGGGCCGGGTTCTCGAATGATCACCCCACCGAATGGCTGTCTCTAGAACTTTGTGATCACCACGCGCGTGATCGACGGATCCTCGAGCGAGGCGTAGCCCTCCGCGACCTCTTCCAGTGAGATCTCCTTGGAGACGAGGCTGTCGAGTTGGATTCTGCCCGAAAGGTACATGTCGACGTACCGGGGGACATCACGCTGCAGCACGCCCGAACCCATGTAGATACCGGTGATTGTCTTCTGTCCTTGGAGCAGGTCGTATCCGTCGACGGTCATGGTCTGTCCGGGCGTGACGCCGACGACGTACAGTCCTCCGCCTTTTGCCAGCATCGCGATTCCTTGCTCCTGCACGGCACCGATGCCGACGAAGTCGAACACGTAGTCGGCACCTGTTCCGGTGATCTCCTGCACCGCCGCGACGGCATCCGTCCGGGTTGAGTTGATCAGGTGCGTCGCCCCGAACTGCTTCGCCTTGTCGAGCTTGGTGTCATTGACGTCGATCACGATGATCGGAGAGGCTCCGGCGATGACCGCGCCATTGATGGCATGCAGGCCGACTCCTCCCGCCCCGACGATGACGACGCTCTCGCCTACCTGGACTTCTGCCGTGTTCAGTACCGCTCCCGTGCCGGTGAGCCCGCCGCAGCCGAGCAGTGCAGCTTGGGGGAAGGGCATCTCGCGCGAGATCTTCACGAGTTGGTTCGAGTGGACGAGCGCTTGCTGTGCGAATCCGCCGAGGCCGAACCCCTGGGTGACGTCTGCTCCGGTGCGAGTGAGCCGCGGCGCCTGCCCTGCGGCGCGAAGGGTGGCTTCGGGATGCAGACACTGGTGGCTGCGGCCGTCCAGGCAATTCATGCAGTGACCGCAGTACTGGATGAGGGAGCCGACCACGTGGTCACCGGCCGAGAAGTCGGACACGTCGGCTCCGACCTTGGTTACCACACCGGCGACCTCGTGGCCGAAGACTGCGGGAACGGGGTAGCCGAGGTCGTAATTGGCCACACTCATGTCGCTGTGGCACAGCCCCGAGGCCTTGACGTCGAGCAGGACCTCCATGCCGATCGGGTCGTCGATGGTCACCTCCTCGGTGTGGAATCCACCGCCGAACTCGTTGACGACAACTGCTTTCATGTCTGAATCTCCTTGGGGTTCGGAAGCGCTCGCAGCTGTGGGTAGCTGGGGGTGTGCTCACCGTACATCTTCTGAACTTCAGTTCGGAAGATTTTGAACTCAAGTCCGGAAAGTCTGGTGCAAACGAAGTGCGCCGGGTTACTGTCGTGACGTAATTTGAATGTGGCGAAGACCACGTTCTGCCGGAGTCGAGGGCATCGATGTCAATCGACGACACGTGCGTCGCACAACGATGTCGCCTCGCAGTGCATCCGCTCGAGCATCGGAGCTCGTGCTGTGAAATGGAGACGAAGTGACCGTAGAAGCTCCCACCCCCCACGTCGCGAAGGAAGAGCTAGAGAGGATTCTTCGAACCCAGCGCGACGCATTCCTTCGAGAAGGTCACGTCAGCGCGGCAGTTCGGCGCGACCGAGTCAGCCGGGTGGCTGTGACGATTCTCGACAACATCGACGCAATCTCCGAGGCCCTGAGCCTCGACTACGGATTTCGGCCACCCGAGCTGACGAAAGCTTTCGAGGCCACGTCCTGGGTCTCCGACGTGCAAGCTACCCTGGCGTCGCTCGAGGATTGGATGGAACCGACCGACGTTCCCGGCGGATTCGTGCAGCACAAGCCCAAGGGCGTGGTGGGCGTCATCGGCGCGTGGAACTTCCCGATCATCCTTGCTTTCGAGCCGGCAATGGCCGCTCTCGCCGCAGGAAACCGCGTGATGCTGAACTTCTCCGAATTCCACTCCCGGACAGGATGCCTCATCAAGGATGTCTTCTCCGAGAGCCTCGACGAGACCGAGTTCGCGGTGATCAGCGGCGATCTTGCCACCGCCCAGGCATTCGCAGAACTCGAGCTGGACCACCTGTTCTTCACCGGGTCTCCGGGCGTCGGCAGCCTCGTCGCTCAATCGGCGGCAAAGAACCTGGTTCCGGTCACCCTGGAACTGGGTGGAAAGAATCCCGTCGTCGTCGCGCGAGACGCAGATCTGGAACTCGCGGCGCATCGAATCGCCGGAACCCGCGCCCTCAACAGCGGCCAGATCTGCCTTTGCCCCGACTACGTTTTCGTGCCCCGGGAACGCAGGGACGACCTCGTCGCGGCACTCCGTCAAGAATTCGAGGTGCTGTTCCCCGACTTCCTCCACAATCCCGGCGTGGTTTCGATCGTCAACGACCGAAACTACGACCGCGTGGTCGGCCTCGTCGAGGACGCGGTGGCAAAGGGCGCGACCAAGATCGTCGTCGCCCCCGAGACCGAGCTGGGCAACCTGCCCGACCGCGCATCACGACGAATTCCACCGACGATCCTGCTCGACGTCCCAGAGGCGGCAACGATTTCCCGCGAGGAGATCTTCGGACCGATTCTCCCCATTTACGTCTACGACACCATCCAAGAAGTGGTCGACTACCTGCAGGAACGGCCCACCCCGCTGGGATCGTACTGGTACGGAGACGACACAGAGGAATTTCGCACATTCCTCGACCGGACGAACAGCGGCGGAGTGACCCGCAACGACGGCATTTCCCACGCCTTCCTTCCAGGTGCCCCGTTCGGGGGGTTCGGCAACTCAGGCACAGGGGCCTACCACGGCAAGAAGGGCTTCGAGACCTTCACCCACCAACGCACCGTGGCGAACGTGACCCAGGAACGCGGGATCTCCGACGGTCTCAACGGGCGAGCCCTGCTCGAAGAGGAATTCCAATTCGCGATCAACCAGGCAGTCACCGGCGCTGCCAAAGCGTTCCGTGACTACCTGAAGTAGCGAGACCAAGGGAAGGGCAGGAAAACGATCCGCAGCATTTGTCCAAGAACGCCAACCGGCACCGCCGAACCACCCAGTCGGACACCACCCCAGCAGGACCACTGTCCGCGGACGACCTTGCCGGCTCATCGAAGCCCTCACCGGGGAACAAGTGGGCCCCGGGGCCCACGCCAGAGAGCGCCGAAGGTCCTGCTCGGCGAGCAAGAGACTGAGTTGCGGGACTGGCAACCCGCATAGGGCGGTGCTCAGGTTTTCGACTTCAGATTCGAGACCGGCACAAGGAGTGTGCTCATCGATGTTCGCGTTCCCGACTCTCACCGAAGCGGGGACGCGGACAGGGGTCTGGAGAACGATTCTCAGGCTGCCGCGTCAGCCCGGCCAGTTGGTCAGCACGCGCTGCTCGAGCTTTCCGGGATAACCCTGCTCGAACGACAGTGAAGGTTACGGCCCTTCTCCGAAGTCGGCTGAAAGCGTGTCGTAGACGATCTTCGGACCTCGTCCGAAAGCGTACTCACCCTCTTCGTAGCGCTGTGGCAACCGAACGATCCGTTGATCTTCGGAAACCGCGTGCCGACCCGGGGGTGCACGCGAATGGAGATAGCCCACACGACATCCGACAAGTTTGCCGGATCGATATCGTCGTCGACGAGGAACACCTTGGGGATGAACAGCATGGTATCGGTCTCGAACAGAACCTCGCCCACCTGTTTCGCGAATTCTTCACTCGAGACGCCCGGCAGCTTGTCACGCCAGTCTTCCGGCACGACGACGAGGAGCCAGTGCACCGCGGCGCCCTCCGGTGCCCACACCGCCTTCACCGGGAGCTTGGCGGCCCGCAAGTGGGTCAGCGCGTCAGCGGCGATCCCCATTGCCCAGATCGTGTGTGACTCGTCCGTCGGACGACCGGCCACAACGAGGGGCCAGATCGGATCATCGCGGTGAGTGATCGTCTCGACATGGAACGTGGGCTGCAGCGACGAGCCGGTGCCGAGGTATCCGCCGTACTCGCCGTACGGACCTTCCATGCAATCGCGGGCAAGGGAATCCCCGACACGCACGAGATTGCCGGTGCCGGTCCTTGAACCATCGCATAGCGCATCGGCTCGCTTAGCTCGACCCACTCTGCCCACACTTGACCGATGTGCTGGCTCGGCACGACGAGGCCGACCATTCTCTGACCATCGACCTTCATGACACGGGCGATTGACCAACTCACCCACCTGCCGTCGGGCGTCTTCACGATCAGGGTTCCCCAGGTGTTGGCGTAACGTCCGCCATCCTTCCCGTGACCGAACGGGATTGAGAACAGGCCGAGGGTCGCATCCTTGCCGCGGAGAATGTTTTGATGACAGGGCGCCTCGGACGAGTCGACGAGGTCGGGCGGCTCGACCGGGATATCGCGAGCTTCCGCAAGGGCATCGACAATGTCGGGGCCAGTCGACTGCGGGAGGCAGGCCCAGTGACAGAGCGACTCGTGCGTGCGGCATGTCCGGCCGAGAGGGCAGCGCGGCCGGTGCACCGAGGATTCGAAAAACCCGTCGCGGTGCCCTCGATGTACTCTAACAGTGTTGCACCAGAATCTATTTCACAATTGCGGCGCGTGATTGCGCCGGGCTCGAGATCGCCGTCGACCTGCCGAGTGATGGGAAGCCGTCTTCAACGCCGAAAATCATTCGAAGGGAGACCGATGTTCGATTTCTTTCGAGGTCCACCCCCGTGGTGTGCGTCATGTCGGTGAACGATGACGGTCGATCCTTCGACGCACACGATCCTCTCGAGGGCTCTACGGAATGAAGTTCATGAAACGTGAAGTCCGCAAGGTCGGCGGCGATGTGAGGTTCGATCGCACCCCGTCGGGAGGCTTGTCCGTCACGGCCAGTTTCCCGATCGGCTCCGATAAGGCGGTATCGAGTTGAGCGAGGTGTCGGAACCGCGCCGGATCGGTGTCTTCTCGATCGACGACCACGAGATAGTCCATGCAGGCCTCGAGCGGCTGGCCCAGCGGGAACCCGACTTCGTCTTCCTCGGAGCGGCAGCGAGCGTCGCGAGTGCGGAGAAGGACGCCCTGCGCGGCTCCCCGGACATCGTCATGCTGAATCTCTTCATCGGCGCCGAGCAGGGGTGGTCGTTGTGTCGCGACCTACTCGCCGCCTCGCCCACCACCAAGGTGGTCTTCTACACCGGGTACGGCAATGCCCAACTCGTGGACCGGGTAATGCTGTTGGGGCGGATCGGGATACATTCTCACAGCGGCGAGCATGGCCACGCCTCCGGACATGCTGAGAACAGTCGTCCGCTCCGGCCAGTACATCGATCCCCGTACTCCTGAAGGAGTGGGCGGACGCGCGCCGGGTAGCCGCCGAGAAACCGGCGTTCAACGAGCGTGAGCTCTCGATCGTGTCCATGATCGCCGCCGGCGTCGACAACTACGCCATCGCGGAGCGCATGAACCTCACGTTCCACACGGTGAAATTTCGCATCGGGAAGATGCTCGAGAAGACGGGAGAATCCAATCGCGCCGGGCTGGTTCGCTATGCAGAGGAGCGATTCCTCATCGAGTAGGGGCTGTACAGGAAGGCGTCAGTTGACCGGATCGTGGTCGACTGTTGATCGATCCGTTGCGTAGTAGGTGTGAAGGCATCAGCTGTTTGACAGTGGCTCCGGAGCCGGCTGGGCAACTAGGTGTGCGGCGGTGAGCGCTCCGGACGCAATCGCCTGCTGCACACGGAACTTCTGAATCTTGCCGGTGGGAGTCATGGGGAGTCCGTCGGTGAAATACCACAGCGAGGGCGTCTTGTGCGCCGCGATTCGGTCGCGACACCAGGTCTTCAATGCGGTCGCGTCCGGCGGATTGGCCGGGTCCGTCGGTCGCACGACGGCGCCGATCTGCTCGCCCCACTTTTCATCCGGAACCCCGACGATCGCCACCTCGGCCACGTCCGAGTGCTGGAAAAGCAGCTCTTCGATCTCGCGCGGATAGATGTTGAGTCCGCCCCGGATGATCATGTCCTTGAGGCGTCCGGTGATCCGCAGAAATCCTCGTTCGTCCATCGTGGCGAGATCACCCATGTACAACCATCCGTCGGCGTCGATGGTCGCGGCCGTTTCGTCCGGCATGTCGGAGTAGCCGAGCATCGTCTGGTAACCGCGACAGCAGATTTCGCCCTGCTCGCCGATCGGCAGAACCTCACCGGTCACGGGGTCGATGATCTTCACTTCCAGCTCCGGCAGTGGCTGTCCCACGGTAGTGGCCTGATCGGCGGGGTCGTCCGTGACCCGGGTCTGGCTGATCACTCCGTGCATCTCGCTCTGCCCGAACAGAATCGTGAACTGGCAGTCGAGTTCCTCGATGACCCGTTCGACCAGCGACTGGGGAACTGCGGCGGCACCCGACAGGACGGTATGGAGGCTCGACAGGTCACGACGTCGGCGATCAGGATGCTCGAGAAGCGAGATGAGCATCGTCGGGACCATCAGTGAGTGTGTTCCGCGGCAGGTTTCGAGCATCTCGAGCATCAGCGCGGCGTCGAAGCCGGGCAGGACGACATAGGTTCCGTGCGCGGCGAACGTTCCGAGTTCGGTGACGGCGCCGCCTCCGATGTGGTACATCGGCATCGCGTTGACGCAGACGACATGGTCCACCAACCCTGCCCTCTCGAACACGAAGGTGGCTTCGTTGACGATGCCTTTGTGATGCAGCAGTGCACCTTTGGGGAATCCGGTGGTTCCGGACGTGTACTGGATCTGCACCGGGGCGGTGGATGCGACCACGGGGAACTCCGCTGCCGGATCGCCGGTCGCGACGAACGCTCGCCACTCGCTCGTCGGAACGACCTTGCGGAGGGTGGGCAGCGATGGCCGAACCTCCGTCAGAACTTTCGTGAGGTCCGCGCCGCGATAGGTCTCCCGGTAGAAGAGTCCGACACTGCGGGACTGGCGAAGGATGTATTCGAGTTCGTGGGCGCGGTAGGCGGGATTCACACCCACCACCACCATCCCGGCCATCGCGATCGCTTGTTGCAGGATCACCCAGTCGGCGCTGTTGGGTGCCCATATCGCGATCCGGTCGCCGGGTGCGAAGTGGGCGAGCAGTGCCCTGGCCGCATCCTCGGCGTCGGCGAGGAGTTCGCGGTACGTCCATTCTCGCCGATCGGCCGTATCGGGCGTTCCGTCGACGAGGGCGAGGCGGTCGGGTTCTGCTGTCGCGGCCTCGCGCAGCAGGCCGCCGACGGTGATGTCGCGGACGCCTGAGCTCGGTGTCGCCGGCCAGAGAGACTTTTCGAGGGGCATGATGCAATCCTGCCTTCGGGCTGTGCGGTGTGCTGGGGAGTTGGAGGTGGGGCGAGTGAGCGCCCGCTACCGGGAAGCCGGAATCGGCTGTGAAGTGCTGTCTCGGTCAGAAGCAATGTAATACATAGCTGGAGCCGATAGCTGCGAATCAGTCAAATAGTTTGGATTGGGCTGCCGGCGGCCACCGAACCCTCATCCCGCCGAGATGCCGCCGTTCGGACTCACCGCTTGACCGGTGATCCGACGGGCCTGCGGACTGCACAGGAACAACACGAGGTCGGCCACGTCGGCCGGCTCGGCGACCCCCAGCGACGCCAGTCGAGCAGCCTTCTCGAAGAGCTTTGCGCTGAACGGCTCGGCCATGACGCGGTCGTAGGCACCCGTGTCTCGGATGAGCGACGGTGTCACGGCGTTGACGCGGATACCGTCGCGTTTGGCTTCCATCGCAAGTGTTTTGGAGAACATCACGATGGCGGCCATCGCGGCGCCGATGACGGACTCACCGGGGGTGGGATGCTTGGCGGCGTCGGAGGCTATGTTCACGATCACACCGCCGTGCTTCGCCCGCATGTGCGGAAGTACGGCGCGGCACATGTTGAGGGGACCGAGTGCCTGCTGCAGCAGGATGGCGGGAACGTCCTCGGGCGGCGTCTCGTGAAAGAGGTTCGGCGTGAACGCGCTCACCGTGCTGTTGATCAAGATGTCGGCAGGTCCAAGCGAAGCACCCAGTTCCTCGGTCACCCTGGTCGCTTCCGCCGGGTCGTTGACATCGCCTGAGGCGAAGAAGGCCCAGACACCCGAGGCGAGTGATCGGACCTCCGTCGCCGCCTTCTCTCCGCGCTCGACATTGCGGCCGATCAGACCGATGCGCTGGGTGCCCGCCCGGACGCACTGACGGGCCACCTGCAGGCCGACTCCACTCGTCCCGCCCACGATGTAGACGGTGGCCTCCGACAGGTCCGGCACCCAGACTTCGTGTGTGTCTGTACTCATCGGATGTTCCTTTGCAGTTCGAGGGGCACCGGTTCGCCGGTGCCGGGATGGGGATGGCCGGGGCTGCCGTCGCAGTCCTGGCAGTGGGGCGTTCCGGCCGACAGACTCACCTGGAATTGTTCCTCCGTCGCGGCGTCGGATGGTGCGGGTGAGACGGTTCCGCCGGCGTAGTCGTCACGCGCCAGCAGTCCGGCACCGTACGCGCCCGCGATCTGGGGCTGATCGAGTACTTCCACCGGGTGTCCCAGCGCGCGCGACACGTGCAGACGCGCGGCCGGGTTCTTCGCCACTCCGCCCGTCATCACCGTCGGCGTTGCCTTACCCACCTGCGCCACCAGTCCGAGTGTGCGCGCCGCGACCGCTTTGTGCACCGACGCCGCGATGTCGGCCTTCTCGCGGCCCTGTGCCAGCAGTGAGATCACCTCGGTTTCCGCGAACGTGGCACACATGCTGCTGACTTCGAGGCTCTCGGAACCGGCGAGGGCGAGTTCGCCGACTGCGCTGACGTCCACCTCCAGTGCCCGGGCGAGCACGTCGAAGAAGCGCCCGGTCCCGCTCGCGCACCTGTCGTTCATGGCGAACCGTTCCACGAGGCCGTCGTCGTCGACGATGATCGCCTTACTGTCCTGTCCGCCGATATCTATCACCAGTCGCACACCCGGGTGCAGGGCTGCGGCACCGCGTGCATGGCAGGTGATTTCGGTGAACGTGCGGTCCGTGCCGGGAACCAACTTGCGCCCGTAGCCGGTACTGATGGTGCGCCGGATGTCGGCCTGCGAGACGCCCGCAGCGGCCATCGCACCGTCCATTGCACGGGCGACCGCCTCGCGGCTCACCGCGCCCATCTGGATGACACTCGATCCGACCAGGGCACCACTCTCGTCGACCACAGCCGCCTTCGCCGTCGTCGACCCGAGGTCGACGCCCATGACGAACCAACTTCCGGTAGTCATGCGCTAGACCACTGACTTCATCCGTTGTACGTCGATGGCCTCGAGCATGGCCTCCAGGCGACTGTCGAACAGTTCGTCGTTGTAGAACGACGCGTCGGCGACGTCGCCCTCGAAGAAGAACGACTTGACACCACGCTCCTTCTCGGCCGCCCGGGCCAGCATCGTCTGCGGATTGGTCATCGCCCGGCACGTCCGGGTCGAGTGGAACGCGATCCCGTCGATGGAGTACTCGTCCAGGCGCCGGAGTAACAGTTCCTGCAGGTTCTTCAATCCGTGGTTCAGCGGGCAAAGCAGGTAGTGCTGCGCCATGCCCCGGAGGGGATTGTCCACGTCGATGAGCTGAGGTTCCTGCCAGAACGACTCGTGGGTGTAGCGACCGGCGACGACGGCGACGTCGTACTCGGCGAATTTCCGGGTGAGGAAGCCGAGCTTGTTCCAGTTCATGATGCCGTCGAAGTACACGCGGTAGCGTTCGTCCGCCACCGCGCTGACCCCGTCGGCGACCCGCTGTTCGAGTTCGGCCTTCACTCCGGCGAAGTAGTCGACGAGCCCCTGGTTGCCGGGCAGGAAGTTGATCGGTGCGATGCTCGCGACCCAGTCCCAGTAGGTCGCCGGAGTGGGGGCCTGCGTGCAGAGTGCCATTCCCTCGAGACGCAACTCGGACGCGCGTTTGATGTAGGACATGCTCTCGCTGAGCGCATCCCAGTCGAACGGCCGCCCGGTCTGGTGCTCGAGGAAGGCGATCAGCTCGC
The DNA here is from genome assembly GCF_042738615.1 of Rhodococcus sp. NPDC059968. NCBI lineage: Bacteria > Bacillati > Actinomycetota > Actinomycetes > Mycobacteriales > Nocardiaceae > Rhodococcus > Rhodococcus sp. NPDC059968. Next base: position 20,465 of record NZ_JBHWUE010000106.1, read on the forward strand.
GCAACTGCCCCTCGACGTACTTGCCGACCTCGTCCCACTCCTCGCCCCGCATGTAGCCGGCGTCGGGCTTGTTGCCCCACAGCATGGGAATGGAGACGTTGAACAGCGGGAGCTTTCGATCGAAGACCCGGTACGTCATGGCGTCCCACTGCTGGCCGGTGCTGCATCCGGCGTAGCCGTTGACGAAGAAGTCCGGGGCCGGCAGTTTGCTTGCCAACTCCTGCTGGTCGACCATGCCGACCACCCCGGTCTCCCGTTCGGCGGCGGATTGGTGGGTGAGCACGGCGCAGCCCAGATGTGTCCGCGCATAGGAGCAGAGCTCGCCGATGTAGCCGTACTCGGCACCTGCTGCCTGGGCGGGTCCTTCGAGGTGCTGGGCGGCCAGGCGTGCGGCGAACGCTTCGCCGTGACACCACTCCAGGCCTGCGGCCTGGAACAACGGGTTCAGTGCGGCGCCGTTGTACCAGACGACATGCTTGCCGCGCTCCTTGGCGGTGAAGATGTTGTCCCAGTAATCGGCCACCATCTTGCCGCCGACCCGCGTACTCGACAAACGGCGGGCCTTTTCCTTGCTGGTCTGTTCGATCGGCATTGCGAACTCCTCTGAGGGTGAGTCGAATTCAGGACGGGACGGGTACGCGCTGGCGGCGAATGCGCTCCACGAAGGTCTCGATCTTCGTGCGGAGTGTCTCGACGGGGTTGCCTTCGTGCTCGGTCTCGAGGAGCAGCAGCGGTATCCCGTGCGCGTCGAGCGCCTTGCGTAGCTCCGGGTAGTAGAGCATGTGGGGTTCGCAGAACTTCGCCATCAAGACGACGACGCCGTTGGAGCGGCTCTTGTCGAGTGAGTCGATCAGGTAGGTGTCCCAATCGACCCCGACGGTGACTCGTGTGGGGCATGGGGCGTTGTCGTTGCGCTCCAGGTACCACTCCGACAGCGCCGCCAGCGGGTCGCCGTGCTCGGGCACGTCGGTCGAGATGTACCGGAATCCGGTGTACAGGTCGTCGTCGACGACGATCACTCCGGATTCCTCGATCACATCGAGAACTTCGGGGCGCGGGGCGTGGCAGAAGTGCCCGGAGAGGTGCAATCGCACCAGATCGTCGGGTGCGTCGGCATTGAAATCGAGCCGATCGAGAAGGCGGCCCAGCGCGGCGTTGTGTTCTTCGATATCCATCACCATGCTCGACTTCACGAGTACCTGCATGTCGCTTGCGGTGATGCGCGCACGGCCGGTGCGCCGCAGGTCGTAGAGTTTCCGGAGCAGGCGTCGATTCGTGTTGAACACCCGGATGCTGTGGGCAAGAGCCTCGTCCGTGATCGTGGTACCGACGACCTCTTCGATCTCGTCCTTCAGTTCGTGCACTCGGCCCGCTACCCGCGGCTTGGTCCACGGATCGTCCATCGCGCTGGTGAATTGCGCGAAGTGCACGGGTTTCTCGGGTCGTGCCCAGCGGATCACGTCGATCGCGCCGAGGAGTTGCACACAGTGGTCGGCGGCGACGAAGCCGTCGAAGACGTCGAGTTCACCGACCGCGGCTTGGTCGGCGACGCTACGCGTGTAGCCGCAGTAGAACTCGGCAAGCAGGTTGCGCCCCTCCGTGATCGGGGTGCGGCTCTCCTGCACGATCACCGGCAGCGCGCCTGCTGCGTGCACGATCTCGGACGGAAAGTTCATCGGAAAAGAACCGATCACCTGCTTCCCGCGCTTCGCTTTCCACGCCTGGGCGTAGGCGACCGGGTCATCGGCAGTGGCTCGCAGCGACGACATGACGGTCGGATCCAGTTCGTTCACATCTAGCCTCTCGACTTCGTGGACGGTGACACCGCGACGACTGACGAACTGCGTCGCGGCGACCTGACTTGAGATATTACGTTATTGGATAGATAGTAGCCAGAGTTGTCAAACATTAGCCGCTGAGAGAGTCGCGGCGTCCCCCCTTCGGAGGTTCCTGTGAAACGTGTGCTGGATGGACTGAAGATCGTCGAACTCGCCGGGATCGGCCCGTCGCCTCACACTGCGATGCTGCTCGCGGACCTCGGTGCCGAGGTGGTGCGAGTCGAGCGTCCCGGGGGCGTGACGCAGTTGCTGCCCGTGGACAAGGACGCGGGACTGCGGAATCGCCGCTCCGTGAGTGCGGACCTCAAGGTTCCCGCCGACCTCGCGAAGGTGCTGAAGCTGGTCGACAAGGCCGACGTCCTCATCGAGGGTTACCGACCGGGTGCGGCGGAGCGTCTCGGCATCGGACCCGACGTGTGCCGCGAGCGGAACCCTCGGCTCGTATACGCCAGGATCACCGGGTGGGGCCAGGACGGCCCCCTCGCGCCCTACGCCGGCCACGACATCAACTACCTCGCACTCAGTGGTGCGTTGAACGCCATCGGACGGGAGGGCGAACGGCCGCTCGCGCCGCTCAACCTGGTCGCCGACCTGGGCGGCGGTTCGATGCAGGCCGTCATGGGAATTCTCGGTGCCCTGTACGCACGGGCGCAGTCCGGCATCGGAGATGTTGTCGACATCGCGATGGTCGACGGGGTGAGTGCGCTAATGACGATGTTCTGGACACTCACCGAGAACGGGCTGTGGTCCGATCGGCGGGGCACCAACGTCATCGACGGCGGAGCGCCCTTCTACGACACCTACGAGTGCGCCGACGGGCGGTACATCGCGGTCGGTGCAGTCGAACCGGTCTTCTATGCGCAGCTACTGGAGGGACTGGGACTCGACCCGGCGGGTCTGCCGGACCAGTACGACGAGTCGGCGTGGCCGACGCTGCAGAAAACCTTCGCCGAGGTTTTCGCCACGCGGGACCGGGACTCGTGGGTGCAGGCGTTCGCCCGGCTCGATGCCTGCGTGACACCGGTGCTGGCCCTCGACGAAGTGCCGGATCACCCGCACATCGCGGCGCGCAACACGATCGTGAGTGCGTTCGGACAGCGTCAGCCGGCCGCAGCACCGCGGTTCGCGAGCGCGCATGACGCAACATACGACGCGCCCCGGACGCCCGGCTCCGATACCGAGGCCGTCTTCCGCGACTGGGGTGTCGATGACGATCGATGACCGGCCCGGAGGGGTGTCGTGGCAAGGGGGCGACCCGATGCGCGACGATGACACTCATGTCTGACTCGAAACCGTCCGACTCGAAACAGGTGCCCGCACCCGACAAGGAGGCGGCGTCGACCGGCAGTGCGCGGTCCGTCCTCGTCACCGTGCTCGGTGAGCTCGTCGAACCCTACGGGCAACCGGTGCGGACAGCTGCGCTTCTCTACGTCCTCAAAGGACTCGGGTACGGGGAGCATGCCGCCCGGCAGGCTGTCGCGCGGACGGGTTCCGCGGGCCTCATCGCCGCCGACCGGAACGGTCGCGAGACGCTGTGGACGTTGACGGACAAGGCCCATCGGCTCTTCAGCGAAGGCGAACTCCGGGTGTTCTCCACCGACGTGGACACCACGCAGTGGGACGGTCGGTGGCTCGTCGTGAATGTGCCGATCCCGGAGTCACACCGCTCGACCCGCAAGAAACTGTATGCCGCGCTGCGGTGGGCCGGCTTCGGGAATCCGACGCCCGGCGTCTGGGTCACCCCCCACGTCGACCGCGCCGCGGAAGCGGCGAGGACCATCGAGGCCCTCGGATTGGCTCCCAACACGGTCTCGTTCGTCGGGGCGCTCGCCGTTCCTGGAATCCCCGAAGACGAACTCGTCCGCCGCTCATGGGATCTGGACGCCGCCGAGAAGGAGTACGACCGACTGCTCGACCGATTCGACGCTCGCACATTCGAGCCGGGCGACGAGCTGCTGTTCGCGCACCTGGAACTCGCGGACGCGCTGCGGCGCATGCCCTACATGGATCCCCGACTGCCCGAGGTGCTGCTGCCCGACTGGCGCGGTCTGAAGGCCGCGCGGCGCCTGCGAGACCTGCGCGCGGAGTGGACCCCCACCGCGCACGCGCAGTGGCGTCGCATCGCCGGTCTCGACTGACCGCGACAGTGTGGGGCCGGCGGCACAAACATCGGCCGCTTGAACGAGACGCGGGCCGCCCGGGCTCGATCGGATAGCACCCACCACGAGGGGCGGCGAAGGACCGTGCGGACTCGGAGGATCTCGCTGGAGGATCGTGTGTAGGTCGTCTTCCGGGGCTACGAGGCTCGTGCCATCGGCGCGCCGTTGCACGACCACGCGGGAACGCTCGAGTACGAGTCGGATGGGGTCCCCCGGGTCATCGTCTGCATTCATGTGTCACCAGTTCCATCCTGCCTGCTCGCGGTCCCCGGGTGGGTTGACGGCCGACACGAATCGGTAGGCGTTGTCAGGGACACTGTCGTCGTGGTCGGTGAAGGCGCACTGGAAATATTCGAACCGTCGGCCAGCTGACCGCGGATGAGTTCTGGCGCCCCGCAAGACGGACGAACATCCCTGACACAGGATGTCAGGGTATTGGTGCGAGCATGGTTCCACCGTTCGGCGCCGAACGTGAACGCGGATCGACGTAACCACAGACAAGGACCTCCATGCGCGAAACACCAGAAGAGCTCAAAGAACTCCAGGCCCTCCTCGACGCCTCCCTGTCCCACTCCACCACCCATCTGCGTTCGATCATCAACACCGAGCGCACACTGACCGCAGAGCAGCTCACCGAGGTCGTCACCGGCATGTGCACCCTCGCCCTGTCCACCGTCACAGCCAAGGGCGAGCCTCGAATCAGCGGTGTGGACGGGCACTTCCTGCACGGAAAGTGGCACTTCGGCACGGCGCGGGGGGCGGCCAAGGCCCGCCACCTCGCCGCCCGGCCCGCCGTCAGCGTCGCGCACATGCGCGGGGAGGACCTGGGCGTGTTCACACACGGCACGGTGGAAATCCTCAACCCCCAGGACGGCGAATCGGCCGCGGACTGGCCAGATCTGCTCTCCTACTTCAAAACCTTTTACGGCGAAGACTTCTTCGACTGGGACAACGAGGTGGTCTACTACCGGCTGCATCCGCACTGGATCACCGTTTACGCCCCCGACATAGCGAAGCTTGCTGCGGAGTCCCGGTCCTGATTCAGCACGGAACGCACCGGGACCAGCCTGCGAGTCCTGTTTGACGATCCCTGTTCGGTCAGATCTGTGCACGGTCGTTGGCGCTGCAGAGCCCTCGCCTTGGTGATGCACCTGGCCGGCGATGTCGAAGCCGGGATGTGTCTCGTCACCCGAGTGCACGGGTTCGGCGGACACGCGGGCGCGTCCCTGGTACCTGCTACTGGCGATAGATCTCCACGTGGGCGTTGGTGATTACGCCGGCATCCAACGAGGGGGCACCCCAATTCGTGCTGCAAGCCCCCGTGGCCTGGCCTGTCGGCACGAATGAGGGACTGGACTGGCTAAACGGCCCGATCGCATAGAGCGGAAAGGCGTTGGGGATGCCGTGAAGGCCCCAACAATCGACGATCAGCGCGTACTCCCTACCCGGGGGCGCATCGGTGTCATGGCAGGTCGCCGTCGCGCTGAAGGCATCCCGCTGGATGACGCAGTCCTGGGGGTCCGCCTGGGCGGTGCCGGAGCCGATGGTCGCGGCGAAGGCCAGCCCCGATACGACGGCGGTCGTGACGCGTGCCGCAGCGATAATTGTGTTTCTCATTGAGATCCTTTCAGTAGCAGGACGTCTGGTGTCGGGCAACCCCGCTGGGCCCGTCCGATGACCGACGGCCCGCTCATCGTGCAAGGTGACGAAACGTTGCTGTTCTTTTGCGAATCCGCCAGGCCCAGAAGAGGTCCGATGCGAAGAGTGGGTACGGCTATGCCACGGTTGTTGTCCGGCGTCGAGTGGCCGGGTTCGGAAGGTCTCGGGTCGAGGAGCGGGCAGCCTGATCGGGGTGTCACCGACCATCGGCCACAGCCGGGCTCAGCCCACAGATGGACATTCTCTGGCAAGTACCGTAGCTACGTGGCCGAGCGTCTGGCCGGTTCAGATGACGATGGGTGCACCCGTGACGAGGTCCCAGAGTCCCAGGCCCAGGAACAGCACAGCACCCACTGCTGACTGCACCGGATTTCCGTTCAGAAAGCCCTCGGCACCCCAGGCGACCAAATCAGTGAAGATTTCGGACGAACCCATAGTTCTCGCTCCTTGTTGTCGGCATATAACCTTGACACCTTGATCGTCCAGACCGAATGGTCTGTTACGGGTTCAAATCCCTCAGCCGAGCACAGACGCGGAGTGCCACACGTCGGCGAGCAGGCGTAGGACTTCAGCCAGGATTCGGTGTTCTCGGCGTGCGAGGCGACGATCAGCTCGTCGGCCTGCGCGTGTTCGGCGAACTCGTCGAGGTACGCCTTGGCCTCCCCGGCCATGCCCACCCCAGGTATTCGCTGTGGCGTTCCGAACCCCAGAGTCGGAACATTGCTCGAGCAGGACATGATGGACTTGTTCGAGACAGCAGATTGGTCTCGGGCCCCTGTGCGTGGCCCGGTGTGAATGTGACGACCTGGACCACTGCTTTCAGTCCCGATCGTCATCCGGTGCTCCGATAGGCTTTGACCAACGGATCCGCGGCACCTCGGGCAGTGTCGCACATACGAAGGGGGCGTCGCGGATGACTGTCCGTACCGTGAACACAGAGGCAGGGCGACTCTCCGGTGACCACACCGACGGGGTCGCCCGATTCCTGGGAATCCCCTACGCGGCAGTTCCAGCGGGCGAACGCCGATTCGCACCCCCTGGCCCTACCGAACGGTGGGCAGGAACCAGGAACGCCACCGGTTGCGGCGCTACCGCACCCCAGCCGCCTTTGCACCCCGCTCACGCGAATCTGGCGCCGCTGATCGGGCCTGGATGGGTCACCGGAGACGGCGACTACCTCAATCTCAACGTCTGGACACCCGACCCCGGCACGAGTGGGCTTCCGGTGATCGTCTACGTCCACGGCGGCGGGTTCATGATCGGCTCGGGCGCCGCCCCCGCCTTCGACGGCACCTCGTTCGCGCGCGACGGCGTCGTCCTGGTCACCGTCAACTACCGACTCGGAGCGGAAGGCTTCCTCGCACTGTCCGGTGGGATCACGAACATTGGATTGCGCGATCAGATCGCAGCACTGCGCTGGGTTCGCGACAACATCGCCGGGTTCGGCGGGAACCCGGACAACGTCACCGTCTTCGGCGAATCGGCCGGCGGCACGTCGGTCGCGTTGCTGCTGCACTCCCCGCTGGCCGCCGGACTGTTCCAGCGAGCGATCGTCGCGAGCGGACACGACGAGATGGCCCGCCGGCTCGAGCTCACCGAAGAACTCACGAAGGCACTCGCCGCCCGGCTCGGAACCTCCCCGACAACAGACGCCTTCCGAGCATTCTCTTCCCCCGACCTGCTGCGCGCGCAGGGAGCTCTGCTCAGAAACGAACCCCGCCCAGACCTGCGCGACGACAGCGGTGTCGACCCGGGCCACCGTCGTGCACTGTTCCTCCCCACCACGGGTGACGACGTCCTTCCCGACCCGGTCGGAGTCCCGAGCACACACTCGCGCGGCGTCGACCTGTTGATCGGCACAACACTCGAGGAAGCCAACCTCGGTTTCGGTGCCGACGAGTTCGCCGCCTTCGACGCGCATGACGCCGTAGCCGAGCTGGCCGCCACCTACCCCGATGCCGAAGCGCTCCTCGAACGACACGGTCTCCACGACCCGGCCGTCACCCCCGCGCACGCACTCACAGCCGCCTACACGGACCTGATGTTCCGATCACCGAGCCGCCGCACCGCGCGCCGCCACCCAGGCCCCACCTACGTCTACGAATTCGCATGGCGATCACCACTGCACGGCGCCGCACACGGCCTCGACGTCCCCTTCGTCTTCGACACCACACAGGCATGCCGCGGACTCATCGGCGACGACGCACCCGGCGCCCTCACCCACGCGATGCACCAAACCTGGCTCGACTTCGCAACCCACGGAAATCCCGGCTGGCCCACCTACGACGACGCCAGAAAAGCGATGAGGTTCGATACCAGCCCCCACCTCTGCGAGGACACCGCTCCCGACGACACCGGTCCCGACGACACCGGCGCCGAATACCTGCCGTACACCTCCACAACCCGAAGCGCCGCGCACGGGCGAGCATGAGAAACCCGCCCCCACTTTGGCGCTTGACGAAAATAGGACCGTCGCACGAGGTGCGCAGCTTGTGCTGATGGGCAACGTAGTTCATTGCACCCAGGCCCTGGCGACTCGCGACTGCGTGGCGGCGGCGGGCTATGCCAGGGTCGAGGCCGCAGATGGCGAGTTCGACTTCGTCCCGTCACCGGCATTGTGTGCAGTTGCACGTCGAACGATCTTCCCGATTGACGAACCGCCAGCGGAACATCCGGTTGCGGACGAGTCGGAGTTCGACGTTCGGTGGGTTACTGCCCGTACGGGCGCGGCGGTAGTGGGTTTACGTCGTCGCTGTCCCAAGTGACCTTACGGAGGGAGCTGGCGTCGATCACCTCCAATTCGGGGTGCGCGGGTAGGGCCAGGGCGCACGCAGTGGAGGAGCCGATGTAGGTCGACATCAGGTCGATGTCGGAGGAGACGAACCATGCCTGATCTTGGGGCCACCACAAATTCGGCCCGCACGAGCCCAGCGTGCGCACGGCATCGCGCACTGCGCCGCGCACCAGGTAGTTGTCCCGGAAAGGGATGTGGACGCGCGGCCCGGGATAGGGAAGGTTCATGCCATGACCGGCGCGGCCTTCCCAGAAGCCGAACCAGCAGTCGTCCGGAGTGGTGGTGTGTTGCATGAGGACATCGGCCAGCGCCGCGAACTGCTCTTCCGGCATGTCCCCTTCGTCGGGTTCTTGATTCCAGACGATGTCGCGGCCGTCACCGACACCGTGATGTATGCCGGCCTGCACCAACGAACCCCACTCGACGGTCTGGTGGATCACGCCGCCGCTATGGGCGGCCACCTCGGCCCATCGCACCGGGACTCGCTCGCCGGTATCGGGGTCTATCCGGGCGGCGGGATGCAGTACGCGCGAATACTGGGTGTAGATCGGCGGCACGAGCGATCCGACCGTGTACTCGAACCGCGGCAGCGCCTCGGCAATCCAGTCACCCGGCGAGGTATCTTCCAGCACGTCGTCGACCCGCCACACCACCGATTCAGAGTTCGGGTCGACGTGTCGATCCACGTGCTGAGGATCGCCGGGGGTGTCGTGGTCGCTCACAGATCCGACACTGCCACACCTGTTCTCTCCTGGAGTCCGCTAGGCGATCCGGGTGCGGCACTTCGATGCGCATCGGCATCCCCGACTCCCGCACCGAGATCGTCATGCTGCGGCCGCCCGACGGAGGTACCCGGCTAGAGCTCTCGAGCTTCGTCCGGCCCGACCACCAGCCCGGATCGCCCGCCGCTATGGCCAACGAGCTGGGGCTGCGCAACGTGGCCTTCGAGATCGACGACCTCTGGGCGGCGGTCGACCGGCTGGCCGCGGACGGCTACGGATTGGTCGGCGACATCGGCAAGTACGAGCACATCTGGCGCATGGCCTATGTGCGCGGCCCGGAGGGGATCATCGTGTCCCTGGCCGAGCGGATCCACTGACCTGTCTTCCGCCGCGCCGACCTCACCGGTGAAACCCGCCTCGGCTACGTCACGACGGTCCTCGAATACTGCGTTCTCGAACAGAATTCGCCCGTCGACCACCAGCGGGAGGTCCGGCCGCCGCGCCGGCGGACAGGTGGTTCCCGCAAGCGGATCCCCTGTCGGAACGTCGAGTTGGGTGTCGCTGTAGACAATGGTCAGGTGAGCTTTGAACTGTGCAACGATTCGTCCGCCGCGGATTGGCTGATCAAGCAGGGTCTTCCGTGGTGCCGACTAGCGGGGCGCGGTCCGCTCGGATATCCGAAGTATGCGCGGGTGAGATTCATACCCGATCCGAGTTTCCCAGGCCAGAAGACGAACGACGTCGAGTTCGACCAGAAGGAACTGACCGAAAAAGAGCAGGTCGGCCTCGCACTGGACCTCCTGTCGCAATACACAACTACGCCGAATGAGTGCTACTTCTGCATGTGGAACGGATGGGGTACTGCCATCCACGTCGCGCCCAACTTCGTGATCCCTAACCGCGACTATTGGCTGTTCCGCGGCACACTCGCGGACTATGCAGACTGGAACGACAGCGACCCTGTGCGGTGGCCGTACGGTTACTCGCCTGACCCCGCGTTCATTTGGCCAGCAGATCGCGCCTGGTGCGTGACCAACGATGTCGATCCGCACTTCGCAACCATCGGCGCCGATATAGAAGCAATAGATCAGATCGTGGCCGACCAACGAATCGACGCAGTGCTCGACGACCCAGAGCAGGAGCCACCGTACTGGGACTAGTACACTGTCGCGGCTAAGTATTGGGATATAGATGGCGGAGCTTGATGCGGGCGTCGTCGGTGGTGAAGTGCCACTGGACCTGACGTTGATC
>NZ_JBHWUE010000107.1:0-30835 GCF_042738615.1 Rhodococcus sp. NPDC059968
CACACCCACTGCCGCCACGCACACCAACTCCGCTTTATCACCATTGTAGCTATGTTACCTATTATCGCCACCCCCCATAACGTTCGTACCCGCCCCATCCTCCTATCCCCACGGGTGCGGCCCGCAACCCGGCCCCCACCTTCCGAATCGATGTGCCCGTCAGGACATCGTCAGGCCACCGCTGACCGACAGGGTCTGGCCGGTGACGAATTCGGCCGCGTCGGACGCGAAGAACGCCACCGCGGCACCGATATCCTCCGCCTTCCCGAGGCGCTTCATCGGCACGGCGCGGGTCATGCCTCCGATCACCTTGTCGGCCTCCTGGCCCGAGCTGTCGGCGAACTTGCGGAGCGCGGGAGTGTCGGTCGGGCCGGGGCACACCGTGTTCGCGGTGACACCCTTGGTCGCGACCTCACGGGCGAGGGTCTTGGTGAAGGCGATGATGCCGCCCTTGGCCCCCGAATAGACGGCCTCGAGCGACGAGCCGACGCGGCCCGCGTCCGAACCGATGTTGATGACACGGCCCCAGCCGCGCTCGACCATGCCCGGGACGGTCGCCTGGATCACGCGCAGCTGGCCCTTGAAGTTGATGTCCAGGATCCGGTCCCAGAACGCCTCGTCGGTCTTCAGGAACGGCATGAAGTCGTCCCAGCCTGCGTTGTTCACGACGATCTCGACGGGGCCGAACTGCTCGGCGACCTGCTTCACCGCGGCCTGCACCGACGCGGTGTCGGTGACGTCGACGGGGACGGCGATCGCCTGGCCGCCGGCGTCGCGGATGCCGGCCGCGGTTTCCTCGGCGACCTCCAGGTTGAGATCGGCGACCGCGACGCGGAAGCCGGCAGCACCCAGTGCGTCGGAGATGCCCTTGCCGATGCCCTGCGCACCGCCTGTCACGAATGCAACTCGATTACTCATGTTCTTCTCCGTTTGTCTGTGTCGTGGTTCGAGGTTCGGTGGACTTCAGCGCAGGCTCGATGCCCACTCGATGGGGCCCGCGACGATCGAATGACTGGTGAGCTTGCGGCCGAGCACGCTCTGCGCTTCCCGGGCCGCGTCGATGACGCGCGGAAGGTCGAGGCCCGTCTCGACGCCCATTTCATGGAACATGCTCACCAGGTCCTCGGTGGCGATGTTGCCGGTCGAGCCTGCCGGAACGGGGCAGCCGCCCAGCTCACCGAAGCTCGATTCGAAGCTCGCGCAACCTGCTTCGAGTGCCGCGTATGCATTGGCGAGGCCCTGGCCGCGGGTGTTGTGGAAGTGCGCGGTGACCTCCACGCCGGGTAGCCGGTCGAGGGCCGCCGCGAAGAACTGCGACGCGTACGCCGGGTTGCACATGCCCGTCGTGTCGCCGAAGCCGATCTCGGTGGCGCCGGCCTCCGCGAACCGTTCCGCGAGATCGAGCACGCGGGTCAGGTCGACCTTGCCCTCGAACGGGCAGCCGAAGGACGTCGCGATCACGGCGGCACAGTCGAGGCCTTCGGCGACGATCCGCTTGGCCATGACGTCATTGTCCGCCATCGTCTCGTCGACGGTCCGATTGACGTTCTTCTTGTTGTGGGTCTCCGACGCGCTGACGAAGATCGCGACCTGGTGGAACTTGTCGCGCACCTTCAGTGCGTTGTCGAGCCCCTTGCTGTTGGGGACGAGCACCATCAGCTTCGTCTCGTCGGGGACCTCGATGCGCTCGAGAACCTCGACGCCGTCGGCCAGCTGCGGGATCACATCCGGCCGCACGAAGCTGGCCACCTCGATCCGTGTGAATCCCGCCCGCCCGAGGGCGTTGATCAACCGCACCTTGTCGTCGGTCGGGATGCGTTCCGGTTCGTTCTGGAAACCGTCACGCGGTCCGACCTCCCGGATCTGGACCTTGTGGGGACGCGTCATGGCGTCGGCTCCTTTCCCCTCACTCCGTTGCGGATGCAAGGTCGTACTCCTCGAGATCGAATTCCAGTGTGGTGCGGTGCTCGGGGGCCGCAATGGCGATCATGCGCCGCGCGCGCTCCCCGAGGGAACACCCCCGCAAGGCCGCGACGCCGTGTTCGGTGACCACGAAGTCGACGTCCGCACGGGCGGTGGTGACCGCCCCGTACTGGAGGGCCGTCTTGATCGTCGACTCCCCGCGCGAATCCGCGCGCATCGCGATGATGGATCGGCCGCCGGTCATCGCCGCCGCACGGGAGAAGTCCACCTGACCCCCGACGGCGCCGGCGTAGGTCGTGTTGCGCAGCTCCGCGCCGACCTGGCCGGTCACGTCGACCTCGATCGCCGAGTTGATCGACACGAACGACCGAAGCTGTGAGAGAACCTGCGGCGCATGGGTGTAACTCGCCGGTCGGAACGCCACCGGAAGTCCCGGCAGCCGGTCGTACAGCGTCGCCGTGCCGAGCGCGGCACCCGCGACGTGCAGTCCGGGGTCGATTTCCTTCCGCGCCCCGGTCAGCACACCTCGGTCGATCAGCCTGAGCGCCGCGTCGGAGATCATGCCGGAATGCAGCCCGAGGTCCTTGTGTCCCTCGAGAGCGGTGAGGACGGCGGACGGCAGTGTCCCGACGCCGATCTGGATGGTGTCTCCGTCCGCGACGAGATCGGCGACGTTCCGCGCTATCGCCAGTTCCAATTCCGCGGGCTCGCGGTCCGGCGCCTCGAGTAACGGCCGGTCGGTCTCGACCACCGCGGCGAACCGCGACAGCGGAATTTTCGGTGCGCCGAGAGTGACGGGCATGCGCCGGTTGATCTCGGCGATGAGGACCGGTGTGTGGTCGAGGGCGTCGGCGATGTAGTCGACACCGACCCCGAGCGAGCAGTTTCCGGCCGAGTCCGGCGGTGACACCTGGACGAACCCGACGTCGCACGGCAGGCGCCGTTCGGCGAACAGCCGCGGCAGTGCCCCGTAGTGGCAGGGCACGACCTCGAGACGGGCGAGGCGCCGCAGTTCGCCGAGGCCACCGTAGGAGACGACGGACAATTCGTCGGGCAATTCGCTCGTCAGCCGCCGATTCCAGGTGAGCCCGACGAAGGCTCGGACGGGGCCGATCGACGGCACCTGGTCGAGCAGGGCGTGGACGAGCGGGGTGGGTTCCGCGCTCGTCTGGCTCCACCAGATCCCGTCGCCGGGCCGGATGTGTTGCGTCAGGTCGATCATCAGTCGGTCCGCTGGATCAGGGTCGCCGTTCCCAGACCGCCGCCGCAGCACATGGTCACCAGGCCGATTTCGGCGTCCCGCCGCTCCAGTTCCGCGACGATCGTGGCGATGAGCCGCGCACCGGTCGCGCCGACCGGATGCCCGAGCGCGATCGCGCCGCCGTTGACGTTGACGCGGTCCATGTCCGGCTTCAGTTCCCGCTCCCACGCGAGGACGACCGAGCTGAACGCCTCGTTGACCTCGAACAGGTCGATGTCGTTCATGGTCATCCCGTTGCGCTCGAGCAACTTCCGGGTCGCCGGGATCGGACCGGTCAGCATGATGATCGGGTCCACCCCGACGGTGGTCTGATCGAGGATCCGGGCGCGGGCCCGCAGTCCGTGGGCGTCGACCGCCTCCCGGGACGCGAGCAGGACACCGGCGGCCCCGTCGGAGATCGGCGACGAACTGCCCGCCGTGATGCGCCCGTTCTCTCGGAACGCCGTCTTCAGGCCCGCGAGGCTGTCGAGACTCGTTCCGGGACGAAGGGTCTGGTCGGTGGTCCGGGTCTCGCCGGCGAGGTCGAGGAGGATCATCTCGGCGTCGAAGCGACCCGCCTCGATGGCCTCGGTCGCGAGGCGATGGGAGCGGACGGCGAACTCGTCCATCTCCTGCCGGGAGATCTCCCAGCGGTCCGCGATGAGTTCGGCGCTCTCGCCCTGGTGCACGAAGTCGTAGCGGTCGCGCAGCGCTTCCGGCCACGGGTCGCCGTACAGTTCGGAAATCTTCGCGGGCGAGGTGATCGGCACGTGTCCCATGTGCTCGACACCGCCGGCGAGGACGACGTCGTGGGTGCCGGAACCGACCAGCGCCGCGCCCATCTCGACCGCGGTCTGGGCGGACCCGCAGCGGCGGTCCAGCACCACGGCCGGGACCTCCGGCGGGTAGCCCACCTGCAGCCAGGCGTTGCGGCCGATGTTGCGGGACTGCTCGCCGAACGGTGCGGTGCAGCCGATCACGAGGTCCTCGACGACGGCCGGGTCGAGGCCGCTGCGTCGGATCAGGTCGGTGTAGACCGCGCCGAGCATGTCGTTGGGGTGGGTGTCGCGGAACCAGCCGCGCTCGGGGTGCGATTTGCCCATGGGAGTGCGGGCCGCTTCCGCGATGACGACCTCGCGCGCGGAGCGCTGGAAGGGGTTGCGCTTCTCGGCCATCAGATCACCGTTCCGCCGTCGACGGGCAGTACCTGGCCCGTGATGTAGGACGCGCCGTCGGACGCGAAGAATACAAAGCTGGAAGAGATCTCCTCCGGTTCCGCCCAGCGGCCCAGCGGGATTCGCGCGAGCGTCTTCGCGGAGAGCTTCTCGTTGCTGCGGATGTTCTCGGTCATCTTGGTGGCGGCGAGCGGCGCGATCGCGTTGACCGTCACCTGCTTCTTGGCGAGTTCCCGCGCCAGCGACTTCGTGAGTCCGATGATGCCCGCCTTCGCGGCACCGTAGTTCGCCTGCCCGATGGTGCCCACCAGGCCGGCGGCGGAGGTCACGTTGATGATGCGGCCGCTGCCGTCGGAAGGCAGGTACGGGAGGACGGCCTTGCTGCAGACGAAGCTGCCGACGAGATGGATGTCGACGATGCGGCGGAAGTCCTCTTCTTCGAGGTTCGGGAACATCGCCGGTGCGATGGCACCCGCGTTGTTGACCAGGATGTTGAGGGTGCCGCCGTTCAGCGCGGCGGCCTGTTCCGCCGCGGCGGCCGCCTGATTGCCGTTACGGACGTCGAGGGCCGCGGACTTCGCGGAACCGCCGGCCGCGGTGATCTCCGCGGCCACGGCCGCCGCGGCATCGCCGTCGACGTCGGTGACGAGCACCGCCGCACCTGCTCGCGCGTAGGCATGCGCCACCGAGGCGCCGATTCCACTGCCCGCGCCGGTGACGAGTGCGGACTTTCCGGTGAGTTCGAACATCAGTAGCTCCTGGGGAGGCCGAGGACGTGCTCGCCGAGGTAGTTGAGAACCATCTCCTGGCTGAGCGGGGCGATCTTGGTCAGGCGGGCTTCGCGGAAGTACCGGGCCACGTGATACTCCTCCGAATAGCCCATGCCGCCGTGAGTCTGGAGGGCGCGGTCGGCGGCCTGGAAACCGGCGTCGGCGCACAGGTACTTGGCCATGTTGGCCTCGCGGGCACACGGCTTTCCGTTGTCGTAGAGCCACGTCGCCTTGCGCAGGACGAGTTCTGCGGCGTCCAGGCGGGCGAGCGAATCGGCGAGCGGAAACTGCAGACCCTGATTCATGCCGATGGGGCGACCGAACACCTCACGCTCGTTGGCGTACTGGACGCCCCGGCGGAGTGCGGCCCGGCCGATACCGAGCGCCTCGGATGCCACGAGCATGCGCTCCGGGTTGAGGCCGTCGAGAATGTACTTGAAGCCCTTACCCTCCTCGCCCACGCGGTCCTCGACCGGAATCTCGAGGTTGTCGATGAACAGTTCGTTCGACGTGACCGCATTCCGCCCCATCTTCTTGATCGGGCGAATGTCGACCTTCGAGCGGTCGAGGTCGGTGAGGAACAGCGTCAGACCATCTGTCTTCTTCTTCGCGTCCTCGAACTTCGTGGTGCGGGTGAGGAGAAGGATCTTCTCCGACTCCATTGCCTTGGAGATCCAGACCTTGCGGCCGTTGACGATGTATTTGTCGCCCTCACGTCGCGCGAACGTGGTGATCCTGGTGGTGTCCAACCCGGCGCCGGGCTCGGTGACACCGAAGCAGACGTGCAGGTCGCCGTCGACGATCCGCGGAAGGGTGCGCTGCTTGAGTTCCTCGGAGCCGTGCACGATCACCGGGTGCATCCCGAAGATCGACAAGTGCATCGAACTCGCGCCGTTCATGCCGGCGCCGGAAGCGGCGACTTCCTCCAGCAGGATCGAGGCCTCGGTGATTCCCATGCCGTGCCCGCCGTACGCCTCGGGCGTGGTGATGCCGAGCCAGCCGCCCTTGGCGAACGCGTCGTAGAACTCGGTGGGGAACTCGTGCTCGCTGTCCTTCTCCACCCAGTACTGCTCGTCGAACTTGCCGGCCAGCTCTCGCACCGCATCTCGGATCGTCGCCTGATCCTCGGTCAGATCAAAGTCCACAGCACGTCCCGTCGTCGTTGGTTCCGTTTGGACTTAAGTTACTAAAGGACAGACCAAAAAGCAACGGTGGATCACCCGGCGACGGGCAACAGGGGCAGATCCCGCGCGAGGCGCTCGTTCCACACGTCCGGGCCGCCGAACAACTTCTCGTCGAGCTTGGCGCGTTTGTAGTAGAGGTGCAGGTCGTGTTCCCACGTGTAGCCGATCGCGCCGTGCATCACGAGAGCACTGTCGGCCGCCTGCACCGCATTTCGCGGCACCTGCGCCTTGGCGACGGCGGCGTGTATCGCACGATCACCGAGACCGAGATCGACCGACGCCGCGGCGAAGTAGGCAATGGAGCGGCCCGCCTCGACGGACACGAGAATGCCTGCCGCAGCGTGCTTCACGGCCTGGAACGACCCGATCGGCACACCGAATTGCTGGCGTTGCTTGCTGTAGTCCACGGCGAGATGCAGCATGCGATCCATCGCCCCGAGTGAATCCGCGGTTACCAACACGGCCGCGCGCAGTCCGGCGTCCTCGAGTGCCGTGGCCGCCTCGATGTCGAGACGCTGTCCGGTGACGCCGTCGAACCGGACATCCGCGGCCGCGCGGGACGGGTCGAGGAACCGCCGCGGTTCGACCGTGACACCGGGATCGTCGACGCGCGCGAGGTAGAGGGCGGCCGTTCCGTCGGCGCCCGTCGCCGGGACGACCAGCAGTTTCGCGCGTTCGGCGCCGAGCACCGTTGCGACGCGACCGGTCAGCGCGCCGCTCTCGTCGGCGCGCACCGAGTCGGCGACGCCGAACGGACGGGCCGCGTCGACGGCAACGGCCGCGAACCCACCCCCTGACAGCACGTCGGTGGCGACGTCGGCGGGCAGCAAGGGCGCCGCGAGGACGGACGCGGTCCAGGCACTCGACGGCGCGGCGTACCGGGCCAGCGCCTCGGCGGTCAACGCCAATTCGAGTAGACCACCGCCCTGACCACCGATGTCCTCGGCGAGGCCGGCGGAGAACCAGCCCTCCTCGACGAATTTCTGCTCGAACTCGGCAGGACCACCCGATTCACCCCACTTGCGGACATTCGCCGGAGCAGCGAACCGCCCGAGCCAGCCGTCGAGGGCTTCGGTGAACATTTCCTGCTCTTCTGACAGTTCCCAGCGCATACAACTGGCCCTCTCGATGAGACGAAGAATAGGCTGCAAGACGAACGCAGCGAGAACCCAATGGTATATTAGGTCTGACCGTTAGACCAGAGAGGGCGGGGAGCCATGCCATCAGCCGTGCCGAACACCACCCGGAACGGACGTTCCTCTATCCAGTTGACACCGATGGCGGTACCGAAGGCGTCGGACGTCCTCGCGAACGAGCTGCGCGAGCGCATTCTCAGCGGGGACTACGTCGAAGGCACACCGCTGCCGCCGGAGCGCGAACTCGTCGTTCAGACGAAGATGAGCCGCACCACCGTCCGCGAGGCCCTCCGCATCCTCGAGGTGCAGGGACTCGTGCGCATCAAGGCGGGCCGGGCCGGGGGCGCCTTCGTTCAGCGGCCGGGCGAACAGTCCATGGCGGACACGGTGGCCCTGCTCATCCGCGGTCGTCAGATCCGTCTCGCCGCACTGCTCGAGACCCGCGAGGCGATCGAGCCCTTCTGCGCCCAACTCGCCGCCCGCCATCGCACCGACGAGGATCTCGCGCGACTCGACGCCGCCAACGACGACATCGCGGGCGCAGGCGACAGCCTCGACGCGTTCCTTCAGGCGAACATCGACTGGCACGTCGCCGTCGCGAGCGCCAGTCACAACGAACTGTTGTCGGGTCTCATGATCTCGCTCTCGCGGGCGATCTATTCCGCAACCGAGAACGAAGGTTTCATCGACGACAAGGTCCGTGAAATCACCGTCCGGGCGCACCGCTCGGTCACCAAGGCCATTCGCGACAAAGACGCCGATGCCGCCGTGCGGCGCATGAGCAGGCACGTCCACTCGTACGCCGAGTCGATCAAGGACTTCGAGGAGCGCACCGCCATTCCTCTCGACGAATGAATGTCGCTGCAGCATAACTTCATCCACTAGCTACGAGGGCCCCACACCGTGCCGGTGTGGGGCCCTCGTCGCACTCACGTCGCCGAGTTGGCGATGACCACGGCGCGGATCTCGTCCACGGCCTCCGGATTCTCGGCACCCGACAGGTCACCCGGGTCGGCACCCAGGGCGGCGGCCCGCACCGCGCGCCGCAGGATCTTCGCCGACCGGGTCTTCGGCAGCCGCGTCACCCGGTGTACCACGCTGGGCGCGAACGGTTTACCGAGTTCCGCGGCCACACTGGCGATCAACTCGGCCGAGATGTCCGCCGTGTCGCCGACCGCGTCTGCGCGGGGAACCCAGAACGCCCAGACCGCCTCGCCCTTCTTCGGGTCCGGGACACCGACCGCGGCCGCCTCGGACACCGCCGGATGTGCGGTGAGCACCGCCTCGACCTCCGCCGGTGCGAGACGCTTCCCGGCCACGTTCATCACGTCGTCCGAGCGGCCCCGGATGTACCACTGGCCATCGTCGTCGACGAGCGCGTAGTCGCCGTGCCGCCACATGCCGGGGAACGTCGACCAGTAGGCCTCCAGATAGCGTTCCTCGTCCTTCCACACCCCGCGCGTCATCGAAGGCCACGGTTGCCGGCACACGAGTTCGCCCTGTTCGCCGCGCAACGAGCGTCCCGCGTCGTCGACGACGTCGACGTCCATGCCCAGCGAGGGCCCGCCCAGCGAGCAGCTGTGGATCGGCTCCACCGGGTACGGCGCGAGGAACGACCCACCGACCTCGGTGCCGCCGGAGAAGTTGATGACCGGCACGCGCCCACCGAACACGTCCCGCGCCAGCCAGTCGTACGAATCCGGGTCCCACGGCTCACCCGTGGACCCGATCGTGTGCACCGAGGACAGGTCGTACCGCGCCGCGACATCCGTCTCCCGCCCGCGCAGGGTGCGGATCAGCGTCGGGGAGACGCCGAGCATCGTCACTCGATGCCGTTCCGCGAGCTGCCACAGCCGGTTGGTGTCCGGTACATCCGGGGAGCCTTCGTACAGCACGAGAGTTCCGCCGTTGGCGTGGGTGCCGACGATCGACAACGGGCCCATGATCCAGCCCATATCGGTGATCCAGCAGAACGCGCCGCCCGGCTTCAGGTCGAACGAGTACGCGACCTCGCTGGCCGTCTTGACGAGAAATCCTGCATGCGTGTGGACGGCGCCCTTCGGCTTGCCGGTCGTGCCGGACGTATAGGCCAGCGCGAACGGCTCGCCGGCATCCATCGCCTCGACCGGACCCGGGTCGCCGCCGTTCCCGAGGAGCTTCGCCCAGGAGATGTCGCGGCCGGTGGAATCCACAGGGATGCCGACGTTCTCGATCACGACGACCGACTGCACCGTCGGGCAGGCTGCCAGGGCTTCGTCGAGTGCCGGCTTCATCGCGACGGTCTTGCGACGCCGCACCGTTCCGTCCGCGACGATCACCACCTTCGCGTCCGCGTCCTGGATGCGGGACGCGATCGCACTCGGCGCGAATCCGGAGAAGAGCGGAACGAGGACCGCACCGAGCCGGGCGACCGCGTACACCGATACGACCGCCTCGGGGATCATCGGCAGGAACAGGGCGACGGCGTCGCCCTTGCCGACGCCGAGCTCACGCAGTCCTGCCGCTGCACGCTCGACGTCTGCCGCGAGTTCGCGATACGACAGGCTGCGGACGGTGCCGTCCTCGGATTCGTGTGTGACGGCCACCCGATCGGCGGAAACCGGGTCGGCGAGCCAACGCTCCAGACACGCGTCGACGACGTTCGCCCTGCCCCCCACGAACCAGTCCGGGTGCTCGATTCCCCGGGAGGTGTCGAGAACCTCGTGGTACGGCGCCTGGAACGGCAGGCCCAGGTCGCGGACCACCGCGTCCCAGTACCACCGCACGTCGGCGACGGAGCGGGCGCGGAGCTCGCCGAGGCCCGCAAGTCCGTGGGCGCGGGCGAGCCGGGTGACATTCGCGTTCTCGACGTAGTCGTCGGTGGGGTGCCAGGTGTAGTCGGACACGGTCAACTCCTCGGCATGTCGAGCATGCGCTCGGCGACGATGTTGCGCTGGATGAAGGTGGAACCGCCGGCGATGGCGGTGCCGCGGGCCTGGTAGGCGAGCCGTTGCCACCGCGCGGTCCGCTGCTGCTCCTCGTCGAGGGCGAATTGCCCGCCGACCGGTTCGAGGGACAACCGGAAGTCGGCCAGTTCCTCCACGAGGGGGCAGAAGAACAGCTTGCCGATCGAGGTGACCGGCCCCGGGGGCCCGTCGTTGGCCGCGAGTGTGATGACGCGCTGACCGATGAGGTAGTGGACGAGGGCCCGGCCGTACAGATCGGCGACCTTCTGCCGGATCACCGGATCCTCGCCCAACGGTCGGCCCGCGACGTCGGTCATCCCCGCGATGTCGGTGACGATGTCGTCGACGGCACGTTTCGTGTTGACGCGGCCCGTCGCGATCGCCACCCGCTCGTACGCGAGCGTGCCCATCGCGACCTTCCAGCCGCCGTCGACCTCCCCGACGACGAGGTCGTCGGGAATGAACACGTCGTCGAGGAACACCTCGTTGAACTCTGTCTCGCCGAGCATGTGCGCGAGCGGCCGCACCGTGATGCCCTGACTGTCCATGGGCACCAGGAAGAACGTGATGCCCTTGTGCCGCGCGCCGCCGCCGGTGCGGGCCAGCAGGATGGCGTGGGCCGCGATGTGCGCTCGACTGGTCCAGATCTTCTGCCCGTTGACCTTCCAGCCCCCATCCACCTTCGTGGCCTTGGTGCGGAGCGAGGCGAGGTCCGATCCGGCGTCCGGCTCGGAGAACAGCTGGCACCAGATTTCCTCACCGGTCAGGATGGGCCGGAGGAACCGTTCCTTCTGGGCGGGTGTCCCGAAGTCGATGATGGTCGGGCCGGCGAAATCCTCGCCGATGGTATTGAGACGCTCCGGCGCTCCCACCCGGTCCATTTCTTCGGTGAAGATGGCCTTGCGGATCGGGTCGGCGGCTTGACCGCCGTACTCCTGCGGCCACGACATCCCGCCGTAGCCGGCGTCGAAGAGCAGTTGCTGCCATTGCCGCCAGAACGGCACCTTGTCGACCAGATCGACCGGTTCCGGCCACGGCAGCGTCGGGACCGCCTTTTCGGCCCACTCCCGGACTTCTGCACGGAATGTGGCCTCGTCTGGGGAATCAGCGAGCTCCATTGCACCCTCCTCACGAATTTAGGCTCAATGATACTATAGGTCAGTCCAAAAAGGAGGCCTGGATGCCGGACACACTCCCCGTCGTCGTCGACCGCGTCGACTACGACGTCGAACGCGGCAAGATCCGCGAGTTCACGCGCGCAACCTTCACCACCGATCCCGTCCACACAGATCCGACCGCTGCGCGCGACGCCGGATTCGGCGACGTGCCGGCCACTCTCACACACACGGTCGTCGCCGGACACCAGCGCGACCAGCGCGCGTTCGTCGACGCGCTGGGCCTGGCGCTCGAACGCGTGGTCGTCGGTTCGGTCACGTGGACGTACCTGCGACCGCTCACTGCGGGCGACCACGTCGTCGGCACCCGCCGCGTCGTCGATGACGTGCAGCGAGAAGGCAAGCGCGGCGGGACGATGCGCGTCGTCACCCTGGAGACCGAGTACGTCGACGCCGACGGTGTGCCCGTGGTGCGACTCGAGGAAGTCCTGATCGAACGAGGAGAGCAGCGATGAGAACACCGGCGAAGGTCCGCGTCGGCGACGTGCCCGACACCCGGGTAGTCGGCCCGGTGAGCCAGACCGACATCGTTCGATTTGCCGGTGCGGGGGGCGATTTCAATCCCCTGCACCACGATCCCCAGTTCGTCGCCACCTCGGGGTTCCCGGGTGTCATCGCGATGGGCCAGATGCAGGCCGGGATTCTGGCGGGCTGGGTCTCCGACACGTTCGGAGTCGAACATGTGCGCTCCTTCGGCGTGCGGTTCGTCGCCCCGGTCTTCCTCGGTGACACCCTGACCGTGGGTGGGACGGTTGTGGCGATCGCCGAGACGGACGGGGAGTCGCGGGCGAACCTCGACCTCGTCGTGTCCGGGACCAAGGGTCCGGTCGTCACCGGATCCGTGACCGTCGTCGTTTCCACGACCTGACCACCTGCTCATACCGCCGGAAAGGGGCGAAGCCGATCGGCTTCGCCCCCTTTCCCGTTCGATCAGACGACGGCCCGCGCCTCGCGGTCGGCCTCGATCTTCGCGGCGATCTGCGCGCGCAACACGTGCTTCTGAATCTTGCCCGTCGCCGTCGTCGGCAACGCCTCGACGATCTCCAGCCGCTCCGGAACCTTCTGGATGGCGACGCCCTGCTCGACCAGATAGATCTTGATCTTCTCGAGAGTGATGTCGCCGTACCCGGGTGCGGGAACGAGGTAGAGACACACCGCCTCGCCGAGCCGCTCGTCGGGCATCGCGACCGCCGCGACACCGCGCACGGCGGGATGCGCCGCCAGGAGATCCTCGACCTGACGGACGCTGATGTTCATGCCACCGCGGATGACAATGTCCTTGGTGCGACCGGTGACGCGCACGTAGCCGTCCTCGTCCATCCGGCCGAGATCACCGGAGCGGGAGTATCCGTCCGGTGTGAACAGCTTGGCCGTCTCCTCGTCGTTGTGGAGATACGCGAGCATGTGCATGGCGCCCTTGTAGGCGATGTCGCCCTCCTCGCCGCGCGGAACCTCGTCGCCGATTTCGTCGACGATCTTCACCGACTGCATCGGCAGCGGACGACCGTCCGAGGTGATCGACCGCTGGGGGTCGTCGCGCACCGTGCAACTGGTGGTGGTGACGTTCTCCGAGCGGCCGTACAGGCTGAGCACCTGCAGACCCGGGAACTGTTCGGCGGCATGGGTGACGAAGCTACCGGGGATCGGGGAACCGGCAGCGACCCACAGCCTCATACTGCCGATGTCGTGCACGGCGGGATCGTAGGCTTCCATGAGCATCTGCAGGAACGTCGTGGCACTGACCGCGACGGTGCACCCGCGTTCCTTGATCTGCTCCATTCCACGGACCGGCTCCCACACCTCGATGAGATGCGACGCCGCGCCGTGAATGAGCGGGAGAATGATGCTGGTGACCAGGCCGGTGGTGTGGGTGATCGGCGAGGGGCCGAACTGGATGTCATCGGGTGTGTAGGCGAATCCCTTGGCCAGCAAACGGGATCCACAGGCCAATGTGTTGAACGTGTGGATGCACCCCTTGGGCCGGGATGTCGTGCCGCTGCTGTAGACGATGACAAACGGCTCGTCGGGGCCGACGCCGGGGCCGAGTTCGGCGATGGCGTCCTCCGGGCTCACGTCCGCCGACAGCGACTCGAACGAAACCGACCGGTCCGGCAACGCGCCGGCCCCGCGGACGACGACGACATCCTCGAGCGAGTCGACCACACCCAGGATCTCGGTGTACATGCCGGCGTAGTCGAACTTCTTGAAAAATTGCGGCGTAATCGCCAGCCGGACACCGGCATTGTTCAGGATGTATTCGACGTCGTCCCGGCGGTAGATCGGCATGATCGGCACGAGGACGGCGCCCAGTCGCGACAACGCGACGGAGATGACCGCGAACTCGATCCAGTTCGGAACCTGCACCGACACGCGGTCGCCGGCAGTGATCCCATGACGCCGGAGACCGACCGCCAGGCACAGAGCCTTGTCCCGCAATTGCCGGAAGGTGATGCCGCCGCTGGTGTCGTCGGTCAGAAAGACGCGGTCGCCCCGCTCGGCGACCTGAGCCTCGAGCAGGTCGAAGAACGTGTCACGGTGCCACTGCCCGGTGGCATAGAACTCTCGGATCTGTTCGTCCGAATAGCGATCGGTGACCGATGCGAACGCCATGGGAGGCCTTCCTCTGAGCGCAGATGTGGAGAGGGAATAGAAACCCTGTGTTGGCCCTCACAATATAATGGTTGGACCGAAAGCGCAACGAGTTCCGATGCCGACCGTCATTGCATGCTCCATACGGGAGAACGCTTTTCACGAAAGGCAGTGACACCCTCGACGATGTCGTCGGTGGTGAACGCGAGAGCGAGCTGGGATTGCAGCGCCGAGAGGGCGTCGGGCAGCGACATGTCGCGGGTGTTGTTGATCGCCTCCTTGCCGAGACGCATGAGAAGCGGCGATTTACTCGCGAGCCGGCGCGCCCACTCCCGGACCTCCGCCTCGAAGTCTTCATCCGGAATCACACGATTCACGAGCCCCAGTTCGAGTGCGTCCGCGGCGGTGATGAGCTCGCCACACATCATCAGCTCGTTCGCCTTGAGCCGACCGACGTTCCGATAGATCAAGGCGGAGATCATGAACGGGAACACACCGACGTTGATCTCCGGGCACCCGAACCGCGCCGACTCCTTGGCAAGCACGAAGTCGCAGGCCAACGCGAGCCCGAACGCCCCCGCAAGCACGTCGCTACCGGCCGCGCAGATCACCGGCTTGCCGAGGCCGCCGATGAGTTGGTAAAGCTTCGGGAAGCGGTCCAGTCCGGCATATTTCACAATTGTGGGGGTGTCGCTCGCGAACGCCTTGAGGTCACCGCCCGCCGAGAAGATCTTCTCGTGCGACGAGGCCAGGACGACAACTCTCACGTCTTCGTCTCCGCGGGCGCGTTCGAGTGCCGCAAGAAGTTCGTCGAGCAGGTCGTCGGACAGCGCGTTGCGGGTTTCGGGGCGATCGAGGGTGACGACGGCGACGTGCTCGTCGACGTCGTATCGCACAGGGTGCGCCATAGTGCCGATCCTTCCAGTTTGGTCGTACCATTCGACCCTAGTACGGACCGGACGTCGGGAACAAGCACTCCTTCGAAGCACTTTCCCCGGAATGCGTGACGCAATTGGACTGACCATATACATTGATACCGAGGCTGCAGACGATAGCGAACGCCCAGGTGACACCTTCTCTATACTGTGCGTTGTGTCACAGGGATGCGCGACGGTGTCGTCGCCGTCCGTGCGGCAGCCGCGGCGCAAGGAGTGGTGAGTGGTCATTTCGACGAGTTCGTTCGAGCTTGCCGAGCAGGCAGTTGCAGAGCTGCTGGAGCTACTCGGGAGCAAGCCGAACCTCATCCGCTTGACGGACGGCGAGCCGGATCTGACCGTGATCCGCGCGTTCGCGGCCCGGAAACTGCGGGAAGGCCTCGACTCACCCGAGCACGCCGTGCGCCTCGCGGAACTCGTGACACGACTCGACACCGCGAGCCGCGACGACATCGCTCGCCGACTACGCGTGCACACCGAGCAGTTCGAGGCGTTGCAGCAGGTAGTCCGCGCGATCGATGCCGGAGCCGACCAGATCGCCCGCATCGTCACGCAGGAATTGTGCACGAGCCTCGGATACGGCAAGGCGATGTTCTCCGTGGTTCGCGGTTCCACCTGGTCTCCCATCGCGCTAGCTGTCAATCCCGAGTTGACCGGCGACTTCCACGAACTCGTCACGGCGATCGACGGCCGGGAGATCTCGCTGCGCGAGGCGCCCCGCGAGGCCGAACTGGTCCGGCGCCGCCGACCGTATGCGGTGGACGGCGTGGACACCTACCGGCACACGTACCGCCCTCTCATCGATCTGTCGCGTCCTGCGGGATACCTCGCGGTCCCCGTCGTCGTCGACTCGCGTGCGGTGGCGATGATTCACGTGGACCGCCAGAGCGACAGCCTGACCGACACCGACGTCCACATCGTCGGAGCGCTGGCGGGTGTCTGTGCCTCGGTAAGGGAGCGCGCCGACCTGCGGCAACAGATCTCTGCGCGCAACGAGCACGTCGACGCCGAGATCCAACGGCTCACCCGGGCACTGCGACACCTCGAGGAGGCACCCGTCACGATGCCGGAACTGGCCACCTCCGAACTTCCCCGGGCGGGCACGTCGAACGACACTGCACAGGCAGCGATCGTTCCCCGAGCACACACGCTGACCGCTCGTGAGCGGGAAGTACTCACGCTGATGGCGACAGGAGCGACCAACGCGACCATCTCCCGTCGGCTGTGCATTTCCGACGGCACCGTCAAATCCCACGTCCAGCGGATCTTCAAGAAGCTCGGCGTGTCGACGCGAGCCGAGGTGGCGGCGCTGTGCGCCCATGCCAAGACGGTGAACGGTGGCTGACGATCCCCACGCCGAACCGCACCCGGGCGAGGACACCACCGACACCGAGCTCGATCGGGCCATCTCGGACACCCTCACCGAAATGCGCACGGCCACTTCGGAGCACGCCGTCGAACTCGGGAGGCGTCTGGTCGATCTCCTCGACCGCAGGAACGCACTCGCTGCGACGCGCACCGCCGACATCGGTGCCATCGCGAAGGGTATCGATCGCGCCGTCTCCGCACTCGACGACGCCGCCTCGAGTACGGAACTCATGCGGCGAGCGTGCGAGCGCGTCGCCGAACTCTGCTCCGCGGACAAGGTTGTCCTCTCACACCTCGACGGCGACCGGATCATTCCCGTCGCCTCGTTCAGCGCCGACCCCGACACCGCGCCCGCGCTGCCCTCCGAGTTCGGCCTCCCGGCAGGTTCGCCCGAAGCGCACGCCCTCGAGACGAACACGGTCACGGCCGGTTCCCACGTTCCCGCCGAACTGCGAGAGGCGCTGGGCGCGAACGGCTTCACCATCGTGCCCGTCGTCGTCGACGGGACCGCTGCTGCGCTCGTCCACGTCGGGACACCGTTGGACGGGTCACGACGCCACGCCCTGGGAGTATTCGCCGAGGTGCTCGGCGGATGCTTCGAGCGGGTCGGGCTCGAATCCCGTCGCGACCGCCAGGACGTCCTCCTCCGGGAAAGCGCCCAGCGGTGGAGCAGTGACACCGAGTTCGACGCAGTGACCGCGCGAGGGTCTGCCGACCTCACGCCGGCCGGTGCCGAGCACGACGACGCCGAGCGGCGCCTGCTCGACCCGCTGACCGAACGCGAGGCGGACGTGGTCCGGCTGATTCTCACCGGGGCGTCGAACTCCACGATCGCCGCCGAACTGGTCATCACGGTCGACACGGTCAAGTCGCATGTGAAACGCATCCTCCGAAAACTCGGCGCCACCAACCGTGCCGAACTGATCGCGAAGTATCAGTCCTCCACCAGGTGACTCGGCCGGAAGGCGTCAGGCGTCCGAGGACGGCACGGTCACCGTGACGGTGTCCACGTCCGGCGTCAGCACGAGCTGGCACGCGAGGCGGGAGCACGGCTGGACGCCCTCGAGGAACTCGAGGAGGTCCTGTTCCTCCAACGTCGGCGCTTCGAAGGCCGGTGCGGAGTCCCCGTCCAGGTACACGTGGCAGGTGGCGCACGAGCAGCTACCGCCGCATTCGGCGACGATGCCGGGAAGGTTGTTGCGTACCGACCCGTCCATCACGCTCTGGCCGGCGGGGACGTCGACGGACGACGTCGAGCCGTCGGGGAGCTGGTATACGACGGTGGGCATGGCGATCTCCTTCGGATTGATCGGTGAACATCTGCGCGGACCGTCTCGCCTAGCGGGTTGCCGTCTCGGGGATCTGGCCGCGATCTGTACCGCAATTGTGTCGCGGGTCACTCATCGGGCACATCACCACTTCGGCGGATTACCCCCCTCCGGTGGGGTGAAGTTGCGCTGCAGAAGGCCTCCGACGACCGCGTGACCCAGCACACATACCCCGTTAGGTGGACAACTTTCGATCAATGGTGTGATGCCCCTCACTCTCGTGGCTGACAGGCTGAAGGCACTCCAGTCGGCGAGGGCGCCGCGACAGACGGCGCCGGAACTCACTGCACCACGAAGGGGAATTGATGAGCACTACAGAGCAGGTCACGGAACTGATTCCGGACGCCATCGCCCGTCAGATCGTTCTGCCGGAGGGTCACCGGGACAACGACGCGTTGTTCGAGGCCTACCGCTGGCTACGGGAGAACAACCCCCTGGGCCGCGCCGTGGTGGACGGATACGACCCCATCTGGTTGGTGAGCAAGCACGCAGACATCATGGAGATCGAACGCCAGCCCGACATCTTCACGAGCGCGGGCGGTGAGGACAAGGGCTCCGTCAACCCGATCCTGGCGAACCAGGCCGGCGACCAGTTCACCAAGAGCATCAACAACGGCAGCCTTCGCATCCTCGAGACCCTCACCTACCTCGACCCGCCGGAGCACACCGCGATCAAGGACATCGCGCTGGACTGGTTCCGGCCGACCAACCTCGCGAAGTGGGAAACGGTCATCCGCGACCTGGCAAAGGCCGCCGTCGGAAGGCTCCGCGAGACGGATGGGCGGATCGACTTCGTCAAGGACTTCGCACTCCACTACCCCCTGCACGTCATCATGAGCTTGTTCGGGGTGCCCGAGGAAGACGAGCCCCGCATGATGGCGCTGACGCAGGAGTTCTTCGGCACCGCCGACCCCGACGCCGCCCGTGAGGATGTCGAACCGCTCACCCCGGACGCAGCCGCGAAGCAGTGGGTAGCCACGATCCAGGACTTCTACGCGTATTTCGAGAGGCTGCTCCAGGACCGGCGCGCCAACCCCGGCGACGACCTCGCGACGATCATCTCGGTGGCGCGCGACGAGAGCGGCGAGTACTACCCCAACGAGGTGGCCTACGGATATTTCATCGCGATCGCGACCGCGGGTCACGACACCACGTCCAGCACCCTCGCCGGCGGCATGCTCGAACTCGGCCGTAATCCCGAGATGCTGGCGCGGGCGAAGGCGGACCTGGCGCTAGCGCCGCAGATCGTCAACGAGTCGCTGCGCTGGGCGTCACCGGTCAAGCACTTCATGCGTCAGGCAACGCAGGACTACACGCTCCGCGGTCGTGACATCAAGAAGGGTGACCGCTTCATGCTGCTCTACCAGTCGGGCAACCGGGATGCCGACGTAATTCCCGAACCCGACCGCTTCGACTACACCCGCAGGCCCAACAAGCACATCGCCTTCGGCTACGGCCCGCACATGTGCATCGGCCAGCACCTCGCGAAGCTGGAACTCCGCATCATGTTCGAGGAGTTGCTCCCCCACATCGAATCGCTCGAGCTGGTGGACGACACCAAGATGATCCAGACCAACTTCGTCGGCGGGCTCAAGAACATGCCCGTCCAGATCGAGTTCACCGGTTAGCACGATGACCACAGCACATTCGTCACCCACCGTGGTGATCGTCGGCGCCGGGCATGCCGGCGGCACACTCGCCGGCATGCTGCGGCAGCAGAAGTTCGACGGCCGAATCGTCCTCTGCGGCGAAGAGTCGCATCCGCCGTATCACCGCCCTCCACTGTCGAAGAAGTACGCCGACGACGAGTTCGTCCAGTGGCTCAAACCGGAAACGTTCTACGCCGACAACGCGATCGAGACGCTGCTGGGAGATCCGGTCGTCCGGATCGATCGCGACGCCCGAACCGCGACGACGGCGTCCGGCACAGTCCTCGAGTACACGACGCTCGTCCTCGCGACGGGCGCAGCGCCGCGAACGCTGACGCTGCCGGGAAGCGATCTCGAGGGTGTGCTCAGCCTGCGCACCCTCGCCGACGCCACCCTGCTCCGCGACGCCGTGCACACCGGATCGGCGCTCGCCATCATCGGCGGTGGGTACGTGGGGCTCGAGGTCGCAGCGTCGGCCCGCGCTCGCGGATGCGAGGTCACGGTCATCGAACGGGAGGATCGGGTGCTGGCGCGGGTCGCCAGTCCGGAACTGTCGACGGTCCTCACCGAGTTCCACCGGAACCGCGGAACCCACATCCGCACGGGCGCGGAGGTTCGGGAGATCACCGGGACGGCGGGTCGAGTCGACGGTGTCGTGCTCGGCGACGGAACCGAAATCCCCTGCGACCTCGTGCTGGTGGGTGTCGGCGCAATCCCGAACGACGCTCTGGCACGCGAATCGGGCATCGACTGTCTCGCGGGCATCATCGTCGACGGTTCGGCACACACCTGCGATCCGAACGTCCTCGCGATCGGTGACGTGACCTACCGCCTGCACGACACGCTCGGCAAGATGGTGCGGCTCGAAAGTATCCCCAGCGCAGTCGAACAGGCGAAGCAGGCGGCGGCGGTCATCATGAATGCGCCCCTGCCGCCGCACGAAGTGCCGTGGTTCTGGTCCGACCAGTTCGACCTGAAGATGAAGATGGCAGGGATGGTCGGTCCGGACACCCGGGCGGTCCTGCGAGGTAGCCCGTCCGACTCCTCCTTCGCCCTGTTCCACCTCGACAGCGACGGCATACCCGTCGCCGTCGAGACCGTCAACGCCGCAGCAGAATTCATGGCGGGCAAGAAATTCATCGGCAACCGCACCAAGATCGACGCCATTGCTCTCGCCGATCCCGTCGTCTCGTTGCGGGAAGCCGTTCTCTGAGCATTTCGATTCCGGCCGGCCCTTCTCGGGCCGGCCCACAACACATGGAGTATGTGACGATGGAAGCACTCGCAGCAGTCGCGAGAGAACCCCACACCGAGTTCACCCTCGAACCGATCACCATCGAGGGCCCTCGGGCCGGTGAAGTACTCGTGGAGATCGAGGCGGTCGGCATCTGCCACACCGACCTCGCCGCCCGCGACGGCGCCCTCCCCACCGCACTGCCCGCCGTCCTCGGCCACGAGGGGTGCGGCGTCGTCCGCGCCGTCGGCGACGGTGTCACCAAGGTCGCCCCCGGCGACCGGGTCGCCATCACCTTCAACAGCTGCGGCACCTGCCCCTCGTGCACCACCGGGGCACCCTCGTACTGCCACCAGTTCATGCACCTCGCCTACGACGGCGTCCGCGACGACGGCACCGGACCGCTCACCACCACCGACGGCGAATCGCTGACCGGCCTGTTCTTCGGACAATCCTCCTTCGCCACCCACAGCCTCGCCTTCGAACGCAACGTCGTGAAGGTCCCCGACGACGTCCCCGCCGAACTCCTCGCACCCCTGGGCTGCGGCATCCAAACCGGCGCCGGCGCAGTCATGCGCTCCCTGAACTGCCGACCCGGATCGGCGATCCTCATCGCCGGCGCCGGATCCGTCGGGCTGGCCGCCGTCATGGGCGCCGTCGTCCAGGGCTGCGCCACCATCATCGCCGCCGAACCGCACCGGACCCGGCGCGACCTCGCCCTCGAACTCGGCGCCACCCACGTGATCGACCCCGCCGCCGGCCCCCTCACCGAGCAGGTCCGGGCCGTCATCCCCGCCGGCGTGAACTACGCCATCGACACCTCCGGCGTCCCCGCCGTCATCGAATCCCTCATCGGCGCCATGACGTTCCACGGCAAGATCGGACTCATCGGCGTCCCCGCCGACCCCGAATCCTCGGTTCCGCTGAACATCATCAACTCCCTCGCCATGGGCCTGACCATCACCGGAATCATCGAAGGCGACAGCGTCCCCGACCAGTTCATCCCCGAACTGGTCGAGCTGTACAAGGCCGGCCGGTTCCCCCTCGACAAGCTCGTCACCACCTTCCCCTTCACGAAGATCAACGACGCCATCGACGCCCAGCACCGCGGCGAGGTCCTCAAACCCGTCCTCGTCCACGACTGACCACCCGCAACCCGAACCACTCACGAAGGACACCCGATGACGATCGACTACCCCGATCTCTACATCCGCGGCGGATGGGCACAGCCATCCGGCGACGCGACCATCCCGGTCATCTCCCCGACCACCGAGCAGCGGATCGGCTCGGTCCCCGAGGGCACCGACACCGACATCGACGACGCCGTCGACGCCGCCCGCGCCGCCCTCACCGACTGGGCATCGAGGACCGCCGCCCAGCGCGCCGAGGTGCTCAGCCGCTTCGCCGACGAACTCGAATCCCGCGCCGAAGACACCGCCACCCGGGTGAGCAGCCAGAACGGCATGCCCATCACCCTCGCCCGGCAGTTCGAGGGCGGCTTCCCACCCGTCCTGCTGCGCTACTACGCCGAGATGGCGGCGAAGCAGGAAGACGAGATCCGGCCCGGCATGCTCGGCGGCTCCACCCTCGTCACCCGCTCCCCGATCGGCGTCGTCGGCGCCATCGTGCCGTGGAACGTGCCCCAGGCCATCACATTCCTCAAACTCGCCCCCGCCCTCGCCGCCGGATGCACCGTCGTCCTCAAACCCTCCCCCGAGACCGTCCTCGACGCGTTCCTGATGGCCGAGGCCGCCATCGCCGCCGGGCTACCGGCCGGCGTGCTCAACATCGTCCCCGGCGGACGCGACCTCGGCGCCTACCTCGTCGCCCACCCCGGCATCGACAAGGTCTCCTTCACCGGATCCACCACCGCCGGCCGCGCCATCGGGCGCACCTGCGGCGAACTGCTCCGCCCCGTCACCCTCGAACTCGGCGGCAAATCCGCCGCCGTCATCCTCGACGACGCCGACCTGGCAGCGAACATCGAATCCTTCTACGCCGCAACCCTGCTCAACAACGGACAGATCTGCTGGCTCGGCACCCGCGTCCTCGCACCCCGATCCCGCTACACCGAAATCGTCGACACCATCACCGACCTCGCCAAGGGCCTGACCGTCGGCGACCCGCTGTCCGACACCACCCAGATGGGACCACTCGTCTCGTCCCGGCAACGCGACCGCGTCGAGGGCTACATCGCAAAGGGCCGCTCCGACGGCGGCCGGGTCACCGCCGGCGGCGGCAGACCCGACAACACCGACCACGGCTGGTTCATCGAACCCACCGTCTTCGCCGACGTCGAAACCGGCCACACCATCGCCCAGGAAGAAATCTTCGGACCCGTCCTGTCCGTCATCCCCTACACCGACGAAGCCGAAGCGATCGCCATCGCCAACCACTCCGACTACGGCCTCGGCGGCTCCATCTGGACCGCCGACCCCGAACGCGGCACCCAATTCGCGCGGGGCATCGCCAGCGGAACCGTCGGCATCAACGGCTACTCCAACGACCCCACCGCCCCCTTCGGCGGCATCAAGAACAGCGGCCTCGGCCGCGAACTCGGACCCGAAGGCCTCACCAGCTACCAACAGCTCAAAAGCATCTACCTCGACGTGCGCTAACCGGACGGTGCGGCCATGCGACACCCCGCACGGCCGCACCCGCGCACCCAGACAAAAGAGAACGGAGACATCCGTGACCAAGGACGAGCTCACCATGCTCGACTTCGCGGTCAAATGGGCACCCTTCGGAGGCGGAGACGAACACATCCTCCCCGAGTTCGGCGTCTACCCCACCGTGTTCTACCGCAGGTTGCACCGTCTCCTCACCCACCACCCCACCGTCAACGACAGCGTCCGACGCCGGCTCGACGAACTCTGCACCCTCAAACTCGCGCCGATCGCCGATCGTCATCCGGTGCTCCGATAGGCGTTCCCGAGAAGGACATCCGCGACGACGCACCTGTTCGGAGCCAGTCCACGACCGCTACCGTGCGAGAGGTGGAACTTATTCTCGCTGCCTCGGCCGAATTCGAGCGCGTGGTGCGCCAACTGACGGTGGACTCATGGGACCTGCCCACACCGTCACAGATTTCGGTGCGCGACCTGGTCGAGCACGTCGTGGTGGGAAATCGCTTCACTGTGCTCCTGCTTGCCGGCGTCGGGCGTGAACAAGCCCGGAACATGCTCGCAGATGACCAGCTCGGAGACGACCCGGTCGCCGCGGTGGCCGAATCGTCACGACACCAGGCCGAGGCCTTCGCTGCCGCACCACCGGAACAGCCAGTTCCAGGCCCGAACGGCGACCTCCCTGCCGAGGCGTTCCTGCGCTTCCGGCTCGTCGACCTTGTGGTCCACGCGTGGGACCTTCTCCGTGCGGCGGGCCTCGATGAAACTCTTGACCCACCGGTGGTCGCCGGGCTGTCGCGTGTGGTCGAACCACATCTGGACGACATGCTCGCCTTCGGCGCGTACGGCGAGGGCTCGAGTGACACATTGCCTCCCGACGCTTCGCAGCAGACCCGACTCCTCGACTGGTTCGGACGACGGCCCTAGCGCAACGCCAAGGAGGACCTCCCGTCGAGGATCCGTTTGCGGGGCCGGTCGGGGACTCTACGATTCGTCCGGTCATCGTTCGGCTTGCGGGGTCACCATCGACGTTGTCAGCATCCGATCTGTGCCGTCACCCGGTTAGCGCATGCAAGTATCGGTGGCATGTCCGAGAAGCGATTCAACTTTGCCTATGTCGGCGATCCTCCACTGGGTTGGACTGCCCACTTGAAGTGGAGTGCCCGGATCTTGCGATTGGCCGGCGAATCCATTCCGGACAAAGAACTCGAGCGCGAACTGGAACGTGAGGAACAGGAACAACGCGAGAAGCGAGCGCAACGGCCACCCGGTCGCCGCGAGTTACCCGAATTTCGGAAACGACCCGACGCGTTCCTGACGACAGAGGACGAGGATCCAGTCCTTTACGAGCCGAAGTTGTCGATCCCATTCAGAACCAACAACGGCCTCGACCTCCAGTTCACCAGAGTGAAGGTGTACGAGAGCGGGGTGGGCTTTGATCTGGTCGCCCGCGAACCGGACCCAGACCCCACCGCCGGTATCCCGCTCGACACCGAAACAATCAATCTGGGTTACAGAATCAGGCCGGACAAGGCTCACAAAACCAGAATCCGGCTGGTCCTCGCGGTATCACCAACTCTTGGTGAACACGGTTTCTTCGGCGGCACAGTGCTGTCCAACTCATTCAGACAGGACGACTTTCCCGATGATCCGAACGAGCCATGGCTATCTGGTGGCGGCGACTCCCGCAGCCGTGTCCGCGACCTGCCTGATTGAAACGCGAGCCCACTACTTCCTCAGTCCGGTACCCACAAAGAGCACCATCCACGTCACGGTGGCTTACCCCGAGTTTGGACTCAAAACGACCAGCATCGAGTTTTACGCCGCCAACCTCCGCCCGCCGGGCCGATAGCCGATCGTTATCCGGCGCCGATAGGCGTTCCCTTCCGGACGCACATCCGCTTGGCGTGGTAGTGAACCGGCCCTCGGTGTGGCCTGACCGATGATTTTTCCGCGCCGTGCTGGTCTGTACACCGAGTACCGACTCACGGGAGGCTGACACCATGAGGAAACTGACCTTCGCCATGAATGTGAGCCTGGACGGTTACATCGCCGCGCCCGGCGACGACCTCGGCTGGAGTGTGCCGAGCGACGAGCTGTTCCAGTGGTGGTCCGACCGGGTGAGGGCGACAGGCACGGCGCTGTACGGGCGCAAACTGTGGGAGACGATGAGCTCCCACTGGCCGACCGCCGACCAGCAGCCGGGTGCCACACCGGCGGAGATCGAGTTCGCCCGCCGCTGGCGGGACATGCCGAAGGTGGTGTTCTCCTCGACGACCAGCACGGTCGACTGGAACACCCGCCTGGTCACCGGCGACGCGGTCACCGAGATCACCCGGCTCAAGGCCGAGGACGGCGGCCCCATGGATATCGGCGGCGCCACACTCGCCGCAGTGGCCATGCGGGATGGGCTGATCGACGAGTACGCGATCGTCACCCATCCGGTCCTGGTAGGTGGCGGCACACCGTTCTTTGCGGCCCTGGACAACTGGGTGAACCTGACCCTGGTGGAGACCGGGACGTTCCCTGACGGCGTGGTCCTGACCAGGTACGAGACCAGGCGCTGAGTACCCGACCTCGGATCGGCCCGGGCTTCGGGCCGCCCAAGGATCTCGTGGCGCTGTGTTTCGAGGCGATCGTGATACCCGTCAAGGATCACAGACCGTGTATGTAAGGGATCGCGGATCGGGATCGGGATCGGGATCGGGATCGGTCAATTGTCGCCGGGAAGCTGGCGGAAGTACTCCTCAGGCGAAACCTCGGGTGGAATCCGGTGAGCGTTGTGGTCAGGGTCGTCGTCGAGGGTGATCGTCAGCGACGTGCTGTACGCGCCGGCGCTAGGCCCTTGGGGGCGGCGATACGGTTCGTCGTCGACGTACCATGCGTCGGTAGCGACGAAGTCGAAGCTGTCCTGGACCCCCTTCCCGGGTAGGCGTTCCCACTCGAAATACACTTGACGACCAGGATCCAAGCCCATGCGAGTCTTCGTAGAAGGCGTCGTCGCGTGTATCCAGCAACCACCGGGTGTCTCGGGCGAGTCGATGACGCCCCAGCCCTCGTCGTGGTTCCAGGTCCGCATCGTTCCGATGCTCGGAGACATGATTTGATACTGCATCATCACAACGACCGTTCACATGCCAATCTTCCACTCGGCGGGGTAGTGACGGATCCCGTTGCTGCATTGGTGACCGGTCGCCGATCCGCTTGCGGAACCACGTGTCCGCCGGCGCGCAGTCGGCCGCACTGTCCGCTGGTGGTTCCGCTAATGGACGTTCCTCACGACACACCCGATCCGGGCCCCCGGTCGGCGCCTCTCGCCACGCCGTTGTGGACGATCTGGGCGCATAGACACACGTGGGTAACGCGCGCGTCAGCCGATCTGCTCGAACAGGGACACGATGATCCCTTCGGGCCCACGCACGTAGGCCATCCGCACGCTGTTCTCGTACTCGCCGATGCCGCCGATGAGCCCGTACCCGTCCGCAGCCACCGCGTCGACGGCCGCCTGGAGGTCGCCGACCTCGAAGGACACGTTGCGCAGCCCAAGCTCGTTGGCCATCGCCGTGGGCGATCCGGGCACGTGGTCGGGCGTGACGAAGGTCGCGAGCTCCAGCCGGGACCCTCCGTCGGGCGGCCGCAGCATCGCGATCTCACAGTGCGCGCCGGGGATGCCGCAGACGGTCTCCACGAACTCGCCCTCCACAGATCCGGTGCCCTCGACCTCGAGACCCAGTCCGACGAAGAACGCCGTCACCGAGTCGAGGTCCGCGACGGTGATGCCGATGTGGTCGAAACGTTGTACGTGTGCCATGGGATCCATCCTCCAATTGTTGTCTTGCCGATTCGATGCTGGGACGGAGCCGGGGCTGGGATCTCGACATGTTCGTTCTTGCAAGCTGAGGTCAACCCAGGGTTTCGAAAGATCGTGCGGGACGACGTGTTGCTGTCGCGGCTGGAAGACGCGGGAACGTCCCTGGTGCGTGACGGTCCCCCGTGGACCCCTCGCGACCTTTCGTTGGGTGTTCGCTGGTGTCGTACCGGATCACCATCTCACCACTCCCTCGCCACCCCTCGTAGACACCGGTGCCGCTGATGATCCTCCATGGCTCACTTTGCGTGTGCCCTACTGGCATCTGGGGGTCGAAGCCCATCCTCAAACGTGCCGTCCTGACACGTAATCGACCGGTCTACAAGCCCGATCCCACCAGTACCGTGCGTGTCCCGATGGTGGATCCGCTTTCGGCACTCCGGTCAGGGGACATGTCCGAAAGCCCATCCTCCGCGGCTTAGTACTGCAACGGCACTTATGGCAGGTGGCCGCGTGTTCGGTAATGACAGATGCGGGCCTGGTGTTGTCGGCGCCGTCGCCAGTTCGACCAGGACCAGACGTGCTCGTCGGGGTGGGCGTGTCGCAGGATCAGATACACGAGCAGGCGGCGGATCTCGGGTACCGTGTACCCGATCATGCCCTGATCATCGGTTCCGATTCCCCCTTTACCGCTTCGGTTTTCGTCCCGGCGAGCCAGGCGAGAGCGAGCATCGACAAGGTGATGTGGGCGTACCAGGCCCGGTAGGTGCGCACCTGGTACTGGTCGAGGCCGGCCTCGTTCTTGGCCTGCTGAAAGCATTCCTCGACCCGCCACCGCGAGCCGGCGACGGTGGCGAGTTCGGTGAGCGTGGTGCGGCGGGGTCCGGCGCAGATGTAGTACGCGATCTCGGTCGGATCGGAGAGGGATCGGCGGGCGAGGAGCCAGTGCCCGCGCCCGGGTGCCCAGGCGATCCGGATCGGGATCCGCACCCAGGAGTATTCGCGCCTGCCGTGCGCGCCGTCGCCGACGGAGATCCGGCGCCACTGCTTTGCCGGGACCGCGGCGATCATCTCGTCGGCGCGCCCGGTGCGGCCGTGCGGGGTGAACACGTCGTCGTTGCAACGGGTAGCCAGCACATACGAAACATCGCGTTCCTCGAGCCAGACCCGCAGGTACTTCACCTGCCCGTAGGCCTCGTCGGCGGTGGCCCAGGAGAACGGGACCTGTGCGTCGAGGGCACGTTCGATCATGTGTTGCGCCAGTCTCGGTTTGGTCGCGAACTCCACCTCGTCGCCGATCCCGGCGGCGCGGCACCGGTCCCGGTCGGAGGTCCACGACTCGGGCAGGTACAGCTCCCGGTCGATGAGCGCGTGCCCGGCCGCGCTCGCGTAGGCGAGGAAGACCCCGATCTGACAGTTTTCCACCCGCCCAGCGGTGCCCGAGTACTGGCGTTGCACCCCGGCCGAGCGGGTGCCCTTCTTGAGGAATCCGGTGTCATCGACGATCAGTACGCCGGTGCGGTCGCCGAGGCGTTCGACGACGTAATCGCGGACATCGTCGCGCACGCCGTCGATGTCCCAGTCCGCCCGCCGCAGCAACCGTTGCATCCCGTCCGGGCTGATTTCACCGGCCCGCTCGGCGAGGGTCCACCCGTTCTTGCGTTCCAGACCCGCAACCAAACCCGTCACATATTCACGGACTCGGGTACGCGGTTCCGACCGGGCGAACCGACCGGAGATCCGCTCATGCAACGCTTCCAACTCGGCGACAACCAGATCAAGGACCACACAATCAGTATCGTCTACCTGTCAAGCAAGTGCCGTTGCAGTATTAGGCCACGTTTCGATAGTCCGGAAAAAGGCCCCCTGTGAGGTTCCGGAGCTGTCGTTGGGGCTGATCGTCGCCGGTGTCCTTCGGCGGCCGCGCCACCACGACGGGTGAGGTTTTCGTGGGCGCGACGTTGTAGTCCGGCGCGAGCTCGGGGTCGGCCCGGTCGGGGTCGATCTCGACGGTCTCGAGCAGCGTTTCCGGCTCGTCGTCGATGCGTAGCGATCGCACCTACCGATAGCCTGCCACGATCCACCGACGAGCCGGTCGTGCTCAATGTCATTGTGGCCGCTCCTGGGCGGGCTAGTTGATGCGTGGTCCCCGGACGAGTTCGGCGTTGCGCGGCGGGAAGGGTTCGCCATTGTTGTATTTGCGTTCGAGAACGGCGAGGTAATGGGCGAGGGCTTCGTCGACGAGGTTGGACCAACTGTTGGGGGCGCCGGCGATGTGGCCGATGGCGGCGACGGCATTCTTGCCATTTTCGACCTTGGCGCGGTTGATGTAGACGGATTCAAGCTTCTTGTCTGCGGGGACCCGTTTGGTGGTCTTCTTTTCCTCGCCGAGGGCCACCGGACCCGGTTGAGGTTCGGCGATGGTGGCTGCTTCTCGTGCGACGTCCACGCCCTGTTCGACGAGGTTCGGCAGTCGTGGCTTGCGGCGTTCGAGAGGGTTGTTGGCGAGTCCGGGTTTACGTGTCACGCTCGTCAGGAGGTCCTTGGAACGAGTTCTCGAGTACGTCCCGTCCTGGTGGGCGCCTGTGCGGGGCTGGTGGCGGCGTTCGAGGGGGTTGTTGGCGAGTCCGGGCTTACGTGTCACGCTCATCGCTAGGTCCTTTCGACGAGTTCTTGGGCGGCGTCGCGGTAGGCGCGTGCTGCGGAGGAGGACGGTGCCCACCTGACGACGGGTTCTTCGGCGCTGTAGCTTTCGCTGACGCGGACGGACTTCGGGATGATGGTGCGCATCGTCTGGTCGGGGTAGGTCTCGCGGAGCGCGGCGAGGACCTGCTGGTCGATGACCTGGCCGAGTTCGACGCGGCCGCACAGAATGTGATTGAGCCGCGCGGTTGGGTTGAGCAGCTCGACCTGCTGGGTGATGTAGTTCTCGATCCGCATGAGCGCTTCGAGTTCCATGGCTCCCGTCATGACAGCGGCGAGCACTTCGGTGCAGGCGACGAGTGCACTGATGGTCAGGTGGTCGAAGTCTCCGGGGCAGTCGAGCAGGTTGAAGTCGACGTCGGGGGCGCTGGCGAGGGCTTTGCGCAGGATGCCATGTGCACCGGGCTTCTTGAGGAAGTAGGGCCCGACGGAATCGAGTTCCTTGGTGGAAGGAACGAGGTGGATCCCGGACGCGGTGATGGTGGTGGCTTCCTCGATGCTCGCCACCAGCATGAGTACCGACAGGACATCGTTGTCGACGGCTTCGGGCGTGGCGCCGAGCCAGGTGGTGGCGTTGCATTGTGGGTCGAGGTCGATGACGCGGACGGTGTAGCCGGCTTCGACGAGGGCTTGGGCGAGGTTGACCGCGCTCGTGGTTTTGGTGGAGCCGCCTTTATGGTTGACCACTGCGATGGTGCGGGTCATGTGGGCCTGTCCCTTCGTGTAAATATAGTGACGTAGCTCAAGATACTTAACTTGGTCGAGGCACGCGGATGACCCGCCGATCTGAGCTGGAACATGTCCGATCCAAAACCTTCAACGGTGGTGGCGCGAAACCACCACCGCGGGGTCCCAGTCTCTCACCGCAACGCTGCGCCGACGCGTGACTAGTAGCATGTCGCTGCTTACTTCTGTCCTGTTTCGGTTAGGTTGGGGGCGGCAGACTTCCCCTTCCCCTCTGCCGGTCAGGACTGTTGTCATGCCTTCGCAGAAGAAGCGTCCGGTGACGTTGAGCTCGGCTGATCGTGAGTTCTTGGAACGGTTGACCA
>NZ_JBHWUE010000108.1:0-30564 GCF_042738615.1 Rhodococcus sp. NPDC059968
AGCGACCACCGGGCATGTCCCGCCGGGGGCTGTGTGCACGCCAACGCAATCAACCTGGCCTCGATCTCGCCGGTGATCTGCGACGGCACCGGTGGGAGGTCGCGCTGCTTGCGCCCGATCGTGGCTTCCACGTCCTGACCGGTTTCGGCGAACCGCTTGGCCACCAGTCGCACCGTCTCACCCGAGACTCCCAACCGTGCTGCGATCACCTTCTTCTCATCCACCACCCCGACCGAGGTGTCCAGCGCCAGCAACACCCGGGCCCGTCGGATCATCGAGGCCGGATGCACGCCGGTCGTGGTCAACCGTTCCAAGAACTCACGATCAGCCGAGCTCAACGTCACCGGACGCTTCTTCTGCGAAGGCATGACAACCGTCCTGACCGGCAGAGGGGAAGGGGAAGTCTGCCGCCCCAACCTAACCGAAACAGGACAGAATTAAGCAGCGACACGCTACTAGTCTTGACGCGCCGTCCTCTGGAAAAGGTACTCAAGTCCAGTGCACTCGAGTCTGTAGTTCGGCGCCGTCACTGGCGCAGTAGCCGCGAGGGGCACACCCCGTGTGGCCGAGGAGGATGTCATGGCTGGCTCGTGCGTCGGTTCAGGGGAGGGGGGCGGACCACCGGAGGGTGGTTCCGCCGCCCGGAGTAGTGCCAATGGTGCACTGCCCATTGGATTCGCGTGCGCGGGTGGCCAGGTTGTGGAGTCCACTTCTCGCGACGTTCTCGGGAATGCCGGTGCCGTCGTCCGCGACCTCGATGACGAGATCGTCGTAGACGGAGATGCTGACCGTGATCGTGCCGGCGGCAGCGTGGCGGACCGTATTGCTCAGAGCTTCTCGAAGCACAGCTTCTGCATGGTCGGCCAGCGCGGCGTCGATCACGGCCAGCGGACCAGACATGTGGACGGTGGTGCGCAACCCGGAGTCGGCGGTGACCTCGGCGATGATTTCGTGAAGCCGGCGTCGAAGTTGGGTCGTTCCATACGCACCAGAGTGAAGATCGAAGATCGCAGTACGAATGTCGCGCACGATGTCGTGGAGATCGTCCACCGATTGCCCCAACCGCTGTTTGACTTCCGGCGACTTCGCCCGCTGCAGGGTGCTCTGGAGGGACAGTCCGACCGCGAAGAGCCGTTGGATCACGTGATCGTGAAGGTCACGCGC
The DNA here is from genome assembly GCF_042738615.1 of Rhodococcus sp. NPDC059968. Classification (NCBI taxonomy): domain Bacteria; kingdom Bacillati; phylum Actinomycetota; class Actinomycetes; order Mycobacteriales; family Nocardiaceae; genus Rhodococcus; species Rhodococcus sp. NPDC059968. Next base: position 1,165 of record NZ_JBHWUE010000108.1, read on the forward strand.
AATGCGATCGCGGTCGGACAGCACGTCGAGCTCGCGCATCCGCCGCTGGCTGTGGGCGAGCTGGAGGGCGACGGCCGCTTGATCCGCAAAGCCGGACATCAATGCCAACTGTTCGCCGGTGAACGGTGCGGCGTCGGCGTTGCGCAGTGCTACCAGCACCCCGGTCACCGATTGGGCCGCGCGGAGGGGCAGGACCAGGGCCGGGCCGAAGGGCGTGGCCGGTTCGAAGCCGGGGTCGAACGCCAGCTCGGTGACGCGCAGCGGAGTTCTGTGGCGAAATGCCTGACCAGACGTCGACCCCTCCAGTGGGATGGTTCTGCCGAGGAGGCGGCCGGGTACCGTGCCGGCGGATGCCGTCACGACGAGTTCGGTGACCTCGTGCGACGGAGTGTCGGGATCTTCGGGGACGGCGAGGAAGGCGCTGTCCGCTGCGGTGAGGGCGAGTGCGTCGTCCGTTATCACCTGCAACACGTCGGTGGTGTCACTGCCGGCGAGCAATTCCGTGGCGATTTCACGAGTGGCCTCGAGCCAGGCCTGCCTCGTTCGTGACTCGTCGTACAACCTGGCGTTCTCGATCGCGATTCCCGCCGCGGCAGCCAACGCGCGGAGGATCACCTCGTCGTCGTCGTTGAAGGGCCGCCGGTTCGCCTTCTCGGTGAGATACAGATTTCCGAAGACCTTGTCGCGCGTCTGGATGGGGACACCGAGGAAGGTCTTCATCGGTGGGTGGTGGGGTGGGAATCCCGCCGAGGCGGGATGGACGGAGAGATCGTCGAGCCGCATCGGCTTCGGGTTGGTAATGAGGTATCCGATCAAGCCTCGCCCCCGCGGAAGTTCCCCGATGCGGGCGCGTGTCTCGTCGTCGATGCCCTCGAACACGAACTCGCTCAACTCGCCGTCCGGGCCGAGGACCCCGAGTGCACCGTAGCGGGCGTCGACCAGGTTGATGGCGGCATGGACGATCGTGCGCAGTGTGTTGTCGAGATCGAGTCCCGAGATCACCGAGAGCACGGCGTCGAGCAGGCCGTCGACGTGGTCTCGTGCGTCCACGATCTGCTCGACGCGATCCTGCACTTCGGTCAGGAGCTCGCGGAGTCGAAGCTCGGAGAGGCTGCCGAGGAGTGGCGGGCGATCGTGCTCGTCTGGTTGCCGGGTCACCGGAGGCGCTTACGACTCGGCGCGAGGCGGCGGCATCTTCGCGGCCAGGACGGCGGCTTGGGTTCGGCGCTCGACACCGAGTTTGGCCAGTAGCCGTGACACATAGTTCTTCACTGTTTTCTCGGCGAGAAACATCCGCTCCGCTATCTGGCGGTTGGTCAGCCCCTCGCCGAGGAGCGCGAGTAGTGTCCGCTCCTGATTGGTCAGGTGGCCAAATGGCCCCTTCCCTTCGCTCGAGGTCGCGCGCAACTTTTCCATCAGAGCGGCGGCGGCTCTACTGTCGAGCAGGGACTTGCCCGCCCCGACATCGTGTACTGCCGCCGCCAATTCCATGCCCCGGATGTCCTTGACGACGTACCCGCTCGCACCGGCGAGGATGGCGTCGAGCATGGCTTGCTCATCGGTGAACGAGGTCAAGATGAGGCATCGCAACTGGGGCATCCGCGCGTGTAACTCGCGGCACAGCTCGATGCCATTCCCATCGGGAAGCCGTACGTCGAGGACAGCGACATCGGGCCGAAGGGCAGGCGCCCTCGCCATCGCCTGCGCGTAGGACGCGGCCTCGCCTATTACTGTCAGATCAGGATCGGCGGTGAGGAGATCCGCTATGCCGCGGCGCACGACCTCGTGATCGTCTACGAGAAAGACCTTGATCATGCGGAAACCTCCAGTCCCCGCGTCACAGATTACGCTGCCGACCGATACAAACAGGCGGGGGAGTTGACTTCGTCGTCGAGCTCAGCATCAGTAACACCTCATGCGGGCGTGTGCGCTCAACGTCAGGGCGGAGTCTGCCGGGCGACGGGGAGAGGCCCCTCCGGGCTCTCTCGGTCGCCCCCGGACGGACAGGGGGCCTGTTCCGGACGCCCGATTCCGGGAGCAACTCTCCGACTATTGACCTTCTTTGCCGGGGTCGGTGACGCGGGTAAGCGGGTAGCCACACTTCGATTATCGCCGCACCGCAACCAGTCCACTTATGTGCCGGATTTGGTACTCGGGACCAGTACGGGGCCGGGCTGCGTGACGAGCGAAGTGCCCGGGCTTTCGTCGAACTGGGGCGAGGCGGCATCACACCATTGCTACTGCAAGGCATGCGGTGCCGATGAGTGTCGCCGCTGCGGACACTCCCACTAGCGGCGTCGCGAGCCACGCCCCGAGACCTACGACCAAGCCGGCGACGACGGCGCCCGACAGCAGGGCAAATACCAGACCCAGGGGGCGTAGATACTTCACGTCCCCGGGATCGTCGTCTCGGGCTGATGCTGCGTCCTGACGCCAGGTCGGCTGTCCATGGTCTTCGACCATCGTGTCCTCCTTTGCCACGCCCACACGGTCTTTGCCACGCCCACACGGTCATGCCGGGCCGTCACCACGATCCGATAGCCCCCGCTGAGACGGGCAGAGTCGAAGGTCACTCGTTCGATTGACGCTGGTCTTCTCGCCTGCGAACACTATTCGGGTCTGCGAGGACTTCGTCCCGTCATATCACTCGCCGCGCATTTCGTTCACGACCGGATCATCGGCGTGCAGCACCATGTTGCTGCGCGCGGACGAAGCCCAGTCCGATTGTCGTCGGAAGCAGGAGAGGGGGCTTCGAGGGAATGACTGTCGGTTCGACGAGCGTGCACTGCTACATACCGTGCCGTAGCCTCGCTGATCGTGCGCGGGGTTGGAGGTGGAGGTCTGAAGTCCCTCGGACAAGCAACGGGTGTCGATGACCTTGTGCCCTACGCCGGTTGCAGTCCTCGCGGAAGACTCAAAACCGAGTGATCGGAGGAGGTAATGATGAACACGAATCATGCACTCCCGCTGCGCTGGTGGAACAAGCCGGTCTTCAACGGCCGCGATGGTGAGAGCGTCGCTCATCCTCGGGTGTCGCCGCGCAGCACTCATGATCTGGCCGCGACGAACGAGAACGACTCCGGCGCAGCTGGATCCACCGATACGAGAGCAGGACATTCGCGCGTGAGCACCTCGACGACAGGCGCACACCTTTCCGGCGGGCCCGCGGCACACCTGATCGGTATGCCAGGTATGACACGTGAATCCGGGGGTGAGGCGGTGGTGGTGGGATCGCGTGTCGTGGTCCGTACCGGTACCGGTTCCAGGTATCGGCACCCGGTTCGTGGCGTGGTGATCGAGGACTACGCGGATGAGCCCGCCGTTCGGGACCAACTCGGCGGGGGCCGGGCGCCGGTCCGCCGGTGGGCGATCGTGCTCGACGACGGCCGACTCGTCTTCGCTGATGACGGCGACGTCGAGCTCGACGCGAAACACCTCTCCGCGGGCCCGGGGGATTTCGACTTCCGGCGCGGCTAGACATCACCGCCTTGCCGCGGACAACGACACGTCTCGGCACCGACACCGCCCTGATCGGAGCAGAAAGGACCACGGAATGAACACCCGCCCCTTCGATGTCGTGCCCGAGGCCGACTGGCTCGAGCAGACACATACCCTCGACACCGCCGGCGGCCTGCTCGCCCCCGAACCGGCTTCCCGCGTACCGGTGCCCAGGGATGCGCCCGAAGCCGACCGGCTCGAGCAGGCGCAGCCGGTCGGCACCGTCGACGATCCACTGTCCTCCGCCGGCACCGACCATGCCTGGGACGCGCCCGTTGCCGACTGGCTCGAGCAAGCCTTCGTGGTCCCCTTCGGCGACGACCACGACGTCCGCGACGGGTAACCGGCCAGAAGCTCGCCCTCCCGGGGCGCGGCGGACCGTGGACCCGCACCACCAACACATGCTCGAACCGTACGGCGGTGTATCGCCACCACGGGCAAGGTTCGCCACGCGGTGCCCGCCGAGCCCGGCATCGGGTCGCACGACGGGGCTCGCGGTGATGTCAGCAAGAGCGGGGGAGTTGCGGGTGCCGGGTCGGGGAATTTTTTCGCCATGACCCTTGTCATATTCTATGTCAAACGTTATAACAAATCTACAGCGTGAGCTGTAGATGCTGTGACAAACAGAGAGGTTTCTGGAGGTGGAAACAATGTTGATGCGCACGGATCCGTTCCGCGACCTCGACCGGTTGACTCAGCAGATCCTCGGAACCACGGCACGACCGGCGGTGATGCCGATGGATGCCTGGCGTGAGGATGATCGAGTCATCGTCGAGTTCGATCTGCCCGGGGTGGACGTCGATTCCCTGAACCTCGACGTCGAACGCAACGTGTTGACGGTGCATGCCGAGCGACCCGCTCGCGACGAGAGTCAGGAGATGCTCGCGTCCGAGCGGCCGCGGGGTGTGTTCCGCCGGCAGTTGTTCCTGGGTGAGAATCTCGACACCGACAAGGTCGAGGCCACGTACGACGCCGGGGTACTGCGGTTGACCATCCCCGTCGCGGAAAAGGCCAAGCCGCGCAGGATCGAAATCAGCGGCAGCGGAGAGAAGAAGGCGATCCACGCCTGACCCCGACCCGCACGGGGAGGGAGTGAGTGGGGTGAGCACGATGACATTGGCGAACATCGGTCCCACGGTTTCGGAGCCGAGTGGGTGCGAGGTGTGGCCCTGGCACGAGTTCGGCCTGTTCGTAGCCGATTCGGAGGGCATCCTCGCCGACGCGCTCACGCCGCAGGCCGTTGTCCTGCTCACGCTGGTGAACACCGATCGGCTCGGCTCGCCACCACCGCTCCCGGCTTCCGCGCGGGGATGGACTCCGCTACCGGCCCCGCCGCCGGCGACCCGCGCCAAGCAGCGCTCCCCTCCGGAACAAGGAGGGGAGTGGGGTCGCTCCTGGGAAGGGTGCGGAGCCGCAGGCGCGGGATGGCATCGGCGGCTTCGCACGTTCTTCATGGTCAATGGCGGCCGGGGAGACCCACCTCGTCGGCTGATTTGTCGTTGTGGTCGTCCGTTTCTAGCTTGGACGCCGGAGCTTCTTCCCGATGTCTGCGCGATACTTGACGTCGCCGACGAGGCGCGGTGCGAACCAGTGCGGCCACATGCGATATGCGATGGATCGCGGTGGGAGAGTCGGTTGCGCCGGTGGGGTGTTCGAGTTCTGCGAGTTGGGTGCCGACACGCTGCGATGTCTGCAGCGATGGCACCGGCCGGTTGCGGCGGACCTGTCACCAGGTTCGCTGACGTCGATCGGCCACGCGGACACCGCGGGTAGGCTGTGGTCTTTCGGCCGCCCGCATCATACGGATTGGGAGTGCCGCATGGACGCCTGGAGAATCCGCGATTTCGCGCCGGAGGATCTCGAAGCCGTCGTCCGCATGGACGCGAGTTCCTCAACCACCGACCAGCCTCCGGTGTTCGCGATGTCGGACGTGGTGGGCAGCCTGCTGAACCGTCACCCGGCCGTCGTCGCGGTCGCGGGCGGGCGCATGGTCGGGTCGGCAGTCAGTCGCGTCGACGACGACCGCGCATGGATCATGCGGATCTCCCTCGACCCCGAGTGGCGGGGACGAGGCCTCGGCAGCGCGCTGCTGTCCGAGCTCGAGTTCCGCCTGCTATCGAAGGGGGTGCGGCGCATCACGGCGCTTCTGCCCGAGGGTGAGACCGGGGCGAGGGCGCTGACCAATTCGGGTTTCGAACCCCGGACGGGGATCACGCACTACGAGAAGGTCGAGACGGTCTCGCCGCGCACTGCCGGGGTGCTCACCGAACTCGGTGGCGGCGTTCCGCCTGCGGGTTTGTGGAAACAGGTGGCGGGCATGACCCGGGAGAAGTCGCTCATCGAACGGCGGATCGTGCTGCCGCTGTCAAAGCCCGCCCTGGCGGCCGAGCACGGGGTGATACCACCGCGGGCTGTCGTGTTGTTCGGTCCACCCGGGACGGGGAAGACCACGTTTGCGCGCGCCACCGCGAGCCGGCTCGGGTGGCCGTTCGTGGAGTTGTTTCCCTCCCGCCTCGCGTCGAGCGAGAGAGGACTTGCCGCAGGAATCGGGGAGGCGTTCGCGTCGTTGTCCGAACTCGACCGTGTCGTGGTCTTCATCGACGAGGTCGAAGAGGTGGCAGCCCGCCGCCGACCTGGCTCGACCACGGTGGGCGTGGTCAACGAACTGTTGAAATCCATCGTCCGGTTCCGCGAGCGTGCGGGTCGCCTGTTGGTGTGTGCGACCAATTCCGTGCGCGAGCTGGACGAGGCGTTCCTGCGGCACGGGCGGTTCGACTACGTTCTCCCGATCGGTGCACCCGATTCCGAGGCCCGGTATGCCCTGTGGGAGCGCTATTTGGGTAACGAGCAGGTCGATGTTGCCGCGCTCGTCGCGGCGACCGAGGGCTATACCCCCGCGGATGTCGCCCACGCGGCGCGCATGGTCGCGCAGGCGACGTTCGAATGCAGCGTCGATTCGGGCGTGCGCTGCCATGCCAGCACCCAGGACTATCTCGACGTGATCGCGACGGTTCGACCCACGCTGACCCCGGAAATGCTGCAGGCGTTCGATGAAGACATCGAGCACTACGCCCGCACCTGAGTGCTTTCTCGCTTCGGCGCGAGCCCGAGGTCGGTCGGTGGCCGACCCGGTGTTCGGGAAGAATAGAAGCTCGGTGCTCGCGTCGAGATCTTCGATCTAAAACCGTCGCCGCCATCGTTGCGGCGTCGACCGACGACGACTCTCCGGTGGCCGAGGCTGCAGCAAGGGCCGCGGAATGTGCGACGGCCAGCCCGCCCGCCGCGGCCGCCGCGGCCGCGCCGCCGCCACCAAGACGTCGCCCGCGCCTCGGGTGACGACGAGAAGAAGCAGCAGTAGTCCTGCCAGCGAGAGGGTCGCCGGGATCGAGATCGGCCGGTCCAGCAGCCCAGCCGACAGATGCTGCTCCTGGCCGTCACCGCCCTCCGGGGTTCGCCCGCGCTGCCGGAGGAGCAGAATACAGTCTCTGCGGGCGATCATCATTGCGGCGCCGCCGAGGACGCGCGCGAGCCGGGACGAGACCTCGACATTGACGACCCTGGTGATGGCGACGGCGAGAACGATGGTGGAGATGTTGGTCACGGGGGCCGCCGGCGGGGGCGGGCGAATCGGGATGCTGCCGGGCTATGCGGCCCATGACCGCGGTCGTCGCGGCGCCCGACACGATGCGATGACGTCCGATCCCGTGGTCGCCGCCGACCCCGTGGAGGACTTCCTGGCCGCCGCGACATGGTCCCCTCATCTTCGACTCTTCCCGGCCGTCGACCGGGGCGCCCCACCCCGTCGGCGTGATCACCCCGTCCGCGTGTGGACGGACCACCATCGGGTCCCTCGCCCTGCCCCAAAGAGCGGATCTCGGGGGAAACACCGTCTGTCGCAACTAGCGGGGCGGGCGGCAGATCATGACCAGGGCCGAGGGCATGGTGCAGGAGGTTCTGGCTCGTCGATCCCTGAAGGGATCCGGCGAGCCGAGTGTGGCCGTGGCTTTCCACGACGACGAGCCGGGCCCCCAACTGCTCGAGATGGTCAGAGAACGACCCCTGTCAGTGGTCACCCTCGACGACATGCGTGATCCGGCCCGGCTAGCCACCGGCTAGCCATCCGACGTGGCCGACCGCCGAACTCGTCCCGGCCATCCGTCGCGCTGGTCAGGTGGCGAGTGTTTCGGCTTCGTCGCGGGCGCGTTGGGCGGCCTGCAGCTCGAGTCCGTAGAGCAGTCCGAAGGTGAATCCGTTCTCGCCCTCGGTGGCCCCGGCGCGGGCGCCGAGCGCGCGGAGGACGCCGCGGGCCACCACGCTGTCCTGGTGCTCACCGAGTACCTCCTGGATTTTCTTGTACTTCGCCACCTTCTTTCTGCTCTTCTTCCTACCGAGGATCGGCATGGTGAGCTCGGCGGCGTAACGGGCCCGCTTCGCGGCCTTCCGTGCCCGGTGGAGGGCCTCATCCCCGCCGTCGTCGAGGGCGGCGGCCAGCCTCTTGTCGGCCTTCTTCCACGCCTTCCGCGCCGCCTTCTCGAGCACCCGGGAACCGGATGAGGCCTCGTCGGTCAGCGGAGGCGCCGTGCGCCACTGGGCCAGGCTGGCGAGCAGCGCACGGTAGCGGCCCGTGTCGAGGGTCGCCATCACCTCGTCCTGATACCGGCGCTGCTCGGCAAGCAGGTCGTTGTCGATGCGGGCGGCGACCGGGCCCATCACCAGCTCCCTCGGCAGGTCGGCGACCGCCTTGGCGAACCGGGCGCGCTGGACCTGCCGGTCACGGACCTCACCGAGTACCCCGGCGTACCAGGACAGTTCCTCATCGAGGTGCGACCGCGCGGCCGGGTCGAGAACCTTCTGGAACACGCGCAGGGTACTGCGGAACCGCCGGATACCGACCCTGGTGGAATGGATCGGGTCCAGCCCGCGGCGCAGCCACACGTCACCGGCGACGATCGCCTGGGCGTGTTGCTCGAGGTAGTCGGTCAGAAGCTTTCGGACAGTCTCCACACCGGCATCCCCGCCGTCGCCTTCGCTGGCGTCCGCGCGACCGCGGTCCGGCGTCAGCGCCCGGACAAGCTTCGACGCATACCGCGACGGGTGCGCACCGCTACGGGTCAACCGTGTGCCGATCGCCCGCAGGAGCTTGTCGTCACCGCGGTCGCCGAGCTCGACCTCCACTTCGCGCCACTGGCTGGCGACGGCTCCCTCGTCGCCGGCGGTCGCGGTGGCCTGCACCGTATCGTCGGCGACCTCCGCCAACAGGTTGCCGTCCGCGTCGAGTAGGCGGTGCCGGTGTCGGGTGGTGGAGATTTCGGCCACCCGCCGCACGGGTTTGCCGAGTGCCACACCGACGACCAGCGTCGCTAACTCGTCGGGCACCGATTCACCCTCGGTGATCGGCAGCCGGATCTCGGTGCGCGCCGTGCCCGCGGGCACCTTCAGGTGCCAGCCGGCGTCCACATCCCCGGATCGGCGCCGCAGCGTCAGGTGCTGGCTCAGCAAATCCCGGTCGGCGGTGTCGTAGTACACGCTGTCGAGGGTGACGGTGTCCCGCTCCACCCGGCCTCCGGCCGGAACCAGGTCGTCGAGGTCCGGTACCACGAAGTCGAGGCTCACGTCGTACTTGTCTTCCCGCTCCCGCCGCATCGACGTCGTGATTCCAGTCTTCGCTCTCCGGCCCACACGTTCGGGCGACCAGGAAAAGTGGCGGTGACTGCCCACCGGGTCGTCGTCTCGCGTGTACGTTGCGCCCTGACCCCAGGTCTGCGGTCCATGGTTTTCGGCCATCTCGTGCCCTCCTTTGCCACGTTCGCACGGTCGTGCCGGCTCGGTACCACGATCCCGATAACCCCGTTGAGACGCGCAGGGTCGAAGGTCACTCGTTCGATGGACGCTGGTCTTCTCGCCTGTGAACACTCGGGTCTGCGAGGACTTCGTCCCGGCACCGCGCATTTCGTTCGGTACGGGCGCCACCGGATCATCGGCGGGTGGCGCCACATGATGGGCGTGGGCGATGCCCAGTCCGATTGTCATCGGAACCAGGGGGCGGCTTCAGGGAATGACCCTCGGTTCGACGAGCGCGGCGCTGCTACGCCTACCGTGCCGTACCCGCTCATCGTGTGCGAAGGACGCAGAGGACTGAAGTCCTCCGACAAGCAACGAGTGTCGATGACCTTGTTCCCTACGTCGGGCGCGGTCTCCGCGGAAGACTCGGAACCGAGCCAACGGAGGAGGTACACGATGGACACGAATCAGGCACTCCCGCTGCGCTGGTGGCGAATGGCACCGTGGAGCCGAAACCCACTCATGCGACGCTGCGACCGCGTCGATGCCGCCGCGGCTCTTCTCGCGACCGTGTTCGTACTGATCATGGTGCCGTTCGCGGCCGCCTTCGGGACAGCGACATACACGGGCCTGAGCGAACAATCCCACGCAGACCGCCAGCGCAGCCACCGACAGGCTGCCGTTCTCGTCGCCGACCCGCGGCCCGGATCGGTGGCAGACACACGTACCAGCTCCCGGGAACCCCAGAACCGTGCGTCGGCGCACTGGACCGCACCGGACGGCACCCCGCGCTCGGGTGATGTGCCGACGCCACCGGACGCGAAGTCGGGCGACACCATCGACGTGTGGATCGACTCGAACGGCAACCTCACGGCCGAGCCGAGGACTGGGCAGGAAAACGCCACCGTCGCGGTGAGCGCAGCACTTTGCGTGTGGGCCGCCGCCGCGAGCGGTGCCTTCCTCTTGCTGTTCTGCATTCGATGGATGAATTCACGGCGCCGGATGCAGCAATGGGATCGCGAATGGAACGAATTCGGCCGGACACCAGGATGGCCCGTCAGCTGACCCCGCCACTCGAAGCCGCGTGACGCAGGAGCAGCGATCAACCCGACAATCCCCGACCGCAGCACACTCCGCTACCGGCCTCGCCGCCGGCGACCCGCGCCAAGCAGCGCTCCCCTCCGGAACAAGGAGGGGAGCGGGGCGAGGCAAGTTCCTGAAACAGGAGGCTCAGGTCGACGCTGTTCGGCCAAAATGCCCCGGGTGCCACCATCCGGAGTCGCTTCGAGCGACCATTTGCCGAGGGGCGCGCTGACGGCACCGGACTCTGCCAGGGTGTAGATGCACGTTCCAAGCGCGCCTGGCTTCTCCCGTTCCGCCTGGTCAATGGCGGCCGGGGAGACCCACCTCGTCGGCTGATTTGTCGTCGCGCAGTCCCTTCCAGCTGGGATGCCGGAGCCCTTCACCGGTGTATTCGCGGTATTCGACGTCGCCGACGAGGAGCGGTTCGACCCAGTGCGCGCCGCGTGCGATGGATCGCGGTGGGGGAACGTCGAATGGGCTGGTGGGGCGTTCGAGTTCTGCGAGTTGGTCTCGGAGCTTGCGGCGCATGGCCGCCGTGAAGCCGGTTCCAACATGCCCGATGTAGACGAGGGCGCCGGTGTCGTCGTGTGCGCCGAGGATCAGTGAGCCGACGGCGTTGTGGTGCATGCCGGTGCCGGGCACCCAGCCTGCGATGATGGCCTCGGTGTTCTTGCGCAGAGGCGTTTTCACCCAGGACGGTGAACGGATCCCCGGGCGGTACGTCGACTCCACCCGTTTGGCCACGACACCCTCGAGGGATTGTTCTCTCGCGACATCGAGCATGGTCTGTCCGTCGACGTCGACCCAGTGCGGCGGGACCTGAATACGAGGCCCATCCAGTTCGAGATCTGTGAGAGCTGTGCGGCGGTCGAGGTAGGGAAGGGACATGATTTCCGCGCCGTCGAGGACCAGGAGGTCGAAGACGTAGTAGGTGGCAGGCGTTGTCCTGCGAAGTTCCGCAGTCGGTTTCACCACATGCATTCGATGCTGCAGGCGGCGGAAGGACGGTTTGCCGGTGGCGTCGAGGGCCACTATCTCGCCGTCCACGACCGTCGGCCTACCGGCGAGCGCCGTGCTCAGTGCCTCGACCAGCTCCGGATAGGATTCGCTGACATCGTGGCCGTTCCGGCTCCACAAGATCGGAGCATTCCCTCTGGTAGAGGCCACCATTCGTTGGCCATCCCATTTCATTTCGAACGCCCAACCATCCCCGACCGGCGGGGAACCGAGGGTCGCCAACATCGGTGCTATCGGTCGTTCGTGCGCGGGGCCCACCCACTCATTGTGCGCAAACAGGCCGCGTGGGGGGCCAATCCGTGTCCCCGAAAACCTTCGATTGCCGGTCACCCTACAAACGCGTACAGGAAGTAGGGGAGTCCACCTTCAATCAGCTGCAGGACTCGAGGCGCCACGTGTCCACCTACTCCTGACCTCGCCGAAGTCTGGACTGATCGCACTCGAGGCACGCGGAGGACATGAGCCGGATCGGTCCTCCGCCAACGATCGGCAACGAGAACTGGGGCCCGAGTTCGGTGTTCTACCTGGCGCCCGCCTCGGTGACCTCGATCTTCCTGGTTTGTGCGCGTTCCGCTTTGCACCGCACGGTCAGCACTCCACTGGACAACGAAGCCTCGTTTCCGTTCTCCCGAAGCTCGCCCGGCAGCGTGACGCGATACTCGGACTCCCCGACCCGACCCGACGGGTACGCCGACGAAGCAGGCCTTTGCGCTCGCGCTCCTTCAGCTCCCGGTCACCACCAGTTCGTTGCCATTGAGCTCGACGTCGATTCACCCCGGGCAGCTCGATCTCGACGACATCGGCGTCGTCGTCCTCGGTGACGTCGGCCGGGGGTAGCCAGGCGCAGGAAGAACCACCGATCACCGACTGCCCGAGCCGATCCATCCCCGCCCCTAGAGATCCTCGAACTCACGAAACGGGCGCGGTCTGTCTACCGGGCCGGGGGAACGTCGTAAAGGCAGAGCCATTCCAGTCACTCCCCAACTCATCGCGGGCCCGTCGCACCGCCGAGACGATTCCAGCCCGCCCGGATACATCATGGTTGAGCAGCTGATGCTGCGTTCCCGTACCGGCGGGTGCTTCCGCGGGGGCGCGATGGCCCGCGACTATTCGATTGAGAGGCCGTGCTTCCGCGACCTAGCCATCAGCGGGCGCGATATAGCGCAGCGTTTCGGCCGGATCGGCGGTGCGGTCGACGACCCAGGCTCCGCCTTTCGCGGTAGTCGCCGCCCGCGGCACGCATGTCGATCCTTGCGTCCGCGCGAACTCTGCCAGGGCGTCGAGCACCTCCCGATGGGTACAGAAAACGGCCCCGTCGACACCCGGCGTACTGAGCAGGGCGAAGAGTTCGTCGGTCGGTGCGCCCATTGCCAGTATCGGGTGAATGTCGATACGCAGCCCGCGCGCCGCGGCGAGAGGCATCAGGGTCTGACGGCACCGTAGCGCTGGACTGGACCACAGGGCCCGTACCTCGATGCCGCTCAGCGCAGCGACAAGGCCGCGTGCCTGCCGATGACCGAGCGTGCTCAGCGGGCGGTCGGCATCGGGGCCGCGCCACCTCTGCTTCTTACCTGCATGCGCATGACGTACCAGGACGAACATCGACACCCTCTCCGGCCGCCCGGCCGGCGAACGCTCCCGGGGTGCAGGTCACATCCTCGTCGAAGTTCGCTCGTTATGGGACCTTCCCGAGCGCTGATCGCTGATGCCGAAGCTATACCCCTGATCGACCGTGTGTGGGCGTGAACAGCGCGTTACGGATCCCCCGCGGTGGGGTGATTCATTGTGAATCAGAGGAGGTGTTGATGATGGACACGATCGATCGAGACCGAGCGGTTGCCGCGCTCGACGTTGCTGCTGCACGTCGCAGGATCCCGGAACTCGATCTCCTCCGAGCCGTAGTCGAGGCGAACACTGTCCACATTGCGCAGCGCGTGATCCGTGGGCACATCGGGATCTTGCAGCCTACGATTCATCGCATGCTGCGCACTGGTTTTGGAGAACCCGGTGCTCCTCGATCGGACACCGACTGAAGTCATCGATCGCCGTACTGCTGGAGGCATCACCGACGACGAGATGATGGACGCTCTCCTCAACTGGGGTTACACGTTCGGTCGTGTTCCCGTGAGCGGTGGGATATCGACTGATGCATATGGGCCGGGTAGCTGGGATGAGGTTGAACGCGCTTGTTACCGCGGACATCTGACCGAGGATGAGCTCGGCCGGCTCGTGGAGTGGAACAAGGACGCACTCGGGCGATGGCGTTGTCTGCGTGATCAAATCGGATTCATTGCGCGGTGGAGTCGCCGCGCAGCTCGCCGGCATGTCGGCAAGCGGGGCCCGCTGGACACGAAGTCTCCGACGAACAGCAATATCCGCTATGCGGCATCGCTTTCGCATCGGTCGTTCCGCAAGAACGTCGTTGAGCAGTATCGGTCTCGTGAGACACCGCCGCGTGAAGCGCGTTCTGCGGTTCTCACGGCAGGTGCACCTGGCGCCGGCAAGAGCACTTTGCTACGCGAACATGTCGCCGAACTATACGACTACGTCCTCTGGACGCGGACGTCGTGAAAGACTTTCTGATCGAACAGGCACTAACCGACGGCATCTACGACGACCTCCTCGACACCGTGCTGGCGGACGGCGCCCGGTTGCCCCGAGAGTTGGCGGCGCTGGTACATGACGAATCCACCGCCCTCATCGACCAGATTCGTAGGGAGTGCCTGGACGGGGGCGAGAACGTACTGATCGAAGGGACCTCGAGATGGCCCGATCGTGGTCCCAGGGTGTTCGCCGAGCTCGTCGACAAGAACTACACCGCGCTAGGCATAACTGGGGTCGAAGTTCCCCGCGCCACCGCTCATGAGCAGGCGCTGTCTCGGTGGTGGGAGGGCAGACTCGCATGGTGCGCCGACACAGAGCCGCTCGGGGGACGATTCACTCCACCTGCGGCGATTGACGATTGCTACGACGGAGGGGCGCGGTCGAAGTGCGCCAGCAACGTCGAGTCGCTCTTGCTGGGGGTGCGTCGCCGGTTCTATTCGGTATCGGTTTGCCGGGTGGGGCGTCGGGTGCGTGCGGCGTCGAGGATGCGGTCGCGCATCCATCTGTCGAGGCGTTGGCCCGCCTCGGCGGCCGCGGCTGCGCACAGGGTGTGCTCGGCGTCGGTCAACCGCACGGTGGTGATGTGGGTCGGGCCCGGCCCAGCGGGTTCGCGGCGGTCTTCGGCGACCTGACGAAGAACGTGTTCCCGCAGCCTGTCCAAACTCGCGGGCCCGGCTTCGTCGAGGATCTGTGCGCCGGCCGATGACCTGTTGTCGATGAGAGCGAGCAGGAGGTGTTCGGTGCCGATGCCATCGTGGCCGAGCAACGATGTGTCGCGCAGACTCTGTCGAGCACCTTTTTGGCGTGTGGGGTGAAGGGGATGTGCCCGGCCGGGTCGGGCACGCGTGGGCCGATGTCGGCGAGCTTGCTGTTGATGACGTCGGTGGAGATACCCCACGAGGTCAGTGATGTCGCCGCGACACCGCCGGCTTCGAGGACCCCGAGCAGCAGGTGCTCGGTGCCGAGATAATCGTGGTGGTGTGTCCGGGCTGCGTCGGAGGCCAAGACAACTGCTCTGCGTGCCTGGTCGGTGAACTTTTCGAACACCACCACCACTCCCCTCGAAACTCGTCCGGCAATGGGCCGTGCCGGGGTGGCTACCGGACGATGAGGAGTGGGCGGTTGACCGAGTTCATCAACGTCCTGGTGGTCGATCCCAACAGCATGCTCGCGAACCCGCCCCGCCCGCGGCTGCCGACGACGAGCAGCTGCGCATTCTCGGCTTCCTCACGCAGGCCGCGTGCGGGTTCGTCCATGACGACGACCGGGCGGACCGTCACGTCCGGGTATTTCTCGGCGTGGCCGGCGAGGTACTCCCACAACTGGGCTGTTTCGTCCTTGACGATCTGCACCCACACGGGGTCGCCGTCCTCGAAGGCGAAGGGGATGTTGACGTCGGACCAGGCGTGGACGGCCACGAGTTCGGTCTGCCGCAGTGCGGCTTCCTCGAATGCCATGGAGACGACTGGTTCAGTGTGCGCGGATCCGTCGACGCCGACGACGACGGGTCCTGAGAGGTCGGTGATGTCGGTGTCGGGCAGGCCGTGGATGACGGCGACGGGGCGGTGTGCGTGGGTGGCGACGGCCGAGCTGACCGAGCCCAGGAACATCCTTTCGATGATTCCTTGCCGGTTCGCACCGACGACGACCATGCGCGCAGTTTTCGCATGCTCGAGGAGTTCACCGGCGGGTGTCTCGGTGCCGAGGACGGTGTGGATTTCGAGCGAGTGACCGGGTTCGGGTACCGCGTCGGCTGCGACCTCGGCGGCCCTGGCCAACCTCTTCTTGGCTTCGAGTTCCTCTTCTTCGAAGAAGCTGGCGGGAAGGCCGACGGGTGCGCCGTAGACGCCCGGACGGAGCATCGTGGTGAGCACCGTCAACGGAGAGTTCCGCAGTGCCGCTTCCTTCGCGGCCCACGACACTGCCTGCAGTGATGACGGTGATCCGTCTGTTCCGACGACGATCGGACGGTCGGCAGCCATGTTGTTCCCTACCTTCTGGGCGGGTGGTGGCACGGTGGGAGGGCGTGTCCTGAGATCCATGGTCGTCGCCTTTGGGGCGGAGGTCCACCCGCGGCCTTGCCAGTCCCTACTCTTCCGACGATGTCAACGGTGACCGTTGTGCACATTCACCGACGTGCGGTCGCCCTTTTGATGGAGCTGGTCGTGGACCCGCGGGGCCAGCGTTCGGGAGGTTCTCGCGTGCCTTCGTTCGGGGCTGAGGCCGAGGTAGTCCAGGTCCCGTTGCTGGGACGTTGCGCTGCTCGCCGCCCTACGGGTCGTACGGCGGCGCGGGGAGGGGTATGTTCCTGCTCCGGGTGTCGCCGGGTGTCGCCGGGTGTCGCCGGGTGTCTCCGGGTCGCCAGGCCTGGCTGAGGGGAGGGAGGACCACAGGAGAGCGGTTCCGCGCCCGGAATATGGCCAATGATCTTCTGCCCTTTTGATTCTCGTTTGTGTTCCGCCGGGTTGTGGAGTCCGCTGGTAGTGCAGCCAAGGATATGGATAACCTGCCAACCCAGCAGGAATGCCTCTCGAGATTTCGAGTATGGTCTGTCCGTCGACGTCGACCCTGTGCGGCGGGACCTGAATTCGAGGCCCATCCAGCCCGAGATCTGCGCGTCGTTCTGTTTGTCGCACGCGGTGGGCTCCGCGGGGCGGAAACAAGGCCAGGGCCTGCGCCCGCAGATGTATGGCTGAAAAAAATAGCTGACAGATGAAGTGGGCGGGTGCCGGGCGGGGTGGGTGGATCATTCGCTGCCCGATGTTTTCCAATGACACAACCTGCTTATTTACGCCCTACCTGGTCAGCCGTGTCTGGATATAAGGGAAAACGAAATCCGTGAATATGCTCCCAATCGTACATCCACTTTCGCTGCGCTTCCGTGAATAAAAACTCATCCGCAGTAATCCCGGCGGTGACCTCTTCTCCGCCTTCGCTCTCAAGCAAAGCTGGCACCAACACCTGCTTTGCGATCAGCGCTCTGCTAAGAGCATCGTGCCCCCGCAGCGCAAATACTTCCGGCGAGCTGTATCCGACAACAGGTTGCTCCCACGCCGGTGCGGCACCGGACTCAATCGCAGCCAATTCCCGGACTGGTTCGATTGTTGGGATAACACGGCGTGGGCTCGCCCGCAGCTGGAGGCCATCCGTCGGCGGGCCGTTCACTACCTGAAGAACTTCGGATACGACCGTGTCCAACGGTGCGTCAGAAGTGTCAATCACCAGGTCGTAGTTCCTCAGCCTGAAGATATCGACGCCGTACTTATCCCTAAAACGCGAACGTTCACTCGAACTTCTAGTACGCGCATCCTGCGCAGCATGTTCCACGGACGTGTAACTTTCGACATTTGATTCGCGAGTCCGGTGCAATCTCTCAGCGGCCACAGTCGGGTCTATGATGAGATGTAGTTTGAATGCATTTGGAACAAAATGCCAAGCCAGTCGAGAATCGAATATCAATGCAGTAGTCTGCGCGCCCTTCCTCTGCAGAATACTATCTATACGCAAATCAATCGACTGATCAAGTTCAGCTCTCTTGTTGACATCCACAATTGATACGCCCAGCGAAGCTGCCAATTCTCGCTGTAGTGCGCCAGTGCTGACAATATCCATGCCGCAAATCCGCGCAAGCTCTCGCCCGACGGAACTCTTCCCGCTTCCCGGTTCACCACTGATAGTGATGTGCCGGAAGTGCATAATATGTCCGATCTGGCCGACACGGATCAACAACGAGGCTGACAATTTTACGGTCTGGGCATGCGGTTCGTGGCCAGTGTCGGCCAAAATGCTTACAGACCATGCGGCGAGCCCGGCCTGTCACCTTCAGGCAGGGGGCGCCCGACCAACGATCGTTGCGTCTCGAGCGGACTCGCCATCACCTGCTCGCACTCGATGGGATCCAAACCCTGCGCACCACCGTAGGCGCCCTCGACCTCGACCCGGCCGTCGCGGTCGACGCGTGCACCGCAGGGACGTCGCACCCGAAGTCGAGGGCGGCGACGTGGTCGCGGACCATCCGGTTCGGGATCAGGTGGATCTCGATTCGCTGGATTGGCTGGACTTCCTCGTCAGGCTGCATTCGACCTTCGGGATCGACATACCGGAGGCCGACTACGGAAGGCTCGTCACCCTCACCGACGTGACGGACTACGTTGCCGCCCGGGTGACGCATGAGTCGCCGGGGACCACACACGCGGGGGAGCCGCCGCTGACGTTCGATGTCGAAGCCGCAGAGCGCTGCGGGTGATCGCCTCGTACTTGGAGGCCGATTCGAACAACTGGTGTGAGAGGTCGGCCAGTGCGCGGGCGACGGCGAGCTGCTTGCCGATCGTCACCACGTCGAAATGGGTCGAATGGAGGCGCGCAGATCCGGTGCCCTCGAGTGCGGTGTCGTCCGGTCTCGGTAGGCGGGCCCGCGCCGACACCGACATGTCCGCGTCGTCCGGTTTGTGCCCGTCGATGACGATGCTCACCGACCACTGTTCCCCGTTCACATCCACTCCCGTCGTCGCCGGATGCTGCGATCTCTTTCTTCACATGCCTCTCGTGCGTCTCCATCGAACCTCGGCCGGGAGTGCCGGAAAAGGGTCGCAAGTCCTCGGCCGCAGTGACATCCGGCGCTCACCGTGGAGGCCGCGGACCTCGGGCCCCGCTGCGGGTTATCCCCCGCCGTCGGGCGCTGTCACGGATGTACTGCGCGAACTCGCGCACTGCCGCAACAACCGGGTGCGGCGCCGAGCGCATTAGCGGACGATGAGCAGCGGGCACAAGAGCAAGGAGTGTCCGTTCCTGGTCGGTGAGCCCCGCGAAAGGGTCGTCTTCCGCGTGTGCGTCCGAGTGGAGCTTCGCCATCCACGGGGCGGCGGCACGACTGTCGAGCAGTGATTTGCCCGCACCCACCTCGTGGACTGCCCCGGTCAGTTCCATCCCGCGGATGTCCTTGACGACATATCCGCTGGCCCCGGCGAGGATGGCGTCGAGCATCGCCTGGTCGTCGGTGTAGGACGTCAGCATCAGGCAACGCATGCCGGGCATCCCGGAGAGCAGTTCACGACACAGTTCGATGCCGTTGCCGTCGGGCAGCCGGACATCGAGCGCGGCAACGTCGGGTATCAGTGCCGGGGTTCGAGCCGGCGCGCCCGCGAATACGTCGCCGGTTCCCCGATCATGGTCAGTTCGGGGTCCACGGTGAGAAGAGCCGCTATCCCACGGCGGACCACCTCAGGATAATCGACCAGAAAAACGTTGAGCGCAGCCAACTGTCGGGAATGGCAGTGGAGGGCTACGCCGCCTCCGGGGGAGGGTTAGTTAGAGCGTGCCGGCCGCGTCGATCGGTTCGAGGAACTCGATGGCAGGCGGGCCCTGGGCCCCTGCGCGCTCGGTGACTGGGCGATCTTCGTATTGCCTTCGAAGAATTTCCTGGAAGGGCTCGATGCTGTCCCACTCGTCGGTGACGACGAGCTCACCAATGACCTCGGCGAACTCGATGATGTTGTATGCCAGCCTGTTTCGTACCGTCGGTGATCTCGTCGAGTAACGCAGCGTCCATCTCTGATGGACTGTTTGGCCGCTTCCAGATCTGAAACGGTGAACCGGCCAACTTCGATCAACTCATCGTCGGCCGCCTTCGAGTCGAAGGTGGTTGCACCGTCTGCGAGTCTATCGCGAAGATCGCCTTGATCCAGGATCGCAGGCGTCTACCGGTCGCCACCGCCATTGTGACTGCGACCAGCACAGCAATGGGCCCCCGGTGGCCGGAGCCTGGCAGGCGATGTGACTGAGTGTCGCCGGGAGACCAGGCACGTGGTCGACAGTTGTTCCCGGGCGGTGCCTCTCTATTGTCAAGCCGCCCTGTCGGATTCTTTCTCGTGTTGCCGGTGGCTGCGTTTTTCGTCGGTGAGCATGATGCGCCAGACGTGATCGGACAGGTGCCGTTTGAGGCTGCGGGTCGCTGCGCGGGGGCTCTTGCCCTCGGCGATCTTTGTGTCGTAGTACGCGTGCCCGGCGGCGAGGGTGGCGTCGATGCGCAGGGAGCCGAGGTCGGTGTTGGTGACGGGGTCGACCGCGGTGGCGGTGTGGGTGGACTTGTGGGGATCGATGCCGATGACGATCATGGAGGACGGTTCCCTTCTCTGTCGTGATGGGGGATCCGCGGAGGACAATCCGACTTCAAGTAGTCAACCCGCAGGATGGGGTGTCAAGAGGCTCAGGAGTCAACACTTCCGTTCTGCTACGGCACATTACGGGCAGCTAACCCGACCACGGACCGCTCCCACGAACATAAGTCGGGAATCTCGAGACCGACAAGATCGACGCCACGTACGACGCTGGGTACCGCGGTTGACCCATCCCGTCGCGGAGAAGGCCCCACCGTACACGAAATCAGCAGCAGCAGAGGGAGGAAGGCGATCCATGCCTGACCCCGACCCACGCGGGGACGGGAGTGAGTGGGACAGCACGGTGGCCCTTGGTGAACATCAGCCCCCGGGTTTCGGAGCCGACGAATTGCGAGGTGCGGCGGTCGCAGGAGCAAGAGTACGACCTGCTCGCACGATTCGGACGGCACGGTCGCGACCGGCGACGAAACGACGGAGGGGACGAATGGATCGGACTTCGTTCTACCGGTCGTAGCGATGGGCGGGATCAGGCTCCCTCGTCCGCGGCCAGGTGGTCGATGTCGGAGAATTTCGTGTCGAGCCCGCTGCGCTTGTTGATCACGAAGGTGATCGCCCACAGCACGATGCCGACGACCAGCATCACTCCGGCGATCCGGTATTGGATCATCTGCTCCTCGGTGCGTGCCCACGGTCCGGCGAGGAAAAGACATAGCACCGCCGCGACAACCGGCACCCAGACGGGAGCGCGGAAGAACGTTTTGTCCGCCCGCCGTTTGAGCACGAGGCACGCGATGTTCACGACCGCGAATACGAACAACAACAACAGCCCGGTCGTCCCTGACAGGGCGCCGACCACCGAATTCCCGGACATCTGGTTGACCACGACGATGAGCACAAGAGTCATGCTTGTCGTGAACACGATGGCCGCCCAGGGCGAGCGGCGCGCCGGCAGGACGGACCCGAGTACACCCGGGAGCACCTGCTGCTTCGCCAGCCCGTAGATCAGTCGACTCGCCATCAGCATGTTGATGAGTGCGGTGTTCGCGACCGCGAACACCGTCAGATAGGGAAAGATCTCATCGATCGGCAGCCCGGGTGCCCCGAGCCGGACCACGTGCAACAGGATCCCCTCACTTCCGGAGTCGTAGTCCAATGGGAGCACAGCGATGACCGCAACAACGACCAGGATGTAGATCAAACAGGTGACTCCGAGACCGGTGAGCATCATCTTGGGAAAGATGCGTTCGGGGTTCTTTGTCTCCTCGACCATGTTCACCGAGTCCTCGAATCCGACCATGGCGAAGAAGGCGATGGCGGTCGCAACCGTGACCGCGAGGAACCATCCCTTCTCGTTCGGGTCCTCGAATACCACCAGATTCCCGATGTCGCCTTCGGCGCTGCCGCTGCCGGCCGCGACGAGGCCGATGACGATGACGACTGCGAGCGCGGTCATCTCGATGAGGGTCAATACCACGTTCAACTTCACAGATTCGCCGACGCCACGGAGGTTGATCACGGCGAGCAGGCTCATGAAGAGCAGCGCGACGACGAGTTGTGCGGTATCCCCGGTCGGAATGTCGAACCAGCCCACTCCCTCTGCATCACTGAATGTTTCGTGCAGCCCGGCTAGTAGGTTACCTGCGACCACGTTCGATGACGTCGACGCACTCGTAATGCCCGAGCAGATGACGGCGAACGCAACAATGAACGTGACGATTTGGATGCCGAAAGCCTTGTGCGCGTACAGGGCGGCGCCGGCGGCCTGGGGGTATTTCGTGACAAGTTCGAGGTAGGAGAAGGCAGTCAGCGTTGCAATGATGAACGCGAGAATAAACGGAAGCCAGGCCATCCCGCCAACGTTCTCGATCATGCTTCCGGTGACCGCGTAGACCCCCGCCCCGAGAATGTCGCCGACAATGAAGAAGAGTAGCAACCCGGGCCCCAGAACCCGTTTGAGTTCACCGCGCTTACCGGCGGCGCCCGGGTCGCCAGTAGCATGTGACATGCAAGAAATCCTAGACCCGCAGGTGATCGCAGGTAGTGCTCGGCAGCACCTACCCGCCTGGCTGTGACCGGCCAGGATGTTTGGCGGGATCTCCACCCTGACCGCGTTCTGGCCGGCCGTGGAGATCGGGGATTGGCAGCGGCTGACCGGGTGCGCCATCGGTACTTTACTGGGATTGCCCAACACTCTTTCGGCACAATGCGTGTCCCGGAGTCGATCACCAAGACCGTTAGCCTCCGGCTGCTGATCGAGGCTGCATGGCGTCACCGCCCGTCCTACCACCGAATTGTGGAGCTGCGCAGACGGTGGGCAAGGCTACCCCGCCGCCGGCGGTAAGCAGGACAACCGGCAACTGCACTTTCCTGGGCTGCGCTTTGAGCGCGCACGGAACGTCCCTCCCTCGCGAACACCGCGGTGGCCCGTGAAACTTGCCGGCTGGTGCTGGTCATTGGCAGTCCTGGAGAGCGGCCGCGAGCCGCAAATGCCCGGACGTGGCCCACGGTGGTGGCGGTGGCACCTGGGAGTGACTCGCGACCGATCTCTGAGCACGCATCAATCTCGCGTTGAAAAGACGTTCGCGGTCATCAGCTTGGATGCAGTGCCCCGGTAGCGGGCTGACGACTGGCACCCGGGGAGCGTCCCCCTCGCGGCGCTGTTCGACCGCACCCGAGATCGGGCCGCGGGCGATCCGCGCGTCGAGGACATGCTTGCCGCGTATACGCGCGGCACAGGGATCGGTTTGCCGGCGTCATGGTCATGTTCGAGGCCCGCCCCCCGCGGTGACCGCGTGGTGGTCGATGTCAGCGACCGTGAAGACGAGGCGCTGTCCTGAATGCCCTGCGTTCGGGCAAACCGGTGTCGAAGGCGGTGATCGCCTGGGCGGCCGAGGTGAGCTGAGTGGGACTGTGTGCCGGACAACTCCACCGGCTCGCGCTGTGTACGTGCCTGGCTTCCGCGACACGCAGGGAGAGGTGCTCGATATTCCGCGGTTAGTACCTCCGGGATGACAATGGGAGCCGGACCTGCAGACGAGGAGCACACCGTGGCCACTGAGTCCGGAGGTAGTCCGCTCGTTCGTGCGGTGGACGGTCGGGAAACGTTTCGGCTCGCCGTGGTGGTCGGCGCTCTCGGGGTCGTGTTCGGTGACATCGGGACCAGCCCGATCTACACCATCCAGACGGTGTTCAACCCGAAGGACCCGCACCCGGTGCCGATCAGCACGAACAACGTCTACGGCGTCGTGTCGTTGATCTTCTGGTCGCTGATGATCATCGTCACCGTGACCTACGTGTTGCTGGTGATGCGCGTCGACAACCACGGCGAGGGCGGGATCATGGCGCTGATTACGCTGCTGCGGCGCCTGGGTGGGGTGCGGGGCCGTCGCGTGACCGCGGTGCTGGCCGGTCTCGGTGTCTTCGGCGCCGCGCTGTTCTTCGGCGACAGCGTGATCACACCCGCGATTTCCGTGTTGTCCGCGGTGGAAGGCCTGAAGGTCGTCCAGCCGGGGTTGGAGGAGCTGATCGTGCCGATCACGGCGGTGATCATCGTGGGGTTGTTCTCCGTGCAGCGGCGGGGCACGGCGGCGGTCGGTCGGTTGTTCGGGCCGGTGATGTTCGTCTGGTTCGTGTCGATCGGGGCGTGCGGTGTGGCCGGCATTGTCGGACATCCGGAAATCCTTCGGGCGCTCTCGCCGACGTATGCGCTGAACTTCATGTTCGGGCACTTCGGCATCGCGTTCTTCGCGTTGACCGCGGTCGTGCTCGCGGTCACCGGTGCCGAGGCGATGTATGCCGATATGGGCCATTTCGGACGGCCGGCGATCACCCGGGGCTGGCTGCTGCTGGTCTTGCCGGCGTGCGTGCTGAGCTACCTCGGCCAGGGTGCGCTGCTTCTCGGTGACCAGGGCGCTGTGGGAAGCCCGTTCTTCCTGCTCGCCCCGGGCTGGGCGCGGTTGCCGATGGTGCTACTGGCCACCGCTGCGACGGTGATCGCCTCCCAGGCGGTGATCACCGGCGCCTACTCGGTGGCGTCGCAGGCGGCGAGGCTCGGTTACCTGCCGAGGTTGCGGGTGGTGCACACTTCGGAGTCGAGGATCGGTCAGATCTACGTTCCGTGGATCAACTGGGTGCTGATGGTGTCGGTGCTCACGCTGGTGTTCGCCTTCCGCAGTTCGGCGGCATTGGCGTACGCGTTCGGCATGGCCGTGACCGCGACGATCACGATCACGACGCTGCTGTTCTGCTACGTCGCCCGCACCAAGTGGGGCACGCCGTTGTGGCTGGTCGTGATCGGCGGCGGCTGTTTGCTTGTGGTCGACCTGCTCTTTCTGGCGGCGAACTTGACCAAACTCGTGCACGGAGCCTGGCTGCCGTTGCTGATCGGGCTCACGGCGTTCACGGTGATGACCACCTGGCAGCGCGGTCGCGCCATCGTCACCCGCGCGCGGGAGCGGGCGGAGGGATCGTTACGGGAATTCGTCGACCAGCTGCACGATTGTCGGCGGCCGCTGGCTCGGGTCCCCGGCACCGCGGTGTTCCTCAACCGCGGGAAGCAGACCGCGCCGTTGGCGATGCGGGCCAATGTCGAGCACAACCGCGTGCTGCACGAACACGTGGTGATCCTGTCGATCGACACGCTGCCGGTGCCGCGCGTACCGGATACGGAGCGGACGGAGGTCGATGCTCTCGGCTACGTCGAGGACGGGATCGTCCTCGTGACAGTGTATTTCGGGTACATGGAAACGCCGAACATCTCGGACGCGTTGCGCCTGCTCGACCCCGCCGACACCGAGGGGCCGATCGCGATCGAGGACGCCTCCTACTTCCTGTCGAAGATCGAGCTGACGATGGGGACGGCACCGACGATGGCGCAGTGGCGCAAGCGCCTGTTCATCGCCACCTCCTACATCACGGGCGACGCTGCCGAGTACTTCCGCCTGCCGGGCGAGCGGACGGTGATCATGGGTTCCCGAATCGACGTGTAGGGAAGTGGATCCGGCCAATCCGGTTCGTCCGACGCCGCGACAACCGATTGGCTCTGGCCGCACGTACATCGCCGAACATGGCTGGTGCCGAGCCCGGTTCGGTCTGCGACGTGTTTCTGCGTCGGCGACCGAGGCTGAACCGATCGACGGACACAACACCTCCGCAGGGAGCGGGGCGGTACTCATCAAACGAAATACCCCCGCAGTCTGGTGGTGCCCTTGATTCCGCCAGTTCGGCGACGGCCTGCGCCCAGAGGAAGGACTTTGGTGGTGCCCAAGTCCGCCACCGTCTTGAGTTGAACGCGGCCTCGAGGTGTTCGGCGTCGGATTCGCTCACACCCTGAAGCGCGGCGATCGGGGCCTGCGCGAGCTCGTCTACCGAAAGGGTCTCGTAGGCCTTGTCGAACCTTCGATGCGATACCTGCCATGTGCTCGTCCTCCAGTCCGCGTCGGATCGACATACCCGGCCCGGCCCTAATCGAGCGGACCGAAGATCAATTAATGCATCGGAACTATGGCCCGTACTTCTTCACCGGGAGCGTCCAGGCCACGTAGCTCATACCTCCTGCCGAATCCACATTTCATGTACGAGCAAACGGGTTTCCTTGGTGCCCAAGGATTTCCATCCCGCCGCCGTGTCGGACACGCCGTGCAACAAATGAGCCCGGACGCCGCGAGCGCGCGTACGGTGACCTTTCGACCCGACTGCACTCGGCCAGGACCGGATCCCACTACCCCCAACGCACGGCCATCGGGGGTAGTGGGATCCCGCACCTTTTCTGTGCGTTCGTCCGGCTCGTGCACAACGCGGCGGGCAAAACGACCATCAGCCTTCGTAGCGATCCGAGGCAACGGCACGGTCGTGCGAGATGGAGACTCACATGCCGGCCAAGGATGTGGTTGCGAAGACGAGCGGACCGTGACCGGTCCGCCCCGCATCGGCGCCCGAGAATCGTGAATCCTCACGGATCTGACAGGTGCCGCTGCCTCAACCACATCCGCATTGGCGATCGCCGCATCGATCTCGGAGGAACCTGATCCTCACGTACAGGATCAGGTTCCCGGTGATGGAACCACATATTCCTGGAATTGAAGCGGTTCGGCAGTGGCCGGCACGGGCGGCGCCAGGGGTATGTTGATCTGGTGGGCCCGCTGGCGGCAGGTGCTTGTAGGAGACCGATACCTCACGGAGGCGGTCGCTGATGCAGGCGCCGTCGACCGTACGTTCCTCGATCTGGGTGCCGCTGGTCGCGATCGTGATCCTCCTCCTCGCGGGATGCGGGGCCGAGGCTCCCACCACCTCGACCCCCGCAGCCGGGCCCGCCGTGGACCTGCCGGCACTGGTCCGGCAGGTGGAGGCCTCGGTTGTCACCGTGCTCACCGGGTCCGGTGTGGGCAGCGGCATCGTCTACAAGACCGACGGCACCATCGTCACCAACGCCCACGTGGTCGAGGGTGCCCGGCAGGTGAGCGTCGCCTTCGCGGACGGGCAACAGGTGGCTGCGAACGTGCGGGCCGTCGATCGGGTGGCCGATGTCGCGGTCCTTCACGCGGACCGCGCGGATCTGACTGCGGCGACGTTCGAGACAGCGCTGCCGGAGGTCGGCGCGCTCGCCGTGGTCATGGGCAGTCCGCTGGGGTTTGAGGACACGGTCACCTCGGGCATCATCTCAGGACTGCACCGTCAGATCCCCGGGTCGGCCTCCACCGGGGCGCCGCTAGTAGACCTGATCCAGACCGACGCTGCGATCTCGCCGGGCAACTCCGGGGGTGCACTGATCGACGGACAAGGCCGGGTCGTGGGGATGAGCCAGGCCTACATTCCCCCGGCGGCGGGTGCGGTGGCTCTGGGTTTCGCGATCCCCGCGGCGGATGTCGTCGACGTTGCGGACCAGCTGCTGGCCTCCGGGACCGCCCAGCATGCGTACGTCGGCATTCAGCCCGGCACGCTGACCCCGCAGATCGCCGAACAATTGGCGGTCGACCGCACCAGCGGTGTCGTCGTCCTCGAGGTCGTCCCGCTCGGTCCGGCTGCGACCGCGGGTATCCGGCCCGGCGATGTCATCACCGCGGTCAACGGCCACGACACCGAGTCGGCGGAGGACTTCATCGCGGCGCTCCGTGCCGTCGACCCGGGCGATCGAGTCGACCTGACCGTGCTCCGCGGCGGCGAGACCCAGCAGATCTCGGTCACCATGACAGACCGCCCCGCCGGCTGAACGACGATGCCAAGAGCGACCGATCCTGGCACGTTGCGGGCGTCATGGGCGTTGACCAGACCACTGTCAGCGTGTCCTCGTGACCCGAAATTGAGAAACCAACACCCCCACTGACCGGATGGGCCCGTTCGGCCAGGTACGCCGACCGCACCAGATCCCGCCGATTGTGCCCGGTCTTGTGGACGTTGCATCCTCGGACGCTGGTGGAGGTCTCTACCGGACAGAGGCAGCGGAGATCCGCGGCGCGCTGTGATCGACCCGCACCTACTGCCTGGAGTTTGGGGGCACACCGGGCGGGTACGCGAAGGCGGTGAATGAGCACCTGCGGGGAGGGCCATCCGGTGCGGCCGGTGAGCAGGTCTCGGTGCTGTTCATCGCGGATCCGGGCACGCCGGCGGCTCTCGCGGAACGCATCGCGGAGTCCCTGCCGCAACGCCTGCGAAGCCCTGACCGCCCCGAGCGTCGGTGGACGACGTGCGTGCGCCGCAAACCGTACCTGCCCGACGAGCAAGCGGATTTCGCGGATGTCATCGACACGGTCGATCCGTCCTCCGAAGCGGAGGACATCGTCGTGTATCTCACCGATCTGCCGCGCCGCGAGGACACCCTGCCGGTGGTGGCCGACGTCAGCGCCGACCACAAATTCGCGCTCATCTCGGTCGCCGGAGTGGGCGGTCTGCGCATCGAGCGCCGCGTCCGCACCGTCACCGAACTCGCGATCGCCCGCGTCCTCGGGGAACCGGAACTCATGCCCCCCGGCGCGGCGCGGCGGTTCCGGTCCGCGCAGACCGAGGACGGCGTCCGGTACTTCGCGCCCTCGGGGCTGCGGCGGCTGCGGCTGCTATCGGGGATGGTGCGGGCCAACCGGCCGTGGCGACTGGTCACCGGACTGTCGAAGGTGCTCGTCGGCGCCTTCGCCACGGGTGCGATCGCGCTGGCCACCGACACGATCTGGTTGTTCGCCGACACGATGGGCCCATGGCGTATGAGTGCGGCGACGATTTTGTCGATCGTGGCGATGATCCTCTGGCTGATCCTCGATCACGAACTCTGGGAGCGGCCGAAGTCGCCGGCGGAACGCGATCGATCGGTGCTCTACAACACCGCGACCGTGGCCACCCTGGTCATCGGCGTCGTCATCCTCCATCTGGCCCTGTTCTGCCTGCTCCTGTTCACCACGTGTCTCACTCTTCCCCCGGAACTGCTGTCCCCCATTCTCGGACACGGGGTGAACTTCTCCGACTACCTCACGCTCACCTGGCTGCTGGCGTCCATCGCCACCATCGGTGGAGCCCTCGGGTCGGGTCTCGAGGACGACGCCGCCGTCAAGGAGGCGGCGTACGGGGTCCGGCAGCGGCAGCGCATCGAGGAGACGCGGAGTCCGTCGAACGAGGCGTGATGATCGCGGCCTACGAACCTGCGACCCAATTCGCGAACGCTGACGAAGTTTGCGATATACCGTCGACCGATCCATCACCGGAATCGATCGCCTTTTGGCTGACGGACCGGATGACAGCGGGTTCACACACCCACTCCGAACTTGTACCTGAGCGCGTGAAGTGTGTGAGGTCCAGGTGATCGAGGAGGCGCGATCACTCCCGATATCTGGGAAGGCGTGTCGTCTCGACCGACATGGGATGTGGAAACCGACACACCACCGACACGAAACTGAAACCGCTCGCTAGAACCTACAGCCAGGTGTAGATTCACACGCTCGGTGTCACTTTCAGGCCCTTCCGACCTGTGGGTTCTCAACGTCTATTGTGTCCGCGGCTCAGTCCCATGTCTGGCAGATCCGCTAGTTCGAGTCCGGCAGACGGGTTGACTCCCGGGCAAGCGCGAGGCACCTCAGATCTCACTGCCTGGGCACAGGGTGGACCGGCCGCCCGTCGACCCGGGTCAAACGGCGCCCACATGCCCTGCACCGGTACGCTATTCGAACCATCGGCCATCGGGCCCGCCAGGTCCCAGATCACCTCGCCTTGCCTTCGCGGACGAGCCCCGGAAGGTCCACCGCCCGACGGGAGAGCGGGAAGGTGACCGTCCTAGAGTCGCATTGAGCCGGACTCCAGGTACCGCTGGTGGAACGAGAAC
>NZ_JBHWUE010000109.1:0-29598 GCF_042738615.1 Rhodococcus sp. NPDC059968
CCTTTTTGGTAGCTGGAGCTACCAAAAAGGCGCACGGGCGGCGGAGCCGCCTAGAGGCCGGGGCGCTTGCCGATGGTGAGGGTGGGTGTGGAGACACCGGCGAAGAAGTCCTCGCCCTTGTCGTCGACCACGATGAACGCGGGGAAGTCCTCGACCTCGATCTTCCAGACCGCTTCCATGCCGAGCTCTTCGTACTCGACTATCTCGACCTTCTTGATGCAGTCGAGGGCGAGGCGCGCCGCGGGACCGCCGATGGACCCGAGGTAGAAGCCGCCGTACGACTTGCATGCGTCGGTGACCTGCTTGGAGCGGTTGCCCTTCGCGAGCATCACCATCGAGCCGCCCGCGGCCTGGAACTGCTCCACGTAGGAGTCCATGCGACCGGCTGTGGTGGGGCCGAAGGAACCGGACGCCATGCCGTCGGGGGTCTTGGCCGGACCGGCGTAGTACACCGGGTGATCCTTGAGGTATTGCGGCATGTCCTCGCCGGCGTCGAGCCGTTCCTTGATCTTGGCGTGGGCGATGTCGCGTGCGACGACGAGCGGGCCGGTGAGCGACAACCGTGTCTTCACCGGGTGCTTGGACAGCTCGGCGAGGATCTCGGGCATCGGCTTGGTGAGGTCGATCTTCACGGCGGCGCCCTTGCCGGTGCCGGAGACGCCGTCGGTCTCGGCGTCGAGCTGGGCGTCGGTGACCTCGGGGAGGAATCGGCCGGGGTTGAATTCGAGCTGCTCGAGGAAGACGCCCTCGGGGGTGATCTTCGCCTTGGCTTGGCGGTCCGCCGAGCAGGACACGGCGAGCGCGACGGGCAGCGACGCTCCGTGGCGGGGGAGACGGATGACGCGGACGTCGTGGCAGAAGTACTTGCCGCCGAACTGTGCGCCGATGCCGATCTGACGGGTCAGCTCGAGCACCTTCTCCTCGAGCTCCAGGTCGCGGAAGCCGCGGCCCGTGATCGCACCCTCGTTGGGGAGTTCGTCGAGGTAGTGCGCGGACGCGTACTTAGCCGTCTTGAGCGCGAACTCCGCGGACGTGCCGCCGACGACGATCGCGAGGTGGTACGGCGGGCAGGCTGCGGTGCCGAGGGCACGGATCTTCTCCTCGAGGAACCGCATCATGCCGTCCGGGTTCAGGATCGCCTTGGTCTCCTGGAACAGGTAGGACTTGTTGGCGCTGCCGCCGCCCTTGGCCATGTACAGGAACTTGTAGGCGTTCTCGTGGCCGGTTGCCGTGTCGGCGTAGAGCTCGATCTGGGCGGGGAGGTTGCTCCCGGTGTTCTTCTCGTCCCACATCGTGATCGGCGCGTTCTGCGAGTACCGCAGGTTGAGCCGGGTGTAGGCGTCGTAGACGCCCCGGGCGATGGCCTTCTCGTCGTCGCCGGGGGTGAGGACGTGCTGGCCGCGCTTGCCCATGACGATCGCGGTGCCGGTGTCCTGGCACATCGGCAGCACGCCTGCGGCGGAGATGTTGGCGTTCTTGAGCAGATCCAGAGCCACGAACTTGTCGTTGCCCGACGCCTCGGGATCGTCGAGGATGCTTGCGAGCTGCGTCAGATGGTCGCTGCGCAGGTAGTGCGAGATGTCGTGGAGTGCGGTCTCGGTGAGCAGGCGCAGCGCCTCGGGCTCGACGGACAGGAAGGTGCGGCCGTCGGGTCCTTCGACAGTCGACACCCCCTCGGTGGTCAGCAGCCGATACTCGGTGGGGTCCTCACCGATCGGCAGCAAGTCCTCGTAGAGGAAGTCGGCCATTCTATCTCCTGGACAGCGGGTTGTGTGAAGTTCGTATCCAAGGCTAGACGCGGGCTACGGCGGCCCTGTGACGCGGGGGCATGCTTCGACCTGTGCAGTGGCGTGGCTCACAGAGGTTTCGGCGGCGAATCCGTACACTTGACTTGATGCGTGCATACGAACCAGATCGGCCGGCCGAATGACCCTTGAAGTCCAGTACGCCGGAGCTGTCGACGGCGAGAAGTCCGGTGTACGCGCCAAGCGGCCCGTGCTCCACGCCTACCTCGACATCGCGATCGTGGTGGTCGTCCTCGCGGCCACGAATCTGATCGCGCACTTCACCACCGCGTGGGCGAGTATCGCGACCGTCCCCATCGCCGCCGTCGTGCTGCTCGTGCTCACCCGACGCCGAGGACTCGGCTGGGCCGAACTGGGGCTCTCGCCCCGGCACTGGCGAAAGGGTTCGCTGTACGCGCTGGCCGCGATGGGACTCGTGATCGGCGTCGTGGCGATCGGCGCGGCCCTGCCGATCACCCGCCCCTTCTTCATGGCCGACCGGTACGCCACCCTGTCCGGTGCGCTCATCGCGTCGATGATCGTCATCCCGTTGCAGACCGTCATCCCCGAAGAACTCGCGTTCCGCGGTGTGCTGCACGGCACCCTCGACCGGGTGTACGGCGCACGCGGTGTCTTCGCGGCCGGATCGCTGATGTTCGGTCTCTGGCACATCGCGTCTTCGCTGGGACTGACGTCGGGCAACAAGGGGCTGTCCAGCTTCCTCGGCGGCGGCGTCCTCGGTCAGGTGCTCGGCATCCTCGCGGCGGTGGTCGCCACCGCAGCCGCGGGCGTCGTGTTCACCTGGCTCCGTCGCCGCAGCGGCAGTCTGATCGCGCCCATCGCGCTGCACTGGTCGCTGAACGGCGCCGGTGCGCTCGCCGCCGCCATCGTGTGGCACACGACCATGGCCTGAATCCGGAAGTCAGCCGGCTTCCGGGGTGCCGAGCCATTCGAGCAGCTTCTCGTACACCGACTCGTGGTTGAGCATCGTGAAATGGTTCGCGGGCGCGAGGTGCATGCCGTCCTCGTCGCGGAAGCCGATCATCCGCGTCCTGTTCCGGCCGGACGCACTCGGCACCAGCACCATGCCGTCGCCGAGCAGGCGACCCAGCGGATGCCTCGGGCTGCGCGTGATGGTCGCGGAGACGAAGCAGTACATCACGCCGTCGAGGAGCGGGACCTCATTGCACGCCGCGGCGCGGAGCGCGTCCGGATCGCGATCGCGCCAGTCCTCGTCGACGAGCGAACCCTGGTTCAGATCGCGGATGCCGGCGCTCCTTCGGCGCAGGAGCCCGGAGATCGCGCGCGTCTCGGGCAGCGCGGCAAGGCCGGCACTCGCGTAGTGGACGGCCTGCTCCAGCGGGGCGCCGAGGTGGGGTGAGCCGAGGCTCACGACGTGCCGAACCCGCCTCACCCACGGGCGGTCGTCGAGGAAGGCGATCCGGCAGGCGCTGCGGGCGACGAGGCCACCCATGGAATGCCCGACGAGTGCGATCGACTCGACCTCGACCGGCCAGTTCTCGGTGACCGCGTCCAGAAGTTCGGACAGGCTCCTGCCGTTGTCCGAGATGTGCCTGCCGGAGTTGTACCGGATCTGCAGCGCCGTGTACCCGAGGTTCGCCCCGAGTCGTTCACCGTAGGTGGGACGGCCACCCAGCGCCCACGCGTCCTCGGTCTCGACGAGTCCGTGCAGGAAGACGACGATGCGGCCGCCGGCGCGCGGGAAGGCGTCGGCGAGCGTGGACGCGTCCGGCGCGAGCGCGACACCGTTCACCCGTATCGCCAGGGGCTCGGCGAGCGGCGACCCCTCGGATTCCAGTACGTCGCCGATCAGCCCCTGGATCGCGGCAATGGCCCGGGCTCCGCGGCGTGTCTGGGACGGGGCGACGTTCTCCGACGACGGGAGGTCGAGAAACCGTCCTGCGAGGGAACCACCGAGACGTGCGGTGTCGGCGACGAGTGCGTACACGGCGCCCGAGATCTCGTCGTGGAGCACCTTGGCGGGAAGGGCGCGGGGGCCGACGCCGAGCCGGATGCCGGCGAAGACGCGATCCGAGATCGCGCGGTGGATGCTGCCGATGCCGGTGGTGGCGCCCCCGATTTCCTCGAGGGCCAGCCGGGCGAGGGCCCGCACCTCGGAGCGGCGTCGGATCTGCGGGTCTGTCACGAGATTTGAGTGTACGCGTGTGCACTGAGATGCGCGCATGTTACGGAAGTGCCGAAAATGCGCACCGCAGTCGATTATTTCGAGAATAAATCAACGGTGAAGAGGAAAAGTTGATCTTCGAGGGTCGACTCAATTGGTCGACCGACCAATTCCGGAAAAATGCTGGTAACGCGGATTATGAACATGTTCACGTCAGGAAATTACTCATCGTGATCGATTCGTGATCGAGTCGATCGAAGGGCGCTCACAACGCCGTGACGGGGTCCGCGCGCCTGAGCGTGCGAACCCCGTCACGGGTGTTCAAGTCTTGTGCCAGCGAAAATGCTAGCCAATCGTGGCCGCGGCCGCGGTTGCGGCGTCTGCGCCACCGCCCAATGCGTCGGCGGAACCCGAGAAGAAGTCCAGGGCACCGGCGAGGTCGGAGAAGGCGGAGAAGAATTCGGACAGGAAGGCGAGATCCATGCTTTTAACTCCTTGCTCGGTTGTGGGCATTTATGTCGGCGCTGAGCGGGCGCCGGATTCATTCCTACCGTTATTGAAATGAGATCGCAATCCGAGGGTTTAACCGAAATGAAACGCAGGACGAATTACCGGGTTCCGACCAGGTGAGAAGCCCGTGTCTGGATTCACATCCGACGCGCAGGATCCCACGATGTGGGAGCCGGGCAGTGCCCGAATACCGCCGTCGACGGGCGTCGGCGGGGCTATCCTCGTCCCACGACGTGTAGCGCCTTCCGGACATACCGACGTATAGGGGAATCGATCATGCGCAAGACCATCGTCACCGGTATCGCGGTCGCGGCAATCGCGCTGCTCGGCGCGGCCGGCTGCTCCGACGACAGCTCGAACGAGGCTCCGATCGCGACCACGACGACCTCGTCGGCGTCTGACCGGGTGGAAGGCGCGATAAGCAGCGTGCAAGCCACGGCGTCGTCCGCCGTGAACACCGCGCGCGAGGCCACGAAGAACGCGATCAACTCGGCCATCGCGGCGGTCCCGATCGGATTCGAGTCGGGAACCGCCGAGCTCAACGCTGTCTCGGACGTGACCGTCAAGGCGGTGGCCGCCGCGATGAAGGCCGGCGACAGCAAGATCGAGATCGAGGCGTACGCCAGCAACACGGACGAGGCGGCCGCCGAACTACTGGCCGATCAGCGCGCCCAGGCCGTCGCGAACGCACTCGAGGCGCAGGGTGTCGACAAGAGTCGCATCTCGGTCGACGGAACGGCCAACCCGCCCGAAGGTGTCAACGTCGATCAGGTGGAGATCACCGTCGAGGACAGCTGACCGGCCCGGTCAGCGCAGGACCGCCCGGTGCTCGTTGCTGTACGGGATGTGCTCGGCGGTTCTGCCTTCCCGGAGTTTGAGCACCCACTCGGGGTCGGACAGCAGCGCGCGGCCGACGGCCACGAGATCGAACTCGCCGTTCTCGTACTGCGCGAGCAGGCGGTCGATACCGGCGGTGTTCGAGCCGCCGTCCGAGGTGAAGGCCGTCGTGAACACGTCGTCGAGACCCACCGAACCGACCGTGATGGTGGGTAGTCCGGTCAGCCGTTTGGTCCAACCGGCCAGACCGAGTGCCCCGTCGGCACCGGCAAGCTCGGCGAACGCCGGCTCCCAGTGCCTGCGGGTGGACGGGTGCAGCACGTCGACACCGGCGGCGACGAGGGGCGCGAGCACGGCGGCGAGTTCGTCGGGGGACTGCGCGATCCGTGAGTCGTAGTGGTTCGACTTCCACTGGCTGAAGCGGTAGACGATCGCGAAGTCCTCGCCGACGGCCTCGCGGATCGCTGCGACCACCTCGGCGGGGAACCGGGTGCGGGCCTCGAGCGATCCGCCGTAGCCGTCGGAGCGGACGTTGGTGCGGTCCCACAGGAACTGGTCGAGAAGGTAGCCGTGCGCACCGTGCAGTTCGATGCCGTCGAAGCCCACGTCGCGCGCGTTGACGGCGGCCGCCACCCAGGCTTCGCGCAGCGCGTCGAGATCGGACGCGGTGAATTCGCGTCCCAGGCGGGTCCCGTCCAGGGCGATTCCGGACGGGCTGGCGGTGGTCATGTCGGGATTCATGCGGGGCTGCGGGCCGCGTTCGACGCCCAGGTGCCACAACTGCGGGATGATCTGCCCGCCCTCGTCGTGGACGGCGTCCACCACCGATTTCCAGCCCGCGAGACTGTCCTGTCCGTAGAGGAGCGGCACCCGGGTGTGGGATCCGGCGGCCGGGTCGGGAATGTACGTGCCCTCGGTGATGACGAGTCCGACCCCGCCCGCCGCGCGCCGGCGGTAGTACGCCGCCACATCGTCCCCGGGAATGCCGTCGGGGGAGAAAGCCCTGGTCATGGGCGCCATCGCGAAGCGGTTCCGGAGCTGGAGGGATTTGACGGCGAACGGCTCGAAGAGCCCGTCCACGGGCAGCGGTGTTTCGGTCATGCCTGTCTGCAACTGATCTTGGTTACGCACTATTCCTGCATACGACCTGTCGTGTAGTTGTAATCTGAAGTCACAGTCGACACTCGCTGCCGGCGCGTGGGTTCTCGCCCGCGCCCGGTCTGACGGGAGGGTGCACTGATGGGCGCGAACGACGGAAAACCTGCCGATTTGGTGCTGTTCGGTGACGTGGTCACCATGAACGACGCCGCGCCACGCGCTCGGGCGGTCGCGGTGCGCGACGGGCGGATCGCCGCCGTCGGCAACGATGCCGCGGTGTTTCCGCTGATCGGGCCGGCAACGATCACGGTCGACGTGCACCGCGCATGCATACTCCCGGGTTTCATCGAGGCGCACGGCCATCCGCTGAACTCCGCAGTCTTGCTCGGCGAACCGGTCGTGGACATCAGGCCGGTGACCATCGCGGACGCGGGGGAGGTGGTCGACGCCGTCCGCCGCGCCGTCGACGAACACCCAGACGGCGCCGTGCTCAACGGCTGGGACTCCCTGCTCCAGAAGGGGCTGCCCGAACCGACCCGCGAATGGCTCAATTCCGTCGCTCCCGACACGTCCCTGGTGATCCTGCACAACACCGGCCACGTGGCCTACTTCAACGACGTCGCCGCGCGAGATTCCGGATTGACCAAGGACACGCCGGACCCCGAGGGCGGCAGTTTCGGCCGCGACGAGTCGGGTGAACTGGACGGTTCGGCGTTCGAGGCGCCCGCAGTGATGGCGGTGGCCGCCACGATCCTCGCCGGAGCCAGCACCCGGCTCCCCGAGCTCCTCGCCGCGGAATGCGCGCGGATGAACGCGGCAGGGATCACCACCGCCAGTGAGATGGCATTCGACCCACGCTTCCGGAGCGCCTTGACGGCGTTCGCCCGGTCCGGCGCTCTCACCACCCGACTGCGGCTGTACGAGATGTCGAACCCGGAGCGCACCTCCGAAGTGTCACCCGGAGTGGGCAACGACCTGCTGCGCCAGGTGGGCATCAAGATCTGGTCGGACGGCTCGCCGTGGGTGGGCAACGCGGCCACCAGCTTTCCGTACCTCGACACGGACGTCACCCGGTCACTCGGCCTTGCCGGAACCCGTGGGGAGGCCAATTACACGGAGGACGAGATTCTCGAGATCAGCAAGCCGTATTTCGAGAACGGCTGGCAGATCTCGTGCCATGCCAACGGTGACGCCGCGGTCGCCCTGGTACTCGACGCGTGGCAGCGGATGCTCGCAGACTCCCCACGCGAAGATCACCGACTCCGACTCGAGCACGTCGGGGCGATGACCCCGGATCAGTTCCGCCGAGCGACCGAACTCGGCGTCACGTGCAGCATTTTCGTCGACCACCTCTACTACTGGGGCGACGTGCTCGTCGACGACCTGTTCGGTCCCGAGCGCGGAGCACGTTGGGCGGCTGCAGGTTCCGCGATCAAGGCGGGCCAGCGGATCTCGTTCCACAACGACGGCCCGGTCACCCCGACCAACCCGCTGCGCAACATCGCCGACGCCGTCACCCGCCGCACCCGGTCGGGACGTGTGCTCGCTCCCGAGGAACGGATTTCCGTCCCGGATGCCCTGCGCGCGGAGACGATCAACTCGGCGTGGCATCTCCGAAGCGAGGACGCGATCGGGGCGATCGTCCCCGGTATGCACGCCGATATCGTCGTGTTGTCGGCCAACCCACTTCTGGTGGATCCCGACGACATCGCGGACCTCGAGGTGCTCGCCACGATCCTGGAGGGTCGAACGGTCTTCGGAAAGCTGGAGTGATCCGGTTGGCGCCCGGGTCGAGGGCTCTGCGGTCGATCGGGACGTCAGCCGGAAACTGGATCCGGACTTCGGGTTACACCCGCAAATGGCTGGTTCTCGGCGTCGTGATCGGGATCGTCGCCGGGCTCGGAGCGGTCGTGTTCTACGTCGCGCTGAGGGAGGCGACGCAACTGCTGATCGTCGGCATCGGGGGCTACCACCCGCCGACCGCGGCGGGTGACGGAGGGGCGGTCGGCAGCCGGGAGTTCACGAGACCGTGGGCGATCCCGCTCGTGGTGTGTCTGGGTGGTCTGGTGTCGGGCATCATCGTGTTCACGCTGGCACCGGAGGCCGAGGGGCACGGCACCGACGCCGCGATCGACGCCGTGCACCGGGACCCCCGGATGATCCGCGTCCGCGTCGTCCTCGTGAAGCTGGTCGCGTCCGCGATCACGATCGGGTCCGGCGGGTCCGGCGGTCGCGAGGGACCCACCGCGCAGATCTCGGCGGGTTTCGGATCGCTCCTCGCCCGCAGGCTGGACCTGTCCCCACGGGACGGTCGGATCGCCGTGGCGATCGGGATCGGCTCCGGCATCGGTGCGATCTTCGGCGCCCCGCTCGGCGGCGCGGTGTTGTGCTGCACGATTCCTTACAAGGAAGACTTCGATTTCGAGGTGCTCGTGCCGGCGCTGGTCACGTCGATCGTCAGCTACACCGTGTTCGGTAGCTTCCTCGGTTTCGGTCCGCTGTTCGGCTACGCCGCTCAGGACTACGTCTTCGACACCCCGGTCCAGCTGGTGTGGTTCGCGCTCATCGGTGTGCTCGGCGGCCTGATCGGGTTGCTGTACAGCGGGACGTTCTACACGGCCGTCGATCTCACCCACCGTCTGCCCGGCAGCCGGATCGTCAAACCGGCGGTCGGCGGGCTGCTCGTCGGACTGATGGCGCTCCTGTTGCCGGAGGTGCTGGGCAGCGGCTACGGCTGGATCCAGCAGTCGATGGCCCGCGGCGACCTCACGGCCATCCCGTTGTGGGTGGTGCTGCTGTTGCCGTTCGCGAAGATCCTCGCGACGTCGCTGTCCATCGGTTCGGGGGGATCCGGCGGGATCTTCGGCCCGGGAATGGTGATCGGGGCGTTCACCGGCGCCGCGGTGTGGCGGCTGCTGGAACCGATCGCCCCGGGCGTCCCCGACAATCCGGCGCCCTTCGTCATCGTCGGCATGATGGCCTGCTTCGGGAGCATCGCCCGCGCTCCCCTCGCGGTGATGTTGATGGTCGCGGAGATGACGGGAAGCGTCGGTGTGCTGGTGCCGGGGATGATCGCCGTCGGGCTCGCCTATCTCATCGTGCGCCGATCGGGGAAGACGATCTACCGGGCGCAGCTCGAGAACCGTGCGGAGGCTCGGCTCGGCTCGGGATGATCGGATCGGGGTCCGTGTGCGGTGGGCCGGGTGGATTCCGGCATGCTTGTGGCCATGACTGTTCACGTTCCTCAGTACGTCGACCTCCTCTGGCCAGCGCTTCAGGCTGCCATTGCTCTCGGTGGTTCGGCGTCCAACGAGGAGCTCGACAGCGCCGTCGTTGAGCGAGAAGGGCTTTCGTCCGACGTGCAGGGCGTGCTGCACGGTGACGGTCCGAGCACCGAGATCGAGTACCGGTTGGCGTGGGCCCGCACCTACCTCAAGGGGATGGGTCTGCTCACGAACAGCCGGCGCGGGGTGTGGAGCGTGACGGAGAAGGGCCGCGA
This sequence comes from Rhodococcus sp. NPDC059968, assembly GCF_042738615.1. Taxonomy (NCBI): domain Bacteria; kingdom Bacillati; phylum Actinomycetota; class Actinomycetes; order Mycobacteriales; family Nocardiaceae; genus Rhodococcus; species Rhodococcus sp. NPDC059968. The sequence goes on from NZ_JBHWUE010000109.1 coordinate 9,875, forward strand.
GGTCGCCGAGAGCGAGATCCGCCCGCTGCACGCCGAGTTCTCCGCCGAGAATCGCAAGAAGAATGCCGCCCGCAAATCGGCGAAGGCGGCGTCCCGCAGGAACGACGAACCGGATGCCAACATCGCCGAGGCCGAGAACGACGCGGACTGGAAGGACCTCCTGCTCGACACGGTCCTGAAGATGTCGCCGCCCGCGTTCGAGCGGCTGACCCAGCGGTTGCTGCGGGAGGCCGGATTTTCGAGCGCGTCCGTCACCGGTCGCGGCGGCGACGGGGACATCGAGGGCCTCGGCGTGTACCAGTTGTCGCTGCTCAGTTTCCCCGTGTTCTTCCAGTGCAAGCGCTACAGCGGCAGCGTCGGGGCGGGGGCGGTGCGCGATTTCCGCGGCGCGATGGCGGGCCGCGGCGAAAAGGGCCTGCTCATCACCACCGGAACATTCACCGGTGACGCCCGCACGGAGTCCAAGAGGGATGGGGCGCCGCCGATCGATCTGATCGACGGAGACCGGCTGTGCGACCTGTTGAAGGAGCATTCACTGGGTGTCCAGACCACTACGCGTCTCGTCGAGGACGTCGAGGTCAGGTCCGATTACTTCCACTCTCTGGAGCCCAAATGATCAGCGCCGGGTCACCGACCCGGCGCCTGGATACTCTTTCCCGTTGCGGTATGGCCACGAAGCGATCACGCAGGCCCTGAAGCGGTGCCGACAGCGTCTTCCCGTGTGTAAAGAGGAAGTTAAATACACATGTCACTGACGTGAAAAGCGACCGAGGGAAGTCGATATGACGACCACATCGCCGTGGCCGTTGATGGGCCGCACGGTACGGCCGCCGGCGGGGATGCTGGCGGACCGGCGGTTCGGGGTGCTCGTCGACCAGTTCTTCGGACTCTTCCACGACGCCAGCCAGGGCGGTGGCGCCCTGGCCGTCTACCTCCACGGTGAACCGGTCGTCGACGTGTGGGCCGGGTGGGCGAGCCGCGACACGTTCTGGCAGGACGATACCGTCACCCTCACGTTCTCCACGGGCAAGGGCGTCGCGTCCACCGTTCTGCACCGACTCGCCGGACGCGGGATCCTCGACTACGAGGCGCCGGTGGCGCAGTACTGGCCCGAGTTCGCCGCCGAGGGCAAGGACGAGATCACGGTGCGCGAACTGCTGTCGCACCGCGCCGGACTGCACCGGGTACGTGGGCTCGTGCCCGGACCGCTGAGTCTGATGGACCATTCCCTGGTCAGCGCCGCACTGGCCGCGGCGACCCCGGATCAGCGGCGGCTGAAGGTCCCCGGCTATCACGCGGTGACGTTCGGCTCGCTCGTCGCCGAACTGACGTCCCGCGCGGCCGGGAAACCCTTCACCGAGCTGGTGCGCACCGAGGTCGCCGAACCGCTCGGGGTGAAGGAATTCTGGTACGAGGTGCCGCCGGCCGAGCGTGCCCGGATCGCGAGGACCTTCCCCCACATCAACCCGTTCGGCGTTCCGTGGGGAGCCACGTCGTTCGCGATGTCGCGGCTGCCCGGTCTGCGCAACGTGGCCGACGCCGGCATGCCCGCCGGTTTCGACGCCCTCGTCCGCAACCCTGCGATCCACGACAGCGTGATGCCGGGGTGGAATGGCGTGTTCAGCGCCCGCGCGCTGGCGCGGATGTACGGGGCGCTGGCGAACGGCGGAACCGTCGGCGGTGTGGAGTTCCTCCCGCCGGACGTCGTGGCGCAGCTGAGCCAGGTACAGACGACGGCCCGCGACTACGTCCTGGGCATACCGATGAACTGGCGGCTCGGCTACCACGCGGGGATGGTGGCACGTCGCAGGCAGCCGTCGAATACCTTCGGGCACTACGGGTTGGGCGGGTCGGGTGCGTTCGCCGACGCCGACACCGGGCTGTCGATCGCATTCGTCACCAACCGGCTCGGCAACATGCTGACCCCCATCGCCGATCTCCGCCTGCCGAAGCTCGGCTCGACGGCGCTCGCCATCGCCGAGAGGCTGTAGCCGGGGCAGTTCCGGCCGTCGGTGGAACCAATTCGATTTCGACGCGCCGTTTTTCGATCGCCGCGAGCCGCAGGTCTGGAGGGCGGGGGACCGGTAGCATCGTGTCCGTGACCGACGCGACCGCCCACACCAGCCGTCCCGATCGGTTGCGTGTCCTCGTCTACAGCGACGATGCGACCACCCGCCAGAAGGTCGTTCTGGCGCTGGGGACGCGTCCGCACCCCGACCTTCCGGAGTTGGAGTACGTCGAGGTGGCGACCGCGCCCGTGGTGATCCGGCAGATGGATGCAGGCGGTATCGACCTGGCCGTTCTGGACGGGGAGGCGGTGCCCGCGGGCGGGATGGGGATCGCGAAGCAGTTGAAGGACGAGATCGACGACTGTCCCCCGATCCTGGTCCTGACCGGGCGCCCCGACGACGCCTGGCTGGCCAGCTGGTCGCGGGCGGAGGCCGCCGTGCCGCATCCGCTGGACCCGATCCGGTTGTCCGAAGCGGTCATAGCGCTGCTGCGCACCCGCCTCTCAGCTTAGGCTCTCCTGACTCCGTTTCCTGCCGCGTGAAGGTGCATCGAGCGCCTGTGCCGCAGGGGTTTTCCGCACTTCGAGATCGCCTGGAACTCGCACGGTCAAATCGACCGGGCTCGACGACTTCCCTTGTACGCTGTGGCATAACTCACAAGAGCGTAGCTTCGGAAACGACCGTCCGGGAATCGGGCGGACAGGCTCGGGAAGAGGGGAGCTGAGACGGCATGAATGTGTACGTGCCGATCCTCGTGCTCGGGGCGATTGCGGTCGCGTTCGCGGTCTTCTCCGTGATCGTGGCGAGGATCGTCGGACCGAGGCGCTACAACCGTGCCAAGCTCGACGCCTACGAGTGCGGCATCGAGCCGACACTCTCGCCTCTGGGTGCGGGCCGCATCCCGGTGAAGTACTACCTCACGGCCATGCTGTTCATCATCTTCGACATCGAGATCGTGTTCCTCTATCCGTGGGCTGTTCATTTCGATGCTCTCGGCTTCTTCGGTCTCGGGGCCATGGCCCTGTTCATCTTCAACGTCTCCGTCGCCTATGCGTACGAGTGGCGGCGTGGCGGTCTCAGTTGGGACTGACCGGTCCCGCCAGCGATCCAAAAGCTAAGTCGGAAGAGAAGAGTCGGATATGGGCATCGAGGAGAAGCTGCCGAGCGGCTTCCTGCTGACCACGGTCGAGGGGCTCGCGGGTTACGTCCGCAAGGGTTCGCTGTGGCCGGCGAGTTTCGGGCTCGCCTGCTGTGCGATCGAGATGATGGCCACCGCCGGCGGACGCTTCGACATCGCCCGTTTCGGCATGGAGGCGTTCCGGGCGTCGCCGCGGCAGGCGGACCTGATGATCGTGGCCGGCCGGGTGAGCCAGAAGATGGCCCCGGTGCTGCGGCAGATCTACGACCAGATGGTGGAGCCGAAGTGGGTGCTGGCGATGGGCGTCTGCGCGTCGTCGGGCGGCATGTTCAACAACTACGCGATCGTGCAGGGCGTCGACCACATCGTGCCGGTGGACATCTATCTGCCCGGGTGTCCGCCGCGGCCGGAGATGCTGCTGAACGCGATCCTCACTCTGCACGAGAAGATCCAGCAGATGCCGCTCGGCGTTCACCGCGAGGAGGTGGCGCGGGCGGCGGAGCAGGCGGCGCTGGCCGCCACCCCCACCATCCAGATGAAGGGCCTCCTGAGATGACCGGCGTGGGAACGCGGGAGCGAACCGAGCCGAGATCCGGCGTCTGGGCCGTGCGGTCTGGACTGAGGAACGAGGGAGCGTAGCGAGTGAGTGACGAGGGAAGAGCGCACGAGACAGACCAGACGCCTGCGAGCGAAGCGAGCCATGTCCCCGCGAGCAATGTCCCAGAACAGATCGGTGTGCGCAAGGGTTTGTTCGGGGTGCGGGGTAGTGGGGATACGTCGGGGTATGGGCGGTTGGTGCGTCCGGTGTTGTTGCCGGGGAGCACGCCGCGGCCGTTCGGGGGGTATTTCGATGAGGTCGCGGATGGGCTGGAGGCGGCGTTGGCGGAGTCGGGTGTGGGTTTCGAGGTGGCGATCGAGTCGGTTGTGGTGTTTCGGGGTGAGGTGACGTTCGGTGTGCGGCGGGAGTTTTTGCCGTTGGTGGCGCGTGCGTTGCGTGATGAGCCGGATTTGCGGTTCGAGATGTGTCTGGGTGTGAATGGCGTGCATTTCCCGCAGGATGCGGGCCGGGAGTTGCATGCGGTGTATCCGTTGTTGTCGATTACGCACAATCGTCGGATTCGTGTGGAGGTGACGGCGCCGGATGCGGATCCGCACATCCCGTCGTTGTATGAGGTGTATCCGACGAACGATTGGCATGAGCGGGAGACGTACGACTTCTTCGGGATCGTGTTCGATGGTCATCCGTCGTTGACCCGGATCGAGATGCCGGATGACTGGCCGGGTCATCCGCAGCGGAAGGACTATCCGCTCGGCGGCATTCCCGTCGAGTACAAGGGCGCGGAGATCGCGCCGCCCGACGAGCGGCGGGGGTACAACTGATGAGCGAGGACACGGTTTTCACTGTCGCCGGTCAGGACTGGGACGAGGTCGTGGATGCGGTAAAGGCGTCGGATGCGGGTTCGGAGGGCGGCGAGGAGCGGATCGTCGTCAATATGGGTCCTCAGCATCCGTCGACGCACGGGGTGCTGCGGCTCATTCTGGAGATCGAGGGTGAGACGGTCACGGAGGCCCGGTGCGGCATCGGTTATCTGCATACGGGGATCGAGAAGAACCTCGAGTATCGGACGTGGACGCAGGGCGTGACGTTTGTGACGCGGATGGATTACCTGTCGCCGTTCTTCAACGAGACGGCGTATTGCCTCGGTGTGGAGAAGTTGCTCGACATCACGGATCAGGTGCCGGAGCGGGCGAGTGTCATCCGGGTGATGTTGATGGAACTCAATCGCATCTCCTCGCATCTGGTGGCGTTGGCCACGGGTGGCATGGAGTTGGGGGCGGTCACGGCGATGTTGTTCGGTTTCCGGGAACGTGAGCTGGTTCTGGACGTGTTCGAGATGATCACGGGACTGCGCATGAATCATGCGTACATCCGGCCGGGCGGTTTGTCGCAGGATCTGCCGGAGGGTGCGGTGGAGAAGGTGCGCGAGTTGCTCACGTTGATGCCGGAACGGCTGCGGGACATGGAGAATCTGCTCAACGACAACCGCATCTGGAAGGGCCGTACGAAGGGCATCGGGTATCTCGACCTCACGGGGTGCATGGCGCTCGGTATCACGGGTCCGATGCTGCGTGCGACGGGTCTGCCGCACGATCTGCGTAAGTCGCAGCCGTATTGCGGTTACGAGAATTACGAGTTCGCCGTCAGCACCGATACGGGGTGTGACGCGTACGGCCGCTACTTGATCCGGGTCGACGAGATGAAGGAGTCGCTGAAGATCGTCGAGCAGTGCCTCGACAAGTTGCGGCCGGGCCCGATCATGGCGGAGGACAAGAAGATCGCGTGGCCGGCGGATCTGACGTTGGGTCCCGACGGTCTGGGAAATTCGCCCGGGCACGTCCGCGAGATCATGGATTCCTCGATGGAGTCGCTGATTCATCACTTCAAGTTGGTGACGGAGGGTTTCCGGGTGCCGCCGGGCCAGGTGTATGTGGCGGTGGAGTCGCCGCGGGGTGAGCTCGGTGTGCACATGGTGAGCGACGGCGGTACGCGCCCGTACCGGGTGCATTTCCGGGATCCGTCGTTCACGAACCTGCAGTCGGTGGCGGCCACGTGTGAGGGCGGCATGGTTGCGGATGTCATTGCCGCGGTCGCGAGCATCGATCCTGTGATGGGGGGAGTGGACCGATGACCGAGCAAGCAGCACCAAAGCAAACACCCATCTTCATCGAGTTCGGCCCCCGGCCGGAGGAGAACGGGCTGCTGGTGCGGCCGGGTGCGCGTGAGGAGTATCCGCCGGAGGTCCGTGCGCGGCTGGACGCCGACGCCGACGTCGTCATCGCGCGTTACCCGAATTCGCGTTCCGCGCTGCTGCCGCTGTTGCATCTGGTGCAGGCGGAGGACGGGTGCATCACGCCGGCGGGGATCGAGTTCTGTGCCGGCCGGCTCGGGTTGACCGGCGCGGAGGTGGCTGCGGTGGCGACCTTCTATTCGATGTACCGCCGCGACCCGACGGGCGACTACTACGTCGGAGTGTGCACCAACACGTTGTGCGCGATCATGGGCGGCGACGCGATCCTCGCCGCGCTGGAGGAGCATCTCGACCTGCCGCACGGTGGCACGTCCGCCGACGGCACGGTCACGCTGGAGCACATCGAGTGCAATGCGGCGTGCGATTACGCCCCGGTGGTGATGGTCAATTGGGAGTTCTTCGACAACCAGACTCCGGAGTCGGCTCGCTCACTCGTCGATTCGCTGCGTTCGGGGGAGCGGGTGACGCCGAGCCGCGGTGCGGCTCTGTGCACGTTCCGGGAGACCGCCCGCATTCTCGCCGGGTTCCCCGACGAGCGCCCCGGTGCGCTGGCGGAGGGTGGTACCGCGGGCGACGCCACACTGGCCGGCCTGCGCGTGGCGCACGAACGGGGCATGGCGGCACCGGATCCTGCGGAGACCTCGCTGATCCCGGCGCCGCAGTCGCGGGACACCGAGCCGGTGGCGGCGGAATCGGCGAAGGACCAGCCGGCGCCGGCCCCGTCCGCGACGGTGCCTCCGGAACGGTCCACCTCCGAGACGGATCCGACGGCCACCGACCCGGGTCGAAAGGGAGACTGACATGCCGCTGACCCCTGTCCTCAGCCGTTACTGGGGCGAGCCCGAATCCTGGACCCTCGACACGTACCGTCGCCACGACGGGTACGAGGGGCTGCAGAAGGCGCTGCGCATGGACCCGGACGAGGTCATCTCGACGGTCAAGGAGGCCGGACTACGCGGTCGTGGTGGTGCCGGGTTCCCGACCGGAATGAAGTGGTCGTTCATCCCGCAGGGCGACGACAAGCCGCATTACCTCGTGGTCAACGCCGACGAGTCCGAACCGGGCACCTGCAAGGACATGCCGCTCCTGCTGGCCACGCCGCACGCGCTCGTCGAGGGCGTCATCATCGCGGCGTACGCGATCCGCGCCGGGCACGCCTTCATCTATGTGCGCGGGGAGGTGGTGCCGGTGCTGCGCCGGCTGCAGGCCGCGGTCGCGGAGGCGTATGCGGCGGGCTACCTCGGGAAGAACATCCTGGGCATCGGTTTCGACCTCGAGTTGGTCGTGCACGCGGGTGCGGGGGCGTACATCTGCGGGGAGGAGACGGCGCTGCTCGACTCGCTGGAGGGTCGCCGCGGCCAGCCTCGGTTGCGTCCGCCGTTCCCCGCGGTGGCCGGTCTCTATGCGTCACCGACCGTCGTCAACAACGTCGAGTCGATTGCGAGTGTCCCGCCGATCATCGTGAACGGCATCGAGTGGTTCCGGTCGATGGGGAGCGAGAAGTCGCCGGGCTTCACCCTGTACTCCCTGTCCGGGCACGTGACGAAGCCCGGACAGTACGAGGCCCCGCTCGGAATCACCCTGCGGGAGTTGCTCGAGTACGCGGGGGGAGTCCGCGCCGGGCATCGATTGAAGTTCTGGACCCCGGGCGGTTCCTCGACACCGATCTTCACCGACGAGCATCTCGACGTCGCCCTCGACTACGAGGGCGTCGGCGCCGCCGGATCGATGCTGGGCACCAAGGCCCTGCAGATCTTCGACGAGACCACGTGTGTGGTGCGTGCCGTGCTCCGCTGGACCGAGTTCTATGCGCACGAGTCGTGCGGCAAGTGCACGCCCTGCCGGGAAGGCACCTATTGGCTGGTGCAGATCCTGGAGCGTCTCGAGAGAGGGGAGGGGACCGATGCCGATCTGGAGAAGCTGCTCGACATCGCCGACAACATCCTCGGCAAGTCGTTCTGCGCTCTCGGTGACGGTGCGGCCAGCCCGATCATGTCCTCCATCAAGTACTTCCGAGACGAATACCTCGCACACTTCGAGCAGGGTGGCTGCCCGTTCGACCCGCATCAGTCCACGCTCATGGCTGGAGTTCACGCATGATGCCTGCGAAAGAAGTGAACAACCAAGTGAGCAATCACGTGAGCGTTGTCATCGACGGCGTCGAGGTCAGTGTCCCCAAGGGCACGTTGGTGATTCGTGCCGCGGAGATGATCGGCATCCAGATCCCGCGGTTCTGCGACCATCCGCTGCTCGATCCGGTCGGTGCGTGCCGTCAATGTCTCGTCGATGTGGAGGGGCAGCGCAAGCCGCTCGCCTCCTGCACCACGACTGTCACCGACGGCATGGTCGTCCACACCCAGCTCACGTCGCCCGTCGCCGACAAGGCGCAGAAGGGCGTGATGGAGTTGCTGCTGATCAACCATCCCCTGGACTGCCCGGTGTGCGACAAGGGCGGCGAGTGCCCCCTGCAGAACCAGGCGATGTCCAACGGGCGCGCGGAGTCGCGCTTCGGTGAGGTCAAACGCACGTTCCCCAAACCGATTCCGCTGTCCACGGAGGTCCTGCTGGACCGCGAGCGGTGCGTGCTGTGCGCGCGGTGTACGCGGTTCTCTCAGCAGGTCGCCGGGGACCCGTTCATCGAACTCATGGAACGGGGCGCGCTGCAGCAGGTCGGGATCTACGCGAAGGAACCGTTCGAGTCGTACTTCTCCGGCAACACCGTCCAGATCTGCCCGGTGGGTGCGCTGACGGGTTCCGCGTACCGCTTCCGGGCCCGCCCGTTCGACCTGGTCTCCAGCCCCAGCGTGTGCGAGCACTGCGCGAGCGGGTGCGCCCAGCGCACCGACCACCGGCGGGGCACAGTGCTGCGCCGGCTGGCGGGCGACGATCCCGAGGTCAACGAGGAATGGAATTGCGACAAGGGGCGGTGGGCATTCGCCTACGCCACCGAGCGCGACCGAATCAGCACCCCTCTCGTCCGCGGCGACGACGGCACGCTGGCACCCGCCTCCTGGTCGGAGGCTCTGGCGGTCGCGGCGCGGGGACTGGCCGGTGCGCGGGGCAACGCAGGTGTTCTCGTCGGGGGCCGGTCCACGTGGGAGGACGCCTACGCCTACGCGAAGTTCGCGCGAACAGCGCTCGGCACCAACGACATCGACTTCCGCAGTCGCGCACACTCCGGCGAGGAGGCCGAGTTCCTGGCCGCCCGGGTGGCGGGGCAGCGACTCGCGGTCACCTACGAGGACCTCGACGCCGCGCCGGTCGTCCTTCTCGTCGCGTTCGAGCCGGAGGAGGAGTCGCCGATCGTGTTCCTCCGGCTGCGCAAGGCCGCGCGTGCGAAGGCCGTTCCGGTCTACTCGGTCGCCCCGTACACGTCCCGTGGCCTGGAGAAGATGTCCGGCAGGCTGCTGCGGTCCGCGCCGAATGCCGAGCCGGAGCTGCTCGACGGACTCCGCACGGGTGATTTGGAGCCGGGTGTCACCGAGCTGCTGCGCCGGCCGGGTGCGGTCATCATGGTCGGGGAGAGACTCGCCGGGGTGCCGGGGGCGCTGTCCGCCGCGGTCCGCCTGGCCGACGACACCGGGGCCCGGCTGGCCTGGGTGCCGCGACGTGCAGGCGAACGCGGTGCACTCGAGGCGGGCGCGCTGCCCGGACTGCTGCCGGGTGGCAGACCGGTGGGCGATCCCGAGGCTCGGCGGCAGGTCGCGTCGGCGTGGAACGTCGCGGATCTGCCGGATGCCGCGGGCCGGGATACCGCGGGCATCCTCGCCGCGGCCGAGGCGAAGACGCTCGGGGCGCTGGTGATCGGTGGTGTCGAGGCCGACGATCTTCCCGACCCGCAGGCCGCGTTGGCCGCGGTCGAGGCGGCAGGGTTCGTCGTGAGTCTGGAACTGCGCCACAGTGCGATCAGCGAGCGCGCGGACGTGGTGTTCCCCATCGCGCCGGTCATGGAGAAACCGGGCACCTTCCTCGACTGGGAAGGGCGCGCACGCGATTTCGACGCCGCCCTCCGCGCCACCGGGTCGATGCCCGATCAGCGGGTGCTCCACGCGATCGCCGGCGAAATTGGTGTCCCGCTGGGTCTTCCGGACGCCGCGACCGCACGGCGCGAACTCGAGAGGCTCGGCGCCTGGGACGGGGAGTTCCCGGATCCGCCCGACCACCCGCAACCGCCGCGGCGGGAACCCGGGCCGGGGGAAGCGGTGCTCGCCACCTGGCGGATGCTGCTCGACTCGGGACGGCTGCAGGACGGGGAACCGCACCTGGCGGGCACTGCCCGGACGCCGCTCGCGCGGATGTCCGCGGCCTCGGCAGCCGAGACGGGTGCCGGTGACGGAGATCCGGTCACCGTCACGACGGAACGGGGCGCCGTCACCCTGCCGTTGGTGATCACCGACATGCCGGATCGGGTGGTGTGGCTGCCGCTCAACTCGCTCGGATCCGCCGTCTACCGGCAACTGGCCACCCGGGCGGGGAGCGTCGTGAACGTCCGCCGTGCGGCCGGCACCAACGGGATCGTCCCGGGAGGTGCGCTGTGACGATCGAGGCCGTCTACCCCGACCCGGCGCTGTTCGGTCACGACCCGTGGTGGCTGGTTCTCGGCAAGGCCCTGGCCATCTTCGTGTTCCTCGTCCTCACCCCGCTTCTGACGATCCTGGCCGAACGGAAGGTCATGGCGTGGATGCAGATGCGCGTCGGCCCGAACCGGGTGGGCCCGCGGGGCATGCTGCAGAGCCTCGCCGACGGCATCAAGCTCGCGCTGAAGGAGGGGATCGTCCCGAAGGGTGTGGACAAGCCGATCTACATCCTGGCGCCGATCATCGCCGCGGTACCGGCGTTCATGGCGTTCGCCGTGATCCCGTTCGGCCCGGCGGTGTCGATCTTCGGGCACTACACGCCGTTACAGCTGACGGACCTCCCGGTCGCCGTCCTCTACGTCCTCGCGGCCACGTCGATCGGCGTCTACGGCATCGTGCTCGCCGGCTGGGCGTCCGGCTCCACCTACCCGTTGCTGGGTGGGCTGCGCTCGACGGCACAGGTGATCTCGTACGAGATCGCGATGGCGTTGTCGTTCGCGGCCGTCTTCCTGGACGCCGGAACGATGTCCACGTCGGGCATCGTCGCCGCCCAGGAACACACTTGGTACGTCTTCCTGCTGCTGCCGTCGTTCCTGATCTACGTCACGTCGATGGTCGGCGAGACCAACCGGGCGCCCTTCGACCTGCCCGAGGCCGAAGGCGAACTGGTCGGCGGGTTCCACACCGAGTACTCCTCTCTGAGCTTCGCGATGTTCATGCTCGCCGAGTACGTGAACATGGTGACGGTTTCAGCGCTCGCCACCACGCTGTTCCTCGGTGGCTGGCACGCCCCGTTCCCGCTCAGCCTGTGGGACGGCGCGAATTCCGGCTGGTGGCCGGTGCTGTGGTTCACGCTGAAGGTCTGGGGCTTCCTGTTCGTGTTCGTCTGGCTGCGCGCCACGCTGCCCAGGCTGCGGTACGACCAGTTCATGGGTCTCGGCTGGAAGATCCTGATCCCGATCTCGCTGGTGTGGGTCATGATCGTCGCCACCGTCCGGGCCTTCCGCAACGAGGGTTACGACGCCCGGTCGATCGCGCTCGTCGTCGCGGGCCTCGTCGTGGCCCTCGTCGTGGTGGTGCTCCTGTGGAAGCGCCTGCGTCCGGGCCGTGTTCCCGCACCCGAGAAGCCGGTCGAGCCGCGGGGACGGGCCGAGCTGTCCCCGGAGACACTCGAACCGTTCGACCCCATGGCCGGTGGATACCCGGTTCCGCCGATGCCGGGTCAGACGCTGCCTGCGTTCCGGCGCACGCCCGTCTCCGTCACCGGCGCGCACTCCACCGGCTCGACCCAGGAGGACAGTGATGACTAAATTCCTCGGCCCCATAGCGGGTTTCGGCGTGACCTTCTCGACGATGTTCAAGAAATCGAACACCGAGTTCTACCCGGAGGAGAAGGTGCCGACGGCGCCCCGCTACCACGGCAGGCACCAGCTCAATCGTTACGCGGACGGGCTGGAGAAGTGCATCGGGTGCGAACTGTGTGCCTGGGCGTGCCCCGCCGACGCCATCTTCGTGGAGGGTGCCGACAACACCGACGAGGAACGCTTCTCGCCCGGCGAGCGGTACGGCCGGGTGTATCAGATCAACTACCTGCGCTGCATCGGGTGCGGGCTGTGCATCGAGGCGTGCCCGACGCGGGCGCTGACCATGACCAACGAGTACGAGATGGCCGACGACAACCGGGCCGGCCTGATCTACGAGAAGGACCGGCTGCTGGCCCCGCTCGAGTCCGGCATGGTCGAGTCGCCGCACCCGATGGCTCCGGGCGCCACCGCCGAGGACTACTACCGCGGCACGGTGACCGGGGGAGCGGCGGCTGCGTCGCAGGACGGGTCCGAGGTCGAAGAGTCGGCGGGGGACAGGCCGTGATCGAGGGAGGAGAGCCGACGTGGTGAACACGATGCCGTCCGCGGTCCAATTGGTCGCGGAACCCTTCACCCAGACCTCGACGGGCGAGGGCGTGCAGTTCTGGGTCCTCGCGACCGTGGCGGTGATCGGCGCGCTCGGAGTAGTCAGCGCAACCAAGGCCGTCTACTCGGCGATCTTCCTCGCGACGACCATGATCATCCTGGCCGTGTTCTACATCGCCCAGGGCGCGCTCTTCCTCGGCGTCGTGCAGATCGTGGTGTACACCGGCGCGGTCATGATGCTGTTTCTGTTCGTGCTCATGCTCATCGGCGTCGATTCCTCCGAATCCCTCGTGGAGAACCTCCGCGGTCAGCGCGTGGCCGCGATCGCGGCGGGACTGGGATTCGGACTGCTGCTGATCGGCGGCATCGGGAGTGCGTCCGTCTCCGCGTTCACCGGTCTCGATCAGGCCAACGCGGCGGGTAACGTCGAGGGGCTGGCCGAGCTCGTCTTCCTCCGGTACGTGTGGGCTTTCGAACTGACCGGTGCGCTGCTGATCACCGCGACCATCGGTGCCATGGTGCTCGCCCACCGGGAGCGTTTCGAGCGGCGGAAGGACCAGCGCGAGCTGTCCCAGGACCGCGTCCGCGAGGGTGCCCGTGTGACACCGCTGCCCAGTCCGGGGGTCTACGCCCGGCACAACGCGGTCGACATACCGGCGTTGCTGCCCGACGGCACGTTCTCCGAGCTGTCCGTCAGCCGGTCGCTCGAACGGCGGCCGAGCCTGCCCGCCCGGGCGCTCGGCACCGCGGACGTCGCGACCCCCGAACCCGAAGCGGCCGACGAGGGCGGTCGGCGATGAACCCCGAGAACTACCTCTACCTGTCGGCGCTGCTGTTCACGATCGGCGCGGCCGGGGTGCTGATCCGCCGCAACGCGATCATCGTGTTCATGTGCATCGAACTGATGCTCAACGCCTCGAATCTGGCGTTCGTGACGTTCGCCCGGATGCACGGCAACCTCGACGGCCAGGTCTTCGCATTCTTCACGATGGTCGTCGCGGCCGCCGAGGTCGTCGTCGGTCTGGCGATCATCATGACCATCTTCCGTTCCCGCCGTTCGGCTTCCGTCGACGACGCCAACCTCCTCAAGAACTGACGGGTCCCCGATGACGCACATCCTCGAGAAGGTGACTTTGCCCGACGACGACACCCCGATCGGCGGTGCGGCATGAGCGGAACGCTCTCGTCGGCCGTGTGGCTGCTGCCGGTTCTGCCGCTCCTCGGCGCCGCCGTGCTCCTGCTGGCGGGCCGGCGCAGTGATGCGTGGGGCCATCTCCTCGGCTGCGCGACGGCGCTGGTCTCGTTCGCGCTCGGCGTCGTCTTCTTCGTCGACATGCTGGGCCGGGACGCAGCCGAGCGGGTCGTGCACCAGACCCTGTTCAGCTGGGTGCCGGTCGGCGAACTCCAGGTGGATTTCGGTCTCCAACTCGACCAGCTGTCCGTGTGCTTCGTGCTGCTGATCACCGGGGTGGGTTCGCTGATCCACATCTATTCGATCGGGTACATGGCACACGATCCGGAGCGCAGGCGATTCTTCGCCTACCTCAATCTGTTCCTCGCGGCGATGCTGCTGCTGGTGCTGGCCGACAACTTCCTGGGCCTGTACGTCGGGTGGGAGGGCGTCGGTCTCGCCTCGTACCTGCTCATCGGGTTCTGGCAGTACAAGCCGTCCGCGGCGGCGGCCGCGAAGAAGGCGTTCGTGGTCAACCGCGTCGGCGACATGGGCCTGGTCCTCGCGATCATGATCATGTTCTCGACCTTCGGCTCGATCGAATTCGCCGACGTGTTCACGCGTGCCGGCGCCGCGAGCGAGGGGGTGCTCACCGCGATCGGGCTCGCACTGCTGCTCGCCGCCTGCGGCAAATCGGCGCAGGTCCCCCTGCAGTCCTGGCTCGGTGACGCGATGGAGGGTCCGACACCGGTGTCGGCGCTCATCCACGCCGCGACCATGGTCACGGCGGGTGTGTATCTGATCGTCCGATCCAACGCGATCTTCGATCTGGCCCCGGGTGCCCAGCTCGCTGTCGTGATCGTCGGTGCGGCGACCCTGCTGTTCGGCGCGATCATCGGCTGCGCGAAGGACGACATCAAGAAGGCGCTGGCGGCATCCACGATGAGCCAGATCGGGTACATGGTGCTGGCCGCCGGTCTCGGGCCGGCCGGGTACGCGTTCGCGATCATGCTGCTGCTCACCCACGGCTTCTTCAAGGCCGGTCTGTTCCTCGGCGCAGGATCGGTGATGCACGGCATGAACGACGAGGTGAACATGCGCCGCTACGGTGGTCTGCGCACCTTCATGCCGATCACGTTCGTGACGTTCGGGTTGGGATACCTGGCCATCATCGGGATTCCGCCGTTCTCCGGCTTCTTCTCCAAGGACAAGATCATCGAAGCGGCATTCGCCGCCGAGGGCGTCCAGGGCGTCGTCCTCGGAACGGTCACGCTGCTCGGCGCGGGACTCACCGCCTTCTACATGACCAGGGTGATGCTGATGACCTTCTTCGGACAACCGCGGTGGGCTTCCGGGGCCAGCGACGCGAAGGGGAATGTTCTCGTCGCCGACCCACACGAATCGCCAGGGGTGATGACGGTGCCGATGATCCTGCTCGCGGTGGGCTCGGTCGCCGCCGGCGCCCTCCTCGCTGTCGGCTCCTCCCTGCAGCACTGGCTGGAACCGGTCGTCGGCGCCCACCACGGCGAGCCCGCCCTGCCCGTGTGGGCGATCACCGCACTCACGCTGGTGGTGGTGCTCGCGGGAGTCGCGGTGGCCTACCGGCAGTACGCTCGGCAGCCGATCCCCGAGGTCGCGCCGGCGGACGTCACCGCGTTCACTGTTGCGGCCCGGAAGGACCTGTACGGCGACGCGTTCAACGAGGCGGCGCTGATGCGTCCCGGGCAGGAGCTGACGCGAACACTCGTGACCGTCGACGGCAGGGGAGTCGACGGTGCCGTCAACGGGTTCGCCGCGCTCGTCGGCGGAACGTCGATGCGGGTGCGGCGCCTGCAGACCGGGTTCGTCCGTTCGTACGCGCTGTTCATGTTCGCGGGTGCGGCCCTTCTGGTCGCCACGATGCTGGTGAGGCTGTGGTGAGCGGCTTCCCGTGGCTGACCGCCCTCTGGGTGCTGCCACTCGTCGGTGCCGGTGTGGTCCTGGCATTGCCCGTCCACAGGCGCGCGCTCGCGAAATCCGTCGCCGTGGGTGTGTCCGTGGTGGTGCTGTGCCTGGCGGTCGTGCTGGCGATCCGGTTCGATCCGACCGGCGAGCAGTACCAGTTCGTCGAATCTCACGCCTGGATCCCGGCGTTCGGCACCCGGTACATCCTGGGCCTGGACGGCATCGCGCTCGTCCTGGTGCTCCTCACCACCGTTCTGGTGCCGCTGCTGTTGCTGGCGGGGTGGAACGACGGTGACACCGCGCCCGACTACGGGCAGCGGCGGATGGCCCACACGTACGTGGCGCTGACGCTGATGGTCGAGGCGATGGTGATCATGTCGTTCACCGCCCTCGACGTCCTGCTCTTCTACATCTTCTTCGAGGCCATGCTCATCCCGATGTACTTCCTGATCGGAGGATTCGGCGGGGCGGGGAGGTCGTATGCCGCGGTGAAGTTCCTGCTCTACAACCTGTTCGGCGGCCTGATCATGCTGGCTGCGGTCATCGGGGTGTACGTGGTGACGGCGCGTCAGGACGCCTTCGGCGGCGGCACCTTCGACTTCCGGGTGATCGTCGCCGAAGGGCTGGACGCCGACCCCGGCGTGCTGAAGGCGCTGTTCCTCGGTTTCATGTTCGCGTTCGCGGTCAAGGCGCCGTTGTGGCCGTTCCACACGTGGCTGCCGGGCGCCGCGGTGGAAGCCACCCCGGCCAGCGCGGTGCTCATGATGGCCGTCGTCGACAAGGTCGGGACGTTCGGCATGCTGCGCTACTGCCTGCAGATGTTCCCCGAAGCGTCCGCGTACTTCGCACCGTTCGTCACGGTGCTGGCGGTGATCGGAATCATCTACGGCGCGGTACTGGCCATCGGCCAGACCGACGTGATGCGACTGATCGCCTACACGTCGATCTCGCACTTCGGGTTCATCATTCTCGGCATCTTCGCCATGACGAGCCAGGGACAGGCCGGATCGACGCTGTACATGGTCAACCACGGCATCTCGACCGCGGCGCTGTTCCTGATCGCGGGGTTCCTGGTGTCCCGCCGCGGCACCCGCCTCATCGCCGACTACGGCGGCGTGCAGAAGGTCGCGCCGGTGATGGCAGGGACGTTCCTCGTGGCGGGACTCGCCACGCTGTCGCTGCCGGGCCTGGCGCCGTTCATCAGCGAGTTCCTCGTCCTGGTCGGCACGTTCTCGCGCTACCAGATCGCTGCCGTGGTCGCGACTTTCGCGCTCGTCCTCGCCGCGATCTACGTGCTGTGGCTCTATCAGCGGATGATGACCGGACCGCTGAAGGAGGGCAACGAGACCGTCCGCGACCTCGTGCGCCGTGAGATCGCGGTCGTGGCGCCGCTGATCGCCCTGCTGCTCGTCCTCGGCGTCTACCCCAAGCCCGTGCTGGACGTCATCACCCCCGCGGTGAGCCACGTCCTCGTCACCGTCGGTCAGCACGATCCCGCACCCACCGTCGCCGGGCAGGACCCAGAGGGAGGCACACACCGATGAGTACCTCCGAACTCGTACTCGCCCAGTCCACGACGTTGCGCGCGCCGGACATCGAATACGGCCAGCTGGCACCCATGTTGATCGTGTTCGGCGTGGCCGTCGCCGGTGTGCTCGTCGAGGCGTTCCTGCCCCGGCGCGGCCGCTACTCGAGCCATCTCGTACTCGCGCTCGGAGGACTCACCGCCGCGTTCGTGGCCGTCGTCATGCTCGCCGGAACCCGCGACTCCACCGTCGCGGGCGCGGTGGCCGTCGACGGTCCGACACTGTTCCTCCAGGGAACGATCCTGCTGATCTCGATCCCCGCGATCCTGCTCATCGCCGAGCGGAGCGTCGACAGCGGGGTCGCCGCGGCGACCGCGGAGGTAACAGCCGCGAGTGCAGCCGAGCCGGAAGGCGGAACCGACGCCTTCACCCCCCAGGCGTTCGCTGTTCCCGGCAGCGTCGCCGAACGGGAGGCCACCAAGAGCGCCCCAGGGCATACCGAGGTCTTTCCCCTCACCCTGTTCGCGGTCGGCGGGATGCTCCTGTTCCCGGCGTCCAACGACCTCCTCACCATGTTCGTGGCGCTCGAGGTCCTCTCGCTGCCGCTCTACCTGCTGTGCGGGCTGGCGCGGCGTCGCCGTCTCCTGTCGCAGGAGGCGGCCCTCAAATACTTTCTGCTCGGGGCGTTCTCGTCCGCCTTCTTCCTGTTCGGTGTGGCCCTGCTGTACGGCTACGCGGGCACCGTCGAGTTGCCGCGGATCGCCGACGCGCTCGCCCGGGGCACCGACGACAAGACGCTGGCGCTGATCGGAACCGCGCTCCTGTCGGTGGGCCTGCTGTTCAAGATCGGTGCCGTCCCGTTCCACTCCTGGATTCCCGACGTCTATCAGGGTGCGCCGACTCCGATCACCGCTTTCATGGCGGCGGCCACCAAGGTCGCGGCCGTCGGCGCGATGCTGCGCATCTTCTACGTGGCACTGCCCGACCTGCGCGCGGACTGGCGGCCGGTGATGTGGGGCGTCGCCATCCTCACCATGGTGGTCGGTGCGGTCATGGCGGTCACGCAGAACGACGTCAAGCGGATGCTCGCGTATTCGTCGGTCGCGCACGCCGGATTCATCCTCACCGGTCTGATCGCGGCCAACCGGGCGGGCCTGTCGTCCACGATGTTCTATCTCCTGGCGTACGGGTTCAGCACGCTCGGCGCGTTCGCCGTCGTCACCCTGGTGCGGGACAGCCGGGGCGAGGCGACGGACCTGTCCCGCTGGGCGGGACTGGGGCGGCGTTCGCCACTGGTCGGCGGCGTCTTCGCGCTGTTCCTGCTCGCGTTCGCCGGAATCCCCTTGACGAGTGGGTTCGTCAGCAAGTTCGCGGTCTTCCAGGCCGCCATCGAGGGCGGTGCCGTTCCGCTCGTCCTCGTCGGTGTCGTCAGCAGCGCGATCGCGGCGTTCTTCTACGTCCGCGTCATCGTCCTGATGTTCTTCTCGGAGCCGCAGAGCGACGCCCCGACGATCGTGGTGCCCAGCATGTTCACCGCCGCGGCCATCGCGGTCGGAGTGGTGGTGACGGTGGTTCTCGGAATCCTGCCGCAGGGGGCACTCGATCTGGCCGACCAGGCTGCGGTGTTCTTCCGCTGACTCGTGGCGCCGCCGGTTCGGCGCGGGTCGCGAGTGTCCGATGTGACGGATGTAGTCCAAGTGGCTGGCGGGACCCGTGTGAGTGTGGTGGAATGCAAACCGGACAACATACCGACTGAGCGAGAGTGAATGTCGGAGACACGCCGGAGCGCGACCGATCGGATATGGGGGCCACAGTGCAGATTTCTCGGAGAGACCTGTTCCGGTACGCGGCAGCGGGATCCGCTGTGGCCGGGATCGCGGCACTCGCGTCCACCACGTCCTCGGTCGCCGTCGCGAAGGCGGACAGCCTCGGCATCCTGATCGACTACGCCGGTGGGGTGCCTTCGGCGGACGCGATCCTCGAGGCCGGGTATGCCGGCGCCATCCGCTACGTGTCCGACCGCCGGCCCGGCGCCGAGTGGATGGAAGGCAAGCCGATGCTCGCCGACGAGGCGCAGGCGTTGCTCGACGCCGGACTGTCGGTCGTCTCGTGTTATCAGTTCGGCAAGGGGTCGACGGCCGATTGGCGCGGCGGTCTCGAGGCCGGCAAGCGGCACGCGGAGCGCGGACTCGAATTGCATCTCGCCGCAGGCGGTTCCGAGGACCGACCCATCTACGCGTCCATCGACGACAATCCTTCGCCCGCCGATTTCCTCACCATGATCGCCCCGTACCTCGCCGGGTGGGAGTCGGTGGTCGGCAAGGCCAACACCGGCATCTACGCCAACTCCAAGACGCTGGATCTGGCGGTCCTCGCCGGGCTCGGGTCGTGGTATTGGCAGCACGATTGGGGCACACCCGAGGGGTACGTTCACCCGTCGGCGCACCTGCACCAGTACGAGATCGACGCGAGCAACGTCGCCGGGGTCGGCATCGATCTCAATGACATCCTGAAGCCCGACTACGGCCAGTGGTGACCGCTAGGCCGAAGTTACTGCTATGAGAACGAGCGAACCCCCGGTTGAGCTGGGGGTTCGTTGTTTTCGGTTGTGGTTGTTCTGGCTACCTGACCGTGTGGGG
>NZ_JBHWUE010000110.1:0-28262 GCF_042738615.1 Rhodococcus sp. NPDC059968
AACCGCACGGTGTGCCCGGCACCGTGGCGGGCCCACGGCACATGCGCGACGACCACCCCGTGCTCACGGCACGACACCCGCGGCGCCGAAGCCTCTATGATCACCGTGGTCAGGCCGGCATCGAGGGCCCGCCACCGCCGTCGCCCCGCCCCACCGTCATAGCCGGGGCACCGGCGCCGGCACATCCCACACCGGGACCCGACCCGGGCGGCGGGCCGCACCGAGACCACCACACACGCGAGCTCATCGTCGAACTCGACAGCCTCCACGACCGTATTTTCGACACCGAGAATCCCAGCCCATATCCTGTTGTTGCGCACGCCGTTTTCCGTATCTGTAGCGACCTGACCTTAGACAAGCCGGAACGCTACGGGGACAACGGCGTGCGCCTCTATGCCGCCCTCAAACACCCACAGATCGGTCAGTAGAGCCCTATTTCGCACCCCTCTTCTTCCCCGCGGCAAGCGCTGCAACTTCGCTTTTAGCGGGACTCGCGGTGTTCGGCGCAGGGTTTGTCGCACGACCAGTTGGTGGACTCATCTTTGGGCGGATCGGCGATCGCGTTGGCCGGCGCCGCGCTCTCATCGCCAGTCTCACACTGATGGGCTTGTGCTCGGGCACAGTGGGATTGCTCCCGACCTACGACACTATCGGTATTTGGGCACCAGTTCTGCTCGTTCTCTTGCGGTTGGGGCAAGGCCTCTCCGCAGGTTCGGAAATGCTCGGTTCGGTCACGTTCGTACTCGAATCCGCACCCCCTCGTAAGCGGATCTTTCTGGCCTCACTCACCCCGTTCGGCGCTGCACTCGGAACTACCGTGGCAACCTCCGCTGTTTGGATTCTCAGTAGCACCGCTGACGCGGATTGGATGCGTCAGACAGGTTGGCGCGTACTGTTTCTCGCTGCGCTCCCTCTACTTCTTGTAGCAGTGCGGCTGCGAACCCGATTGGAAGATTCTCCTGAGTTCGACAAAATGGTGGAGAACAATCAGGTTGCCTCCACCCCGATCCGGACACTCTTCCGGAATCACGGGCGTACAATTCTTCTCGCCGGTGGTGTCGCAATCGCTGCAAACGGTACGGCCGGCCTCCTTGCATGGTTCTCTACCTACCTTGTCGGGTCCCGTGGACTGCAGAGCAGCACGGTCTTCTCAGCGCTTGCTCTCGCATCGGCTATCGGTGCCGCGAGCGTGCCCCTGTCGGGTTGGCTGACCGCGCGATTCGGTCAGCGACGCGTCGCGAGCATCATTCTTGCAGCGTTCATCGTGAGCGCCTTCCCCGTCCTGTGGCTGCTCGGCACCGGGGAAACGTTCATGCCGTTGGTGGTAGCGATAGTTGTCTACAACGTACTGAGCGTGGCGATGATGCCGCCAGCGTTCACATTGATCGCCCAACTGTTCCCGGCCAATCTCCGCTATAGCGGTTCGAACCTTGGCCAGAATATTGGAACCGTCCTTGGTGCCGGGCTGGCCCCCTTCATCGGTGCACAACTCGCGATCGTCAGCGGCTCGGTCTTCGGTCCGGCGATCTGGATCGTCGGGATCGCATCGATCGGATTGGCGGCTCTGGCTATACTTGCCCGGTCGTCGCATGGTTGACCAAGCACCTCGGATGACGGTGTCTCCACGACGAGTACACCACAGGGCGAACCAGGCTAATTACGAGTTCTACTGCCCTGACGGTTAACGATCTCGCCTCGGGTCGTCCGCTGCACCCGTGACCGCCGCGATGCAGGCGAGGCGAAGGTGAGCCCGGATCGTTTCGACTGATACGCCATGCTCATTGTGGACTCCGGCCGATGGACTCGTCCGCCGGCCGGAGTCCATTCCGGTACCAACGGCGCCCCATCAGTGTCATGACACCGCGGCGTCACCGGTCTGTCCGGGGTCCGATCAGCATCGAGGGTCGACCGTGACGGCGCCCGCTACATTCCCACACCAGTGTGGCCCGAATGAGGGCGTCTCCTTGGATTAGATGTGGGTGGTCTCTGCCCTACACCAGCTGGTCGAAGGAAGATCCGCTTCCTGTCGACCGTCACGTAATTGGATCCAGCGCACTTTCCGTGATTCGCATGGGCGCTTGACTATCCGACGTGTATGACACGTCTGCGGGGTAGGTCGAAGTTGGCTCGCCCGTACATCTGCCGGGTTTGAGCATCCGATTCAGGTGCCCCTCGACAGCGCCGGAACTGGGCGGCAGCGTCAGCCCCGGCGGTGACAGCATCGAGATCACGGACCAAACTGCAGCAACGACCGAAGTGCCGGTGATCCGCCTCGCCGGGTGCGGCCGATCCCCGCTGCCACAGATCGCGAAGGATTTCGGGATATCCGAGACCTGCCTGAAGAACTGGCTGCGCAACGCCGACATCGAGGACGGCACCCGACCCGGCGTCACCAGGGACGAGTCCGCCGAACTGCAGAAGGCCCGCAGGCGTATCCGGCTGCTCGAACAGGAGGCGGAGGTGATGCGTCGGGCGGTGTTCCGTGACCTTGCCGTTGACGGTGTCCCCGTCGCGGTGACCTGCCGGGTGCTGGGGTTCTCCCGGAAAGCGTTCTACCAGTGGAGCACCGATCCGGTCCCGCTGCGGGACTGGGACGATGCCCTTCTGATCAATGCCGCGCTCGACATCCACGCCGGCGATCCGGAGTTTCGGGTGGCATCCCGGTGGACCTTGGTGTCAACCGATACTCGGTGTCGGCGGCGTTGGCGGCCGCGCCGACTTGTGCACTGCCTCACCGATGACCACCGCCCCAGCTCCAGGTGGTGTCTCGGTCATGGTGCGCGATGACGGCACCGGGAACCGATGGTCGCCCGCGCTGCCCCAAGATACGGATCCCGCCCGGACTTGAGGTGATTGCGGTGGAGGACCGGGCGCCCGAGGAAGAAACACTCTCGCGTAAGCACCACCTCCTCTCGCTTCCGGGCGAGGTGGGGCATCAGTGATTTTCAGATTGCCGGGCAACGCCATCCGAGGCCATCGATTATCTTGACCGCCAGCGAACGGGGTGAGGTCCTTGGCGGCACTACCGTTGCAACCGCCATATTGGACTGCCTTCTCCGTCGGTCGGTCGGTCGGTCGAGCTGTCACAAGTGGGGATGTTCGGGGAGCGGACCTCAGGGTTCGCTCCTACGCCTCGTCGCCACACCCGTTATACAGGCGCTCGGCCAGCCACAACCAAGCCCGCCCTCTGCCGTTCGACTCGTGTATTCGAGGGCAGCACCGAGCATCAACCAAGGTTCAGGGATCGCCCGATGATATGCCGCATCACTTCGCTCGACCCTGCCAAGATCCTTTGAACTCGGGTATCTCGCCACAGCCTGGCGACCTCGTACTCATTCATGTAGCCGGCACCGCCGAACAGTTGCAGGCAGGCATCTACCGCCTCCCACTGGCGTTCTGTTACGAACATCTTCGCAATCGCAGCACGTTCAGGGCTGAGATCGCCGCGGACAAGGTCGGCGATGGCGTCGTCGGTGAAGGTTCGACATACCTCGGTCGCGGCCTTCACCTCCGCAAGGACGAACTGGGTATTTTGCAGTGCACCCAAGGGCTGCCCGAATACCATTCGTGTCCTGACGAACTCTGAAGTGAGTTCCAAGACACGCTCCATCACAGCCGTCGAGGTCACCGCGCATGCCACCCGCTCCTGCGCGAGGCCCTTCATCAGGTGGTAGAAGCCACGGCCCTCTTCCCCGATCAGATTCGCGGCCGGCACAAAAACATCGTCGAAGAACAACTCAGCAGTATCTTGAGCTTTCATTCCGATCTTGTCGAGATTGCGGCCTCGACTGAACCCGTCCATTCCCCGTTCGACCATCAGCAGACTGATTCCACGGTGCCCTGCGTCAGGATCGGTCTTGGCTACGACGATGACAAGGTCAGCGAGTATGCCGTTGGTGATATAGGTCTTAGACCCATTCAGCACATATCCGCCCGTGCTGGGCTTGGCCGTTGTCCGGATCGATTTCAGATCAGATCCGGCGCCGGGTTCCGTCATCGCGAGCGCGGTCACAAGTTCACCCGTAACCCATCCGGGTAGCCACCTCTGCTTCTGCTCATTGGTAGTCAGATCGATCAGATACGGGGGCATCACATCGTTGTGCAGCGAGTAGCCGAACCCCACCGACCCTGTCGCGATGAACTCTTCGGTCATGATGGCGTTGTACCGGAAGTCGCGTAAGCCGGAGCCACCGTAGTCCTCGGGCGCCTCCCATCCGAGTAGGCCGAGTTCGCCTGCACGGAGCCAGACTTCTCGATCTACCTGCCCTTGCTTTTCCCACTGCTCGGTGTGGGGTGCACATTCTTTTTCGAAGAACGATCTTGCGAGTTGACGGAATTCGTTGTGCTCGGTTTCGAAAATTTTGCGCTTCATATTCTTCCTCCAACTCGCCCAATGTCATGACGACTGACGTGGGCTTCGACCTCGGAACTATGGCAAAGCGACTAGCGCGGACCCTTCCAGCACCGTGCTTCCATCTCTGTGTGAGATGAGCAGGGAGCACCGGGCCGTCGTGCGGTCTCCTGCGGGTTCCAGGGCCACCACGCGGCCGGTAATGGTCAGCATTTCGCCGGCGATTGCGGGCGAAATATTGCGTTCCGCGAGTTCCAGCACGCACTGCGGGTTGCCGGTCCAGTGAGTTAGTAGCTCAACGTTGTATGCGCTGAGTAGGTTGGCTGTTACCAGGACGTCGTCGAAGCCTTCGGCCCGGGCTGCCTCGACGTCATAGTGGATCTTGTGCGATGTCCAGTAGGCGACGCCGAACAGGAACAGGGTGAGTCGGGTGGGCGTCCGCTCGAGGACCGGCAACTTATCGTCGATTTTCGGCTGCTCACCGCCGCGTAGGGGTGCGCTGTCGCTCATCGGAAGATCGTTGTCTGCTGGTATCGAGCCACAAGTGTTCCCTCATGGTTGTGATAGTCGGCTTCTGTGGTGACGAATACCAATGGTCCTGTGCGCCCATCTTTTTCGGTAATGTCTTTGAGTCGTTCGGTCACCGAGAGCACGTCCCCGACCTTCACGGGCTCGAGTAGCTCGTACTTGTGTCCCCCGGCCATGGTTCGACCGGACACTCCCTCGACGCCGAGGAACGAGTACTGCCCGTCAGCACCCAGGTCGGCCTCTGCCACCACCCGTCGACAAACTGCGTGGAAGAACAGCGGAGGAGTGACGATCGCAGCATGTGGATCGTCCGGGTCTCCCCACTCTTCTGGACGGCCGCCGGTGGCGGCAACGTATTCTCGCAATTGGCGCAATGATACCGGGTCACTGCGATACGTGGCGGTAACCGTTCCGACAGCGTCTCGAGCGGCTGCCGAAACGACGGGTCCCGCACTCACAGTCGGCTACCTGATGTCGCGTGTTCGGCGTGCGGCAAGTTGCCTTCTGCGAGTTCGAGGCCCAGTCGATCGATTCCGCCAAATTCCAAACGCAGGGAGTTCATTCGCATCGTGAACAGGTGAAGCCCGAATTCGAGGGTGAAGCTGCGGGCGCCACACATCTGCATCAGGTCTGGGACCAGGGTCGCCGCTGTGTCGGATGCGTACCATGATGCTCGTCGGATCGCGCGTGGATCTTCGCTGAAGGCCGCTTCGCGGCCAAGCCACCTTGTTGCTTCTGCGGAGACCGCGGCCTCGGCGAGGCGATGTCTGAGGGCCTGCAGTGAACTCAACGGGCGACCGAACTGAACGCGTGAGACGAGATGGTCGGCAGTCTTCTCCACCGCCGTGCGAGCATTGCCCGCGATCTCGGCGACCATGGCCAGCCGCCACCGCGCACGCAGAATGTCCTCGGCACCGTCGGTGAGACGAATGCCCTCACCTTTCGGCCGGAAATGAGCGTAGGTGAAGCCGAAGCTGGTCTCGGCGGGGACAACGGAATCTGCCACCGACTCGTACAGTCGTGTCCGGTCCCCGTCGAGGACGACGATGGACGATGCGCTGTTCGCAAACCGCACTGGGCCGCGGCGATGCGCTTCGGTTACTGCGATGCTGCCCGGCGGAAGCCCCTCGGGAAGGCAGTCTGCAAGGAGCGCACGGAGACCAAAGGTGCTGCTGGTACCGATCCGTGCCAGCTCCTCTGCGACCAGGAATCGGTCGAGGACGCAGGCGTCAGACAAGACATCGCTCGCCTCGAGTTTCTGATCGAGCTGTTCGGTCTCAGCAGCCGGACCACCGGCTGCTTCGACGATGTCTGCGACAGTCGCCAGCCTCAGTCCTTGGCTCTCACTGATGTCGAAATCCATGATCTACCTTCCCACAGCTCCGAGCAGCGACCGCGCGATCATGTTGAGCTGAACTTCCACGCTGCCACCACCTAGTCCTGCAATCATCGAGGTTTTCAGTTGCGAGTTGCCCATCGATCCGCGCTCGATGCTCTCGTCTTCGAACATCTGGAGGGCCAGGTCGGCCACCACGCGTTCGCATCGGACGATCGCTACCCGAGCAAGGCTGACTTCGAGATTTTCCGAGCGACCGCAGCTTCGCGCGTGGATGGCCTGATAGACAAGTAGCTTCGCGGCCTCACATGACGCCTCGGCCTCGGCCAGTCGGGTCTTGATTCCGTCTCGGACCAACCATCCTCGCTCGTCCGCGATCTGCCGAAGCCGCCCGGTGACCAGGGCCGCACGCGCATAGCGAGGACCGCCGATTCGTTCGTGCGAGAGTGCCTCTCGGACTACTTTCCAACCGCTGTTTTCCGGGCCGAGACGTGTTGCCGCAGGAACCCGCACGTTCGTGAAAGTCAGTCGATTGAACTCGTGGATGTCGAGGACGCTGGGAATCGGTTCGATCGCGAATCCCGGCGTATCGGTGGGCACGAGAAAGATCGAGATGCCCGCGTTGCCCGTGGACTCCGGATCAGTCCGGGCGAGCACGAAACAGAATTCGGCTTCTCCGGCGTAGGAGGTCCACAGCTTTTCCCCGTTGATGATGTACTCGTCACCGTCGCGAACCGCACTGGTCCGCATATTGGCGAGGTCGGTTCCGGCCTCCGCTTCGGAGAAGCCCTGGCACCAGAACACATCGCCCCTGCTGATCCGGCCGAGGTGATAGTTACGCTGTTCCGGTGTACCCGCATTGATGATCGCCGGGCCGATCCAGTTGACATTCATGTATTGCGATCCGCGGGGTTCGCCGGCACTCCAGAGCTCTTCACCGAGGATGATGAACTGCCAGGGGGACCCTGCCGCGCCTCCGTATTCAACCGGCCAGTGGGGGGTCAGCCAGCCCTTGTCCCCGAGCTTGCGGCAAAAGTCGAGGATGAAGTCTGACGCCGGCTCTTCTCCCGGGATCAGGTCCGACCATCGTTCAGGGAGTTCATCCGTGATGAATTCCTTCAATTGCGATCTGAAGTCGGCGTCTTCGTCTCGCCACCCGAACTCCATGTGACCTCCATACGGTGAGTGCCTTCATTTATAACTAGGTTAACGTAGCTTCAGATGACTTCACAGTCCATAAAAAAACGTTTTGGTCACACTTGGAGCAGAGCGCCCGTCACACGACGTCCGCCGGCCATCGAATTGCGCCGATGCCGAGAAAGTTCGAGTGCGCGCGGGTCTCTTCGCTATTGGGGTGGAAGATCAGCTCGATGCGATTGCCGTCCGGATCGCGAAGGAAGGTGATCGTTGTCTTTTGCCCGCCACCGAAAGCATGGTCGAGTTGCGCGCAGAAAGCCCCGCCGTGCCGAAGGGCGTTGTCGACGGCTTCGCGCATATCGGGGACAATCACGCTGATGTGGGCGTAGCCGACTTCCCGCGGGTCCCTGGGCCAGGCGCTCTTCGGGAGGGCCTCACGGTATTCGAGCAATTCGAGCAGGGTCACGCCCAGCCGGAGGAAGATTCCACGAAAGCCCGTGCGGGGCACTCCCATGATTGCGGCAACCTCACACCCGGCGGCGGAGTACTCCTCGCCCGGGCCGAATCCGAGTCCACTGCAGTAGAAATCGACGGCCTGGTCGAGGTTCGACACACTCACCGCGATGTGCGAGAACGCCGCTACTCCCCGCGCCATTGAGGGTGTCTTCTCTCCGTGAACGCCAAGGCTCCCTCTTTGGCGTCGGACGAGTTGTTCACCGTCTCCATCAGCCGGCGTTGTTCCACCCACCCTTCCTTCTCGGTCCAGTCCGAAGTGCGGCGCGCGATTTCCTTCGTCGCGGCGACGGCGAGCGGACCGTTCCCGGCGATCACTGCCGCAAGCTCTCGAGCCGTGTCGAGCGCCTCACCTGTCGGTACCACCCGGTTCACCAAGCCCATAGCTGCAGCTCGCGCGGCATCGATCGGCTCGCCGGTCAACAACAACTCCATCGCGAACGCCGGCGGGATCAGCTTGGGCAAGCGCAAAGCTCCACCCCCGCCGGCGACCAGCGCTCGCTTGACCTCGGGCACACCGAACTTCGCATCCTCGCCGGCGACAACCATGTCGCAGGCGAGCATCAATTCGAGGCCACCCGCCAACGCCCACCCCTCCACCGCTGCAATGAGCGGTTTGCGCGGCGGCCGTTCGGTCAATCCTCCGAGGCCGCGCCCCGGAATCTCCGGCGTGTCGCCGGTCAGGAAGGCCTTGAGGTCCATACCCGCACAGAATGTTTGCCCCGCCCCGGTCAGTACTCCCACCGAGATCGAGTCGTTCTCGTCCAATTCGTCGAGCGCTCGGGCCAGCCCGCGTGCCGCCTCGCCGTCGATGGCATTGCGCACCTGCGGCCGGTTGAGCGTGGTGATCAAGATTCTGCCGACTTGCTCGGTGATCACAGTGTCTGTCACGTCTACTCCTTCGTCTCCACTCGAATCCCTACTTCGGGCCCATTCGGATCGCACCATCGATGCGGATCGTTTCGCCATTGATGTATGGATTCGAGAGCAGGTGCGAAACTAGCTCGGCGAACTCCGGCGGCGAACCGAGTCGCTTCGGGAAGGGAACCGCATCACCCAACGATTGGCGGATAGTTGCATCCACAGCCATCATTGGCGGGGTCTCGAACGTTCCGGGTGCGACGGTGTTGACTCGAATCCCGGCGGCGGCCAGGTCTCTCGCGAGGGGCAGCGTCATGCCCACAATTCCCGCTTTCGCCGCCGCGTAGGCGACCTGTCCGATCTGACCCTCGAACGCCGCCACGCTGGCGGTGTTCACGATCGATCCGCGCTCACCGTTGACGTCGGGGGTGTTCCGGCTCATCGCCGTGGCTGCGATCCGCGTCATGTTGAAGGTCCCGAGGACGTTCAGGGCCATTGTCTTGGCGAAGTTGCCGAGCGGGTGCGCCGATGTGTACTCACCGTCGCGGCCGATCGTGCGCGATCCCCAGCCGCCACCGGCGCAATTGACGAGATACCGGAGGGGTGCCACTGACACCGCTGATTCGATCGCCTCGATCGCCTGACTCTCGTCGGTGATATCCGTATGGACGAAGGAACCACCGAGCACCTGGGCGAGGCGCGTACCCGCCTCGTCCTGGATATCGAGAACAACGACGTGCAGGTCAGGGCGCTTCGCGAGCAGCCGTGCGGTGGCCATCCCCAAGCCGGACGCGGCACCGGTCACGATTGCGGTCTGCTGAGCTGTCATGCTTCGGTCAGCTCTCCCTTTTGGCCGAACCGGAACAGCTTCCGAGCGTTGAGTTCGACCATTCGATGGACCTCGTCATCGGGAACGTCCGCGAACGACTTGGATGCGTACTTGCGGGTGTTGGGCCACTGCGAATCCGAGTGCGGGTAGTCGACCTCGAACGTGATGTTGTCGATAC
Source organism: Rhodococcus sp. NPDC059968 (assembly GCF_042738615.1). Classification (NCBI taxonomy): domain Bacteria; kingdom Bacillati; phylum Actinomycetota; class Actinomycetes; order Mycobacteriales; family Nocardiaceae; genus Rhodococcus; species Rhodococcus sp. NPDC059968. Next base: position 9,734 of record NZ_JBHWUE010000110.1, read on the forward strand.
CGATGAGTTCCCGCGACTGGATACCGAAATTGTCGTCGATGAAGCAACCCCAGAAGTGCTTCCTGAACAGATCGGAGGGCTTCGTCTCGCGATCGATGTCCTCGTACCAGCGATGACGCTCCCAGACGTAATCACACCTTTCGAGGATGTAGGGAATCCATCCGATACCGCCCTCGGCGAGCACGATCTTCAGCCGCGGGTGCCGCTGCAGGACGCCCGAGAACAACAGGTCCGTCGTCGTCGCCATCAGATTCGTGCTGTAGAGCGCGATCGAGACTGCCAGCGGCGCGTCATCGGTGAATCCAGGAACGTGGCTCGAGGATCCGAAGTGCAAGCAGAGCGGGAGACCGGCATCTTCGCATGCGGTGAAGACCGCATCCCAGTGATCGGTATGGAAGGACGGCAGCCCGAGGGGGGCCGGATTTTCAGGGAAGGTGATCCCGCGAGCTCCCATCGCCGCAACCCGCTGAATCTCTTTCACACACAGGGCGGTATCCCAGACCGGAAGCATCGCCAGCGGAATGAATCGGCCGGGCGCCGAACCGCTCCACTCCCCGATCGAGAAATCATTCCATGCCTGGACGCACAGGTGCGCCAGCGTCGGGTCCTCGGCCTGGAGGAACACCCTGCCCGCGAAGCCCGGGAAGGACGGATAGCACATAGCTGCCTGCACACCGTCGAGATCCATGTCCTTGGCACGCTCTACCGGGTCGTAACACCCCGGGATCATGTCTTCGTAGCGGACCGGTTCCATACCGAAATCCTTGGCATCCTTGCCGGCGACTGCGTTCAGACCGATCTGGGGGTAACGGCGACCCTCGTAGGTCCATACATGATGCCCCTTCTCATCCTCGATGATGCTCGGGCCTGCCTCCAAGTACTTCATCGGTAGGCGGTCCATGAACACCCGTGGCGGTTCGATCAGGTGGTCATCCACCGACAGAATCTGCATGTAGTCCTGAAGTGGCATCAGTGCCTCCTTGTGGTCACGGCGTGAGCGCTGTCGCAAGCTCCGCCGGGGCGAAATTCTTCTCATGGTTTGTAACCTGGTGAGATATGATCCAAGCTAGTCGCACCATGCTGTTGACGCAATGAGGTACCGACATTCGGGCCCCCCGGAGACGAGCGGAGAAAGTAATGAGCATCAAGAATCACGGTTCGGTAGACGCCTTTCCACAACGGGACGAAGACGACGACGATCTCGATTTGTTGACCTACAACGAGGCGCGGGTGCGACTGGCGGAGGAGGTCGCGGTCGAGGAACGACGCCTGGCGGACCTACGGCAACGTGCCGAGACGGAGCCGAACGCCGCACTGGACCACACGATTTCCGGTTCCGTCCGCAGACTCGATGGGTTGCGGGATGCGTTGCGGCGTACTTCGACTCACGCGATAACCGAGGCGAACGCTGCAGAGTTCTACGGTCGCGATCCCAAGGAATTCCACACCTAGGGATTGCCCCCGGGGGACCCGCGCTGATATATAACTAGGACAACTAGGCCAGTATTGACGGAGGGTGGGCCTCGATGGGCGCGAATAACATCTCTACGCGGAAAGAGTCCGACCTTCCGTTCCTCGACGTCCTGAGCGACGAGTTCGAGCGGGAGTCGCTGGACGTCCTCCGCGAGGCGCTCACCGAAGGACCGGTCCACCGGAGCAGGCGCGGCGTCGAGGTCCTCGACTATGCGACCGTTTCCGAACTCATCACCGATCCTCGTCTCGACTCACAGAGCGCATCGGTCTACGAACGGATGGGTGGCCCCAAGTCGTTAATTGAGTTTGCCGACGAGGGGTTGTTGGTCGCGATGAACGGCGACAAACATCGCCGGATCAGACGGGTTCTCAGCGCCGGTTTTCGGGTGCGCCACGTCACCGAGCGTCGGCACGACATGAGTGCGGCGGCCGCTGCGCTGACCGATCAATGGGTCAACGGCCGGTGCGACTTCGTTGCCGACTTCAGCAGCCCCTTCCCCATGCGGGTGTTGTGCGAGCTTCTGGGAATACCCTCCCAAGACATCTGGATCTTCACAGCTGCCGCGACCGAACTCCACCTGCTGGCGGCAGTTCCGCTGGCACCGCACTTCCCTCGCATCGACGCGGCACTGCGCACCCTCGCCGAGTACGTCACCGAACTCGTCGCGACCAGAAAGAAGCGGCCCGAACGCGATGTCATCAGCTCCCTGATCGCCGTACAAGACACGGAAGGCAAACTCACCGACGCGGAACTGGCGTGGAGCCTGGTCAACTTGATCTTCGCCGGACAGGACACCACCCGCTACCAGCTGGCATCCGCTGTTCTGGAACTCGTCCAACACAATGCATGGGACCGGCTCCACGACGACCCCTCGCTCGTACCCGCGGCAGTTGATGAAGCCCTCCGCATGCGGCCGGTGACCCGTTTCGTCGTCCGCATCCCGCGTGAACCGATCGTGATCCACGACGTCCGCGTGGAACCGGGCCGACGAATCATCTTGAACCTTCTCTCCGCCAGCCACGATCCCGCGCGTTTCGCCGACCCCGGCCGGCTCCGCCTCGATCGCGCCGAGCGATACGACCTCCCGTTTGGCTGGGGAATGCATCACTGCCTCGGCGCAGCCCTTGCGCGCACCGAAATGGAAGCGGCATTAACCCTACTGACGTCACGCTTCACCGACGTACAGATCGCCGAGGCACCACAAATGACCGCCCCAGCCGGCATGTTGCACGGCCCGGAAAAGCTGTCACTGACCTTCCAACACCGATAGCACCACAGATCACCGAACTCCGAAGGAACACCTCTATGACCGCCGAACTCGATCTCACCTCCCAGTCCGTCACGGCAGAGAGCCTCCCGTCGACGCTCGTCCGAAGCCTGCGAGGTCGGGTACTCGAACCCGGTACCGCGGAGTACGAGCGGGTGTGCACTTTGTACAACGGGATGATCACCAAGTCTCCGGGAGTCGTCATTCAGTGCCTGGGCCCCGCCGACGTCGCGGAAGTACTCCGCTGGGCCGACGACAACAGCGTCCCCTTCGCCGTCCGTGCCGGCGGGCATAACGTTGCCGGTAATGCCCTCAACGACGGGGGCCTGGTCCTCGACGTCTCATCGATGAAGGGTGCACACGTCGACCCGAGCGGGCGGACCATCCGCGTCCAGCCCGGCGTGAACTGGGGCGAGTTCGACCGGGAGACGCAAGGCTTTGGGCTGACCACCACGGGTGGGAACATCTCCTCGACCGGTGTCGCCGGTTTGACACTCGGCGGCGGGATCGGCTGGCTCATGAGGAAGCACGGCCTCGCATGCGACAGCTTGGTCGGCGCCGACCTCATCACTCCTGGTGGACACCACGTGCGCGCGGACCAAGATTCGAACCCCGAACTGTTGTGGGGCCTTCGCGGCGGCGGCGGGAACTTCGGGGTGGTGACCGCGTTCGATTTCGAGCTTCACGAGTACACCACGCCGGTCACGATTGGGGTCGCCACGTATCCGGTAGATGCACTCGGCGAGGTCATCGGCCACTACCGGCAGCAGACCCGCGAGGCGGACGACGACCTCATCATCGCAATCAACCTTCTCACCATTCCCGGCCAGGGACCCAGCGTGACACTCTTCTCCGCGTGGTTCGGCAATCCGGAGGAGGGCGCGAAGGTCATCAACTCGGTCGTCGGATTCGGGCACCCGACCAACGTGACGCAGAAGCAGATGGCATATCGCGACTTCCACTGCATGTTCGACAAGACGTTCGCGAGCGGTCAGCGCAACTACTGGAAGTCCGGGTTCTTCAATGAACTCACCGACGATCTGGTCGGTGAGCTGGCCAAGCATTTCGCGGCTGTCCCCTCCCAGCGGACCGTTCTGGCGGTAGAGCAGATGGGCGGAGCGATCACCCGGATCCCTGAATCCTCGGCGGCGTTCCCGCACAGGGCATCAGCCTTCAGCTTCCTTGCGACGTCGATGTGGCAAAACCCAGCGGACGATCAGAAGAACGTCAGCTGGACTCGCGACCTGTGGAGCGGAATCGAGAGGTACACCACCGGCGTGTACTCCAACTTCCTGTCCACAGGTGAGGCAGCCACCCAGGTGGTGGACTCCTACGGGGCAAGTTACGAGCGCTTGTCCAAGCTGAAGAAGCAGTATGACCCCCAGAACCTGCTGCGGTACAACCAGAACATCTCCTGATCGACTGATTGCGGTGGTCTGCCGGACAGTCAGTCCGCCAGACCGCCGCAGATGCCCGCCCCGTGACGGCCACACAGTCGCATATCGCCCAGGAGATCCGCGACAGGATCAATCCGCGGTCCGAATCGTCGAAACTGCTGGGGCGAGTTGATGCCCTGCCGCTCGGCTGCGAGTGCCGCAACCGTCCGTCACCCGACACCGCTCGGCCTCAGCCCACGGGTATGCGCGTGTCCGAGGCCCCCAGAAGGAACGCACTGCGGGTGTGGTGCGTGAAACCTCGGCCGCAAGGTTCACTGGGCGCGAACCACCGGATCTTCGTCTACTCCGTTGCATGACCGTAGTTCGGCCTTCCTCGGTCGCGAGTACCCCGGGAAGGGCAAGATCCGATTCAGGTAGCGACTATTGGCGCGCACCGCCGCCACCACACGTCGGGACGCATTGGTTTCCGGGCCACGGGATCGCCCACACATATTCCGGTGGCGCGATATCCTTCTCGCCACTCGAAGGTGGATACGACGTCGTGCCCGGCTCGGCAAGTTCGGGGATCCGAAGTGCCAGCCCGGGTCTGACCGGAGAACGGGGAAGATCTTTGCCAGCAGGTCCAATCGGTCCGCTTCCGCCGATATGCCCGCGTTGTCGAGCTCATGGCAGTGTGTTGGTCGATGGTCCTCCCACACACTCGAGATTCGCTCGGGATTCGCTCGGGAATTGTGATCACGCCAGCAGATGGCCCTCTCCGCGTGCTCAGAACCGGCGGAGAGGCATCTGTGGCGTCGCAATACTGTGCGCGGGCGAGGAAGTCCCTCGTGCGGAGACTATCCTTGTCCCCGGACCACGTTCATCATGGACTCCGGATCCACAAACTTCACCCGCGGCTTGCCGCGTGTGGAACCTGCTTTTCGTTCGGCCGAATCGATACGGTTCCAGCCTGCCAGGTCGACGACATCGGGGGCCCGATCTGTCAGCATCTGGTCGAGACGCGCGCGACCCGGGACAGGTTGCAGAATCCCTGCGCCGAAGTCGTCAAGGAGGGCGCCCACGGTCTCTTCCGCACATTTCTTGTTGCTGCCGATGACCCCCGTCGGTCCGCGTTTGATCCACCCAACGGTGTATGTACCCGCTACGGGCTGACCCTCAGCACGATCGAGAACACGGCCGCTGTCGTTGGGAATGACGGCTCGCCTCTGATCGAATGGGACCCCGGGAATCTCATTTCCACGGTATCCGATCGACCGGAGCACTAGGCCGCAGTCGATGGTTTCACCACCCGAGAATGCCACCGCTCGCGCAGTGGCATCGTCGTTGTAGACCAGCGAGTTGTTCGTTAGACGTATACCCGAGACGCGCTCAGAGCCGAGGATATCAGCCGGTGATTTCAAGTAACGCAATACAATTCGCTTCTTCGCCCCCGTTGTTGGACGTGAAGCGATCTCAGCTGCCAGCTCGGCTTTGATCCGAACCGAGGCGGTGGTCTTCCCGCGTGAGATCAAGTCATGAGTAATTCCATCGAGTTCAGCTTCCTCGTTCTCGATGACCAGGTCGACGTCTGGTAGGTGCAGCAGTGCCAACAACTCGGAGTTGGTGTATGCGGCCTGAGCGGGGCCACGCCGGCCGAGTATCACGACCTCCCGAATGTTACTGCGGCGCAGAGCCTCGATCGCATGGTCTGCGATATCAGTCCGATCCAGCTCGTCCGGATCGGCTACGAGAATCCGCGCCACGTCCAACGCAACATTGCCATTACCCACGACTACCGCCCGTTCACCTGACAGATCGAAGCGTGCGTCAGCGAAATCGGGATGCCCGTTGTACCAGGAGACGAACTCGGTGGCTGCGTGGCTACCTACAAGATCCTCACCAGGAATGTCGAGCCGACGATCACCAGCTGCGCCCACCGCATAAATCACGGCAGTGTGGGTCTCGAGCAACTCGGCATGGCTCAGGTCCTCGCCGATCGTCACACCTAGATGGAGGTGGACATTGGGTTTTGACACCGTCCGCTTGAATAGGTTGGTGATCGTCTTGGTTCCCGGATGATCAGGGGCAACGCCGGATCGAATCAGACCGAACGGGGTGAGCAACCGGTCGTACATGTCTACCTCGGCGCCGCGATGCTTCGCCACCTCCGCGGCCGCATAGCAGGCCGCGGGTCCCGACCCGACGACCGCTACCCGCAGGCCGGCATAGTCCGCGGTGCGACGCTGCCGAGGGATCGTCCTGTTTGCATCCGGGTCGATCGGGTTTTGAACGTAGTAGGCCTCGTTGATTTCCGCGTATCGCTGTTCGTTATCTGACAGTTCGATGTCGACTCGGACCGCGTCGACTGGGCACGCCTCTGCGCAGGCTCCACAGTCGATGCACGTGGCGGGATCGATGAACAACATCTCCGTGGTCATGAACGCGGCCTCGTCCGGGGTGGGATGGATGCAATTGACTGGGCATACCGAAACGCAGGAGGCGTCGTTACAACAGGCCTGGGTGATGACGTAGGTCATGGCTCATTCCTCACATAGCAATTCAACAAGGACTGGATTGCCCGTTCCCGAGGCGGCACCGTTCGGCACGTGGCACTTCGTCAAGGCGCACTAACCAATTCGACAATGCATCGCAGGTCGCACCAGTACAGGCACACCGTCGCCGGTCGGCCGCCCTGGACAATGAAGCCGCCAGCTCCACCGCTTGCCTGAGTATCCATACGGCCCGCCATGCAACTACCAGTGATGTGGATCATACCTTACTTATGTACATATGAGGAAGGGGTGAGGTGCACACTCCCGGGGTTGGCCGATGAGCAGAGTTGCTGGGTTTGCCGCGCTGCCTCACGACGGCGGAGTCAGGTAGGTGGCCAGTCCGGGGCGTGCGGCGCGGCGTCATCTGGCCGAGGCACCCCGGAAGCGCGTGGAGCTGACTCAGGGGTACTCACCGGGCTGACGGCGAGGAGGACTGCGTACGGTGCCGAAGATGTCCAGAAGCGGGGTTCAGACAATCACGGGCAGTCGCGTGTGAGAATCATGGCCCCGGCGATTGGGCCTCCGCCGTTGGCTACCAACGCTACTTCCGCGTCCGCGACTTGTCTCTCGCCTGCTTTTCTGCGGAGTTGGGTCACCGCCTCGTGGATCAGGCCGAAGCCATGGAGCCTGCCTGCGGATAGCTGACCCCCAGCCGTATTGAGCGGGAGCTCACCGGACAGTGAGATACGCTCTCCGCCTTCAAGGTACGGCCCTGCCTCCCCCTCACCGCAGAATCCCAAGGACTCGAGCCAGACAAGGGCGAGGATACTGAACCCGTCGTAGAGTTGCGCCAAGTCGACGTCCCGCGGGGTGAGCGAGCTGCGTTTCCATAGCTGGTCGGCGGCTCCCTGAGAAGCCATTGACGCCATGTCCTCGTATTGGTCCCAGGATGGGCGCCCCCGCAGTGCCGTACCGATCGCGTCGAAGAACACTCCTCCGTGTCGGCGGTCCTTCGCCTCGTCAGCCCGCGAGACGATCAATGCAGTTGATCCGTCGACCGGGATGTCACAATCGAACAGGCACAGAGGTGACGAGATCATGCGCGCCCGGAGGTACTCGTCCATCGTCAGCGGAGATCTGAAGATCGCTTTCGGATTCAGGCCGGCGTTGCGTCTGAACACCAGTGGGATCTGTCCCAACTGTTCACGCGTGGTCCCATATTCATGGAAGTGTCGTGTCGCAACGGGTGCAAGCCAGTTCACCGCCGAGATCCCGCCGAACGGCGCCATCCAGCTACCCATGCCAGAGGCCGCTTGCGCTTCGGTACCCAGCACCGACCCTCGGCCTGCGGATCCCTGGGCCGAGGACTCGGTCACGGTGCGATAGACGAGAACGTGACGTGCCATTCCTGCCGCTATCGCCATGCATGCGGACACGAGGGCTCCCAGCTGCCCCGGAAGCTCGGCCGCCCCCTGGTACCACTCCACGTTGAGGCGCAAGGCATCTTGGACGTCGTAGGTCGAGGGCCCGCCGTAGCCGTACGATGCAATCGGGTCGCCGCCTGGATACGTCGACAGTCCATCGATGTCGCTGTTGCGCAAACCTGCGTCTGCTATGGCCGCGGCACAAGCGTCGATGGTGAGATCGAGAGCGGATCTGCCCAGTCGTCGCCCCACCGCTGATTGGCCGAGACCGGTGATCGCAGCGGTGCGCTCGAAGCTGCGTTCAGGCACTGTCAGACTCCATTGCTTGGCTCGGGACGAAGACGGGGTACCAGACTCCGTGGCGCGCGAGGAACCTCACGCTCACCCGCATGCCGACGAAGACATCTTCGGGTGCGCAGTCGAGCAGATTACTGGTCAGCCGCAGCCCGGCTTGTTCGTCCAAGTCGATGATAATGATGATGTAAGGCGGTTGACCGTCGAACCACTGCTGGTAGTTGACCGTGTAACTATGGATCGTGCCTCGTCCCGAAACAGGACGAGGGGTGCATCGGTCACCACCACAGCGCGGGCAATGCCCGCTCGGCGGATGCACCAGGTACTCGCATGCGTCGCACTGCTCGATGCGCAGCCGACCGTCCGCGCCGCTCATCCAGAAGAAGCGAGCGGCAGGATCGGGCGACGGCATCAAGCGATGAAGAAGTGGATCCTGCTCTTCCCGGACTTCGAGAGCTCCGGCCCGCGCACCGCTGTCGCTGTTCTTCACGTGATCAGATCCGGTATGGTCCGTCAGCTCGCGTAGGTAATGCCGGCATCGACAGGCAGCTGAATCCCTGTGACGTATCGACCCGATTCGCCTACCAGGTAGAGGATTGCACGGCTGATGTCGATCGGGTCGACCATTTGGACGGGCAGCGTGTTCTGGAACGCCATTGCAGTCTTCATGTTCCCTTCCATGTAGGCAGGGAAGAAGTCGTTGTTCACCATGGGGGTGTCACATCCGGTCGGGTGCACGGTATTGACACGGATACTGTGCTCGGCAAGGCCGGCGGCGTATGCCCGCGCGAGGCCGACTACGCCGAACTTGGCGGCGCAATAGCTGTCGAAGCCGCCCGAAAGGTCCGTGTACATCGGCCGAAGACCGGACACGGAGCTCGTGATCACGATCGCTCCGCCTCGGCCGCCGTCGATGAGGATCGGTGAGGTGATCTGGAGGGTGTTCCATGTTCCGGTCAGCATCACATCGATGCCGTCCCGCCACTCTTCCCGATTGAGGGTGTGCGGTTCGAGACTCTGCGTCATGATCCCCGCGTTTGCGAGCACGATGTCGAGCCGACCCAGTTCACTGACACCCTCGGTCACCGCCGTCTTCAGCGCATCGTAGTCACGGATGTCAACTTGCTTGGCCACGATCCGTCGTCCGGTCTTCTCGACGAGCCGGACCGTCTCCTCCAGGTCTTCCGGCGTCGACATCGCATAGTGGACCGTGTCCAGCTGCTTACAGATGTCGAGCGCGATGATGTCCGCCCCCTCCTCCGCCAGGAGCTGTGCGTGCGAACGTCCTTGGCCGCGCGCCGCACCGGTGATCAGTGCAACCTTGCCGTCCAACAAACCCATTGTTTCCACCTCTCGAAGTGGTTCTGTGGCTAAGATGTCATAGTAAAACATGAGCAGGGTGAGTTAAGGAAGATGCGGCTCCGAGTCCCCTCGATTCCGATCGCGAGGATCGGGCAGCGGGTAGACCAAGCCGAACATCGATTCGTCGACACTTCACACCTGTCGCCATGAGCCCACGGAACGGCCTGGAGCCAGCTGCCATACCGTCGCTCGTGGCACCAATAACCTTGAAAGATAGGAATATACGTGGTGACAGGCAAGTTGTCTGAGGCAGTCACGATCGGCCAGGCGATTCGGCAACGGTGGCGACTCAACGCCTTCACACCGCTCAGTTTCACGGACTCCGATGGCACATATTCCGTCACCGTCGGAGAACTTGTCCGTCGATCCGAGATCTGCGCGGCCAGACTGAGAAGGGCTACGCACCCGGCGGAGATCGTCGCGGTGTGGTCCACATCGACCCTGGCCGCGGCGGAAGCAATTCTCGGTGCTCTTCTGGCCGAAAGGGCTGTTGCGCCGCTCCTTCACCTGCTCGGTCCGGAGGAGCTCGCACTGGCTCTGACAGCGGCGCGGGCGAGCTGCGTCATCGCGCCTGAGACCGTCGTGCGCACACACGTCGCCGATGCCGTCGACGAAGCGTTCCGATGTGGATCGATAACCCGATGGCTGTCGATGGACAATACCGAGGTTCGACGACGAGACATGCGCGTTACCGTCAGGGCGGCACGGAGAACTGAGCAAGATCGATTGATCATCTTGACATCCGGGAGTTCGGGCCGACCGAAGGCCGTCAGGCACAGTTCCGCGTCCATCCTTGCCGAAGTTAACGACTTTCGAACTGCGTTCACGATCGGCGGCGGCGATTGGTTCATGCAGACGTTTCCTTTCGGTCACGTCGGGGGTGTCGTGGGACTCCTTCAAGCCGTGCTCCTCGGTGTGCCGACTGTTGTCTTGGACAAGTGGAATGCACGTTCGGCGGTCGCGGCGGTCGCCATGCGACCGGTCGTCGCCATGGGATCCACCCCACATTTCCTCAGCACTCTGCTCGACGAAGCAGCCGGCACATCAACGGGTCGCCTTCGTCAGGTGATGAGCGGAGGTGCGGCAGTCGATGCCAACCTCGTCTCCCGGGCGGACGATCGCGGGATCCAAGTCTTCCGATGCTATGGATCCAGTGAGCACCCGACAGCAACGTGGAGTTCGCCCGACTCGCCACCGGAGGTACGGGGACAAACCGACGGAGTTTCACAGAACGGTAGCGAGATCCAGATTGTGGATGCGTTCGGATTCCCCGTCGACCGCGGTGCTGAGGGAAGCCTGCAAGTACGCGGCCCAGAGCAGTTCCTCGGATATATGGACGACGAAGGCCCTAACGCGATCACGCCCGCGGGCTGGTTCTGCACCGGCGATCGGGCCATCATCAACCAGAGCGGGCAACTCATTGTGACCGGTCGCGACAAAGACATCATCATCCGCGGCGGCGAGAATATCTCCGCCGCGGAGGTGGAGGCGAAACTGCTACTTCATCCCTCTATTCGCGAGGCTGCGGTTGTGTCAGTGCCAGACCCGCGGTTTGGGGAGGCGGTGTCAGCCCTCATCGTCACCGATCCTGGAGTCACCCTTGGAGTCGAGGACATCCGTAGCTTTTTCCGCTCACAACGAATCTCTCGGCACAAGACTCCCGAGTCTGTACATGCGGTGGAGACTTTGCCCCGCTCCGCCATGGGCAAAGTCGACAAGATCGAAGCTCGACGGATCCTGATCAACGAACTGAATCGCTAAACCATCCCGAAGAAGGAGATCACCATGATGAAACGCCACGACAAAGAACTCGCAGACTTTGCACTTCGCTGGCTACCGTTCGGTGGACCGACCGAAGAAGACATCTTGGTCAACTTCGGAATCACCAAGGAACAGTTCCATTTCCGAATTCTCCGGATGGTCGACGTGTACCCCGAATCCGAACTCGGTCGCGCTCTGCTGAGGCGATTGCAGGCGAAGGCAGCGGTCGAAGCCAACGCACGATTCGAACAGGTTCAGTAGCGACGGCGACAAGGCTGTGCGCCGACCTCTCGGCCTTCATGCGCCTCCAGATTCCCCGACACTCCCACCTATCAGTGACTTGTCCGGCGGACTGATTGAACTCCACCTAGTTATAATTGACCCTCGAGATCCACAACACTCGTCCTGCGGATTCACGCGGCCCGAAGTAAGTGGAAGGCACACTCGACACCCACCTCTCATCGCAACCCTGACCGCAGGAGAGAGCTCACTCACGCCGCGACCGGGAGGGATCCAACCCAAATGGATTGATAAGTAGCACAGAGCCATCGGGTGAACCGTCCGGAGCTGAGCTATTCAGTGAAGGTGCGAGCGGATGATTGGGATTCAGGATCGCCCAGGCAGGTCAGCCCTGCGATTGCTCGACCACCCACGCGGCGATCTGCGCTCGCGAGGTGAATCCAAGTTTGGTGAGAACGTGTTCAACATGGCCCTGGGCAGTGCGTGGCGAGATCACCAACTTGGCAGCGATCTCCTTGTTCGTCAGCCCCTGGGCCACCAGATCGGCGACCTGCCTCTCGCGTTTGGTCAGGTTCGATGCGGTACGCGCAGGTGACGTAACGGGAAGTTGCTCGTCGAGGGCGTAGGCAACGGCGGCCTCGAAGCTCAGCACCTCGCCACGTTGGAACTCCGTCACGAATGCTGGCTCACCGAGTGCACTGCGGGTACGTCGCTCACACAGTTCGTGGTGTGGGAGCAAGTTCGGGACCACTACCGTGGAGCTTCCCACGGCCCGAGACAAGGAAGCAGCAGCGCCCATGAGCACGGCCGCGCGCCGCGCCTGGCGCCCGTCCGCGGCGATCCAGGCTAATATCTCCAGACACCACCCCGAGCTGAGCCGGTTGCCCACTGCCTGCGTGAGCCGCAAACCCTTCCTCACCAATTCCTCGCCTTGCGCAGAGTTCCCCTCCTGCCACGCAGCCAGACCGAGAGTCCACAGCGCATAGGACCGATTCACCGACTCTCCGCGAGGTTCAGTCAGCGCGAGCGCTTCCTCATAGCTGGCGAGCGCACGAGCCTCATCCCCAAGCGGACCAGAAGCCAAAGCAAGCCCGATCAAGGCCCAAATCCGCAAGAGCAGGTTGTCCTCTTCGCGGAAGACCTTCAGTGCATCCTCGAAGCATGCTGCCGCGCGCGTGACATCTCCACTGAAGTTTGCCAGGTTCCCGTCTGCGTATGTGACAAGTGCGCGCAGCGACGGATCACCTAGCTGCTCAGCGAGAGCACGGCCCTCGTCTAAGAGTGTCGTTCCCGCCGGGAGGTCGCGTTGCAATCCGGCGAGGACACTGCCTGCGCACAAGGCGTTGACCCGCTCTGCGGTTACCTGCCCGCCCTGATGGACGAGCACGCGGGCGAGCCAGCGCCGGCCCTCGCCCAGGAGACCGCGCGCGAGCCAGAACGGATACATCGCTGTCGCGATCCGAAGCCCCGTGTTGGCGTCACCGCGCTCGGTCAGGGAAAATTCCATCGCCTCCCGTAGATTCGGCTGCTCCCTCTCGAGGCGGGCGATCCACTGAACCTGCAGGGAACTGACCCAGGCGGCCTCCGCCTGCACCGCCAACCGTTGGTACCAGTCCTGGTGACGTTGCCGTAACTCCGCGTCTTCACCGATATCTCGCAGCTTCTCGCGGCCGTAGTCGCGCAGTGTTTCGAGCATGCGGTAGCGCACCACCGTCCCCTGCTCGTCACGGATGAGGATCGATTTGTCGACCAGCGACGCCAGCGTGTCCAGCAAATCCTCGGGTGAGAAGTCTCCGGCACTGATGCCCTCCGCGGCATCGAGCTCGAACCCGCTCACGAACACCGACAACTTCGCCCACAGGCACTGTTCCCGGGTCGTGCACAAATCATAGCTCCAGTCGACACATAACCGCAGCGTCTGCTGCCGCGACGGCGCAGCACGGCTTCCCCCGGTCAGCAACCGGTACCGGTCGGTCAGCCGCTCGAGGATCTGCTGCGCGGACATTGCCCTCAATCGAGCTGCTGCCAGCTCGAGCGGCAAGGGCAATCCATCCAGTCGCTGGCAAATTCGGGTCACAATGGTTCGGTTGTCTTCGGTGAGTTCGAACCCCGGGACCGCGGTGACGGCCCTCTGTGCGAACAAGGTCACTGCGTCGTATTGGGGTAGTCCGCGTAGGGAGGTCTGCCGATCCGGGTCGGGAACCCCCAGAGGCGGAACTCGCAGAGCGGTCTCGCCATTGATACTTAAGGGCTCGCGACTTGTCGCGAGGATCCGCAATTCGGGACACGTACTGAGCAGAGCCGCAGACAGCGCGGCCACCGCCTCGACCACTTGCTCGCAATTGTCCAATATGAGTAGCAGCCGTCGCGGTGCGAGATAATCCATGAGGGCTTCTTGCACGGATCGCGCGGACTGATTACGCAACCTCAACGAGGCAGCCACCACATCTTCCAACAACGACGCATCTCGCAGCTCGCCCAGATCAACCCACCACACGCCATCGTCGAACGCCCGCACCGAGTCTGAGCCAACCCGCAACGCCAGTCTGGTCTTGCCGACACCCCCGATCCCGGTCAACGTCACCAATCGAGACCCCAAGAAAAGGTGCTTCACCATGTTCAGTTCTCGGCGGCGCCCGACAAAACTGGTCAGCTCAAACGGCAGGTTCCCCTCTCTGGTCGCACGAACGACAGGTAACCGCGGCGGGCGCACCTCACTCGACACAGACCCGGCAGCACCGGACCTCGCACGCACCGGATCTTGATCTCGCAGCTTTGCGCCCGGCTCGGCATGCAGAGCCATGAAGTCGACTGGGTAATCGTGCCGACGTTCTACTTCTCGCAATGCGTCACCGAACTCCAGAGCCGTAGCTGGGCGGTCTCCCGGATCTGCGGTCATGGATCGCTCGACGGCAGCGCACACGTCTTCGGGGAGGCCTTGGCCACGTAGATCCGGAACAGGCTCCGTGGTGATTCTTACGAACTGCGCGACCATTTGCTCACCCCTTCGGCGTTCGAATGCGGCGTGACCGGTAATTGCGCAGAACAGCGTGGCACCGAGTCCGTAGATGTCCGAGGCGGGGCTCGGTGGTTCACCTCGGAGCACTTCTGGGGCTGTGAATGCCGGGGACCCGGTAACGACGCCGGTGGCGGTCTCGAATCCGCCGGCGATGTGCGCGATCCCGAAATCGGTCAGCGCCGGCTCACCGTAGTCGGTAAGCAAAATATTCGACGGCTTCACGTCACGATGCAGGATACCGAGTTGGTGCGCGGTCTCCAGGGCGCCCGCCATCTTTACACCGTCCCGCAACGCCTCGTTCAACCCGAGCGGACCCAAGCTGCGGATTCGGGCCTCGAGCGAATCCTGTGGATGATATTGCATCACGAGGTAGGGCCGGCCGCTGACGGTGGCGCCGACGTGAAGGACGTTGACAATGTTCGGATGCCCGGTAAGCCGACCCATTGCGCGTTGTTCACGCAAGAAACGAGCCATGTTCTCCTCGTCAAGCTCGGCCGTGAGGACCTTCACCGCCACGGTGCGGTCCAGTGCGGTCTGCACGCAGCGGTACACGACACCGAATCCACCGCGACCGACCTCCTCGGCGTCGGCAAAGCCAGCCGCTTCCAACTCCGCCTCGACTGTGAGAAGCACGTCGCGCTGCGTCTCCAGCGGATCATCGGCGGTCATCGGTGTCTTCGATCCCGCAACGGGTGTATCTCCCGCAACGTCGAATTCTGCACGGACGTCATTTCAGAATGATTCGAGCGAACCTGCCGGACCGAGTGGGACTCGAACATACAATCATGCGCTCACCTCATTGCTACTGTTCCGAGCATATCGCTATCGAGGACGTATCCAGGCCTTGAAGCGGTCGCTCGAGTACCGGGAGCACCGACGGGTTGTGTCCATGAACCTGTGTAACTGGTACCAGCTCGCCGTGCGAGTTTCTTCGCCCCAGCGGGACTCTCGACGGTGGTTGGGTCGGATGCGTTCGGATCGGGTGCTGCACTTCCCCGCGCCGCCGCCGGGTCGAACCGGGCGCCCACCCCGGCACGGTGCCGAATTCAAATTCGCCGACCCTCAGACCTGGCCCGAACCCGACAGCAACACCGATACCGACACCGACCGCTACCGAACAGCCGTCACTGCGGCGTGGAATCGGTTGCACCCGAGGATCACTCACCGCGGATCGTAGGCGGACCACCCGGGACCGCCGCCGATCATCGAAGGCACGGTGATCCGACTGACGGTCGATCACCTACCCAGGCGACCGGCATCCCGAACCGGTGTGGCTCTGGTACTCACATCCCGGCGCGGGCTACGAGTTCGGTTTCATCGATTTCCTCTACGCTGGCGGTCTCTGGCTCTGCTGTTCCCAGGCGCTGCGCAAACTACTCACACGCTCGCTGCCGACACCGCGGCCGCGGCACCAGCCGACACCGCGGCCGCGGCACCAGCCGTGACCGCCCCCCTGCACTCCCCGACGCCACTCCATGGGCCTCAATCTCTAGTGTTCGGTGTTCGGTATTGACCGAACACCGAACACCGAACACCGAACACCTGCGAGGATCGGTAGGGTGAACGGACGGCGGATCCCACAGAGGCGCGCGGGTGCGGGCATCGAGGCCTTCGTGGTCGATGCCTTCGCGCAGTTGGACATTGAGGCCCGCCCGCCCGTGACCGCATCCTGGAGCCACGCCGACCTGGTCGTGGACCCGGACGGCGTGGCAGTGCCGATCCGGGTGGAGTTCCGCACGTTGGTCACCGACGACGTTGCCGAGCGGCTGCTCACCGAAGTCCCGCCCCCGACCACCTCGGCCGCACCGTTGCTCGTCGTGGCCGACCGGGTGACCGAGGATGCGCGCACCGTGCTCATCCGCCACCATGGCGGCTACCTCGACCTGCGTGGCCGACTCGCGCTGCGCACCGATCGCCTGGTGAGCGACGCCGACGTGCAACCGGTCAAGGAACGCGCCGCACGGTCCGAGGCGCTCGCCGGCAAGGCCGGACTCGAGGTCGCCACCGCCATCCTGCTGCATCCAGAACGAGCCGGCACGGTGCGCGGGTTGGCGCGCGAGCTCGGCCGCTCCCCCAGCACGGTCTCGGAGGTTCTCGCCGCCCTGCGCCGAGACGGCCTCCTCGACGCGAACAATGCCCTTGTCGGGACCGACCTGTTCTGGCAGGTCGCCGGCCGCTGGACGAGCCCGCGTGTTCATCTGGCGCAGCCCCCGACGCCGGGCGATACCAGCCTGCAACGCACGCTCCGACTCGGTCTCGACGCGCTCGACGGGCCCGGGTGGGCACTGACCGACTCCGCTGCCGCCGCCGCATACGGCGCACCCCTCGCCTTCCGCGCAGGTCAGACCCTCGACTTCTTCGTTCCCGACCCATCGATCCTCCGGCGCGCGAGCACCCTGCTCGGCACCGCGGAGTCCGCCCGGCACACGCGCGCCACCGTGCGGGTCGCGCCGGTTCCCGCGGTCGTCCAGTCCCGGATCGATCTGGACACCAATCCGCTCGAATGGCCGCTCACGCATCCGGTGTTCGTCGCGCTCGATCTCGCCCAAGACCTCGGGCGGGGCCGGGAAATCCTCGATGCCTGGACACCCGGTGATCGGTGGACCCGTCTCTGGTAGCCGCCACATCGTGTTCGTCGGCGATGCGATGGCCGCCGTCGCCGCGGGTGTCATCGAGGTTCGGGCACTCATCGGCCAAGCGCCCGTCATCGTCGGTGGTCTCGCCGTGCTGTCACGGCTGTCGAACCCCTACCGCGCCACCGTCGACCTCGACCTCGTCGACCGACTTCTCGGCCGCCTCCCCCAACTCGAGGTCCTTCGCGCCGCCGACGGCGCGGAGCCGGTCGAGCCGGCGGCCGTCCTGCTGCCCACCCGGTACGGAGCAGTCAAGGTCGACGTGCTCGAAGTCCGACAGGTCGAACTCGACCAACCCCCGCGACGATCCCGGGACCCCCTTCACGCCTCGGCGCACGCCTGGGCCAACGACACCGCAACCGACATGACCATCGAGGTGATCCGCACCAACGCTGAGCGCGTTACGGTCACCACGCCGTCGCCGAGCCCGGGCCGCTGATCGCGATGAAAATCCAAGCGGTGATGAATCGCTCGGCGGACAAGCAGGGCACCGACCTGCTCGACATCGTGCACCTCGTGCTCGACGAGACCACCCGCCCAGCGGCGCTGGCCCAGATTCGCTCCGTCGAAGCCGCCACCGTGCAGGACGCCGGAGCGCACCGGACACCGCGATCGAGACGTGAGCCGCCAATCGCCATAACCATCACCGGTCCTGCCGCGCCGATCAACTCGGCCGTGCATCGATCACGATTGGGACGTCTGGATCCCGGTGACGATGGTGTAGAGCTCGATGATGACGCCGTCCTTGATGCGAGCGATGTCCATGCCGGTCACCACCGGCTGGTCGGCGGGCCCGTACTGGAAGCCGAGGTGACCGATGTCGTCGAGACCCGATGCGACACCTACGGGCCGGAAGACCCAGTCCGGATTCTCGGCACGCAGCTCGTCGGCGCGGCGCTCGAAACCCTTGCGCCCGCGAACAATCCGGTCCGGCTCATGCCACACCACTTCCTCGGCATAGTTCTTTGCGATCACCGCGGCCCGCCGGGCCGGGTCGGGTTCGTTGAACACCTCGAGAAGGTTGACTTGCATGAGATCGGCAGGGAGTGTGGCCATCGTAAGTCCTATCCTGGCGGAGTGGTCGCTGTCGTCCACTCGGACGCACTGCCGTCGGGGAATCATTCGTTGAGAGGTGAGGAGGCGGTGGGGCCTCCTTGCGCAGTCCCACCATCATCGCAACCGAGTAC